>NZ_JBHVQX010000026.1:1948-118400 GCF_042886395.1 Streptomyces sp. NPDC058008 | reverse complement strand
CCGGGTGCTGTCCACCTCTGCCGCCGGCCGCGGCGCCGGCCGTGCCCCCCCCCGGCACTCGGCCCCCCTCCCCCGTCCGGGCCCGCCCGGGCGGGGGGGCCCCCCCCCCCCGCTTCCGCGTGCCCGGGCCGTTACCGCGTGCCCGGGCCGTTACCGGGGCCCCGCGGAGGGCCCCGGCCGGTGCGGCGGACCCTCCGGGGTTCCCTTAGGGGATGTCACAGCTAGGCCGCAATGGGCCCCTTGTTCCCCCGGCCCTCACACCGCACCCACACGGACCAGGTACGTTCGATGTGTGGCTGGATTCAGGATCGGACGCGGCCGGGACAACCGCACACCGCAGCAACACCCGCAGCAGCAGCAGCCGTACGGCGCGCAGGCATCACCGCCGCCGTACGGCGGGCAGTCGTGGCCCCCGGCGGGGAGCAACGGCGCACCGTACGGAGGCCCCCAGGGCGGCGCCCCGTACGGCGGCGGGCACGGCGGCAACGGACACGGGGGTGGGAACGGACACGCAGGCGGACACGGGGAACCGGAGTACTTCGGTGACCCCTACCAGCAGCCTTCGCAGCAGGACCCGTATGCCAACGCCCCGGGTCACACCCAGGCGTTCAGCATCCACGAGGACCCGTACGGCGACGGGAACACCTACCAGGCCGGCCAGGCCCCCGCGGCGCCCGCGGGGCCGCGGCTGCACTGGAAGCAGCTGCTGAGCGGCATCGTGATGCGGCCGGGCCCGACGTTCTTCCAGATGCGGGACTACGCCGTCTGGGGCCCCGCGATCGTCGTCACCTTCGTCTACGGCCTGCTCGCGCTCTTCGGCTTCGACCAGGCACGCGACGAGGCGATCCACGCGGAGGTCTCCACGGCCGCGCCGTACGTGATCTTCACGGGCGTCGGCTTCGTCATCGGCGGGCTGGTCCTCGGCGCGGTCACGCACACCCTGGCGCGCCAGCTCGGCGGTACGGGCTCCTGGCAGCCCACCGTGGGCCTGTCGATGCTCATCATGTCGATCACGGACGCGCCGCGCCTGGTCTTCGCCCTGTTCCTCGGCGGCGAGAACTCCCTGGTCCAGATACTCGGCTGGATCACCTGGCTGGCCGCCGGAGCGCTCTTCACCTCGATGGTGAGCAAGTCGCACGACCTGCCGTGGCCGAAGGCCCTGGGCGCCTCCGCGATCCAGCTGATCGCACTGCTCTCGATCATCAAGCTCGGCACGATCTGAGACACGACGCGACGGAGGGGCGGCGGGGGGGGGGCCCCCGGGGGGCCCCCCGCCGGCGACTGCGAGTCATATCTGGATGGTGATCATCTCTTTCGTACGACCACGAAGTCGGCGAGCTCGGTGAGCTGCGCCCGCACTCGTTCCGGCATGTCGACGCCGTGCAGCGCCTCGATGGCCACCGCGTGCTGACGGCGGGCTTCCTGGGCGGTCCACTCACGGCCGCCCGCCTCCTCGATGAGCGCCGCGCGGGCGGCGAACTCCTCTTCGGAGAAGCTGTCGAAGTCGCTGCTCTTGGCGTCGGCGGCGAGGAGTTCACCCAGCCGCTCCGACGCGGGTCCGCCCGCGGCGAGCGCCGCCACGACGGGCAGGGACTTCTTGCGCTGGCGCAGATCGCTCCACGTCTGCTTGCCCGTGGACTCCGGGTCGCCCCAGATGCCGAGCAGGTCGTCGACGGCCTGGAAGGCGAGGCCGAGGTGGTGGCCGTACGCCTCCAGGGTGTCGGCGGTGCGGTCGTCGGCTCCGCCGAGCACCGCGCCGATGGAGACGGCGCAGGCGAGCAGGGCGCCCGTCTTGTTGCCCTCCATCTCCAGGCACTCCTCGACGGTGACCCGCTCCCGGTGCTCGTACGAGATGTCCTGGGCCTGACCGTCGATCAGCTTGCGGCTGGCCGTGGTGAGCCGCCGGGCGGCCCGGCCCGCCTCGACGGTGCCGAGCTCCAGCAGGATCTCGTTGGCCAGCGCGAAGAGCGCGTCGCCGACGAGGATCGCCTGCGCGGGCCCGTGCACCTTCCACACGGTGTCGCGGTGACGGCGCTGTTCGTCGCCGTCCATCAGGTCGTCGTGCAGCAGCGAGAAGTTGTGCACGAGTTCGACGGCGACGGCTCCGGGGATCCCGGTCTCCGCCGGGGCGCCCGCCGCTTCCGCGGACAGCAGGGCCAGTGCGGGGCGCACCGCCTTGCCGCCGTCGCCGTCGGCCGGACGGCCGTCGATGTCGATCCAGCCGAAGTGATAGGCCGCGACGGTGTCCATGGGCGGCGCCAGCCGGTCCACGGCAGCTCGCAGCACCGGCGCTGACAGGGCCCTTCCGCGCTCCAGAAGCGCGGTGACGTCCGTGGGGTCCGCCACGGTGTCGTAAGCCGGATTCGCCGGGGTCACAGACTCTCCTCTTGTTCCGGTGGTACTGCTCATGCCGCCTCCTGCAGCGGATGTTCGTGGGGCCGGCCGAGGGCCTGGAGCGCGGCGTCGGCGGCGCTGAAGCCGCTGCGCACGGCACCCTCCATCGTGGCCGGCCAGCCGGTGGCGGTCCACGCTCCCGCCAGGCTGAGCCCGGGGGCGCGGGTGTGCGCGCCCGGCCTCAGACGCCCGGTGCCCGGCGTGGGCGCGAAGGTCGCGGTGCGCTCGCGGGTGACGAAGAAGTCCCGGATCCCGGCCCCTCGCGCCGCCGGGAGGAGCCGCTCCAGCTCGGGCAGGTAGCGCCGGCGCAGTTCGGCGACGGGCAGGTCGATCTCGTCCTGCGCCGCGGACTGGGACACGGCGAGGTACTGGCCGCCGCCCTGGAGGCCGGAGGCCGCGGTACGGTCGAAGACCCATTGCACGGGTGAGCCGAGCGCGGCGAAGAACGGTCTGCGCAGCACCGTGCGGTCGTAGACGACGTGCACGTTCAGGATCGGCGCGTCGGTGAGTTCGAGCAGCCGGCCGGGGTCGTCGAGTGCCCCGTCGGGCAGCAGCCGGTGGGTCTCGCCCTGCGGCACGGCGAGGACGACGGTGTCCGCCTCGAACCGTTCGTCCTCGGTCGCCACGGCCCAGCGGCCGTCCTCGGCGCGCTCCAGCGAACCGGCCCGGGCGCGCAGGAGGATCCGCACGCCCGCGGATTCCAGGGCCTTGCGGGCGAGGGTGTCGTGGAGGTCCCCCAGCGGTACGGCGGCCCAGCCGATGTCGGCGGCGCCCGGTTCCGAGAGGAGCCCGGTTGTGAAGACCTTCGCGGCGAGCGCCATGGAGGCGTGCGGCGCGGTGGCGTTGAGGGTGGCGACGCCCACGAGGTCCCACAGGGCCTCGATGGTGCGCTGCGACTGGCCCTGGCGCCGCAGCCAGGTCGCGAAGTCGATGCCGTCCAGGGCGGGGTCCGCGGGGTCCAGGCGGCCGAGGGCCAGGGCGGCGCGGGCGACGCCGGCCTTCTCGGCGAGCGAGAGGTGCGGGTAGGCGGCGAGGCCGCCCGCCAGGTGCAGCGGTACGGGCAGCCCGGTCCGGCGCAGCCGCCCGAGCCTGGGCCCGGCGGGCCGGCCGACGTCGAGGACGGGTACGTCGAGGCGGTCCTGGAGCGGGGCGAGGCGGGAGCCGCCGATGCGGTCGAGGAACCAGCGGTAGCCGGTGCAGCAGCGCAGGTAGACGTGCTGTCCGTTGTCGACGGACAGGTCGCCGCGCCGGAAGGAGAAGGCGAGTCCGCCGAGCCGCGGCCGGCCTTCGAGCAGGGTCACGTCGAGCCCCGCGTCGGCGAGACGCAGTGCCGCGGTGACGCCCGCCAGTCCGCCGCCGACGACCACCGCCCGGGAGGGCCGGGGGCTCGGGCCGCTCATACCGGCTCCCTTCGCCGTGTCCGCGCGGTCGGCGGCGCACACCGCGTCGTCGCGGACAGGGACGCACGTGAGCGCCGGGGGGTTGCCCGCCCGGCGTGTCGGATCGGACCCGTCATCAGACCCTCCCCCTGGCGGTCCGGCGTGAGATGTACCGTGCGTCGAGGCCCGACAGGCCGCGCACCGCAACGTACGCCTTCTCGTGCCCCGGCAGCGAGACCCTGCCGCGCAGGACCGCCTCGGGATCGCGTTCGATCCGGTCGAGGAGCCGGCGGTAGATGCCGGCCATGGCCGCCACGCAGGCGCCGCTGCGCCGGTCCAGCATGGGCAGCAGCCGGTAGCCCTCCGCGAAGAGCGCGCGGGCGCGGCGGACCTCGAAGTGCACCAGGCCGGCGAAGTCGGATCCGGGGGGCGGGGTGGCCCGGTGGAATCCGGCGGAGCAGCCGAACTTCGCCAGGTCGTCGGCGGGCAGGTAGGTGCGCCCGTTGCCCGCGTCCTCGCGGACGTCCCGCAGGATGTTGGTCAGCTGGAGCGCGAGGCCGAGTGTGTCGGCGTACTCCGCGGCCCGTTCGGCGCCGGGCGCGCCCGCCTCCGTCCCGAAGACGCCCAGGCTGAGGCGGCCGATGGCACCGGCGACACAGCGGCAGTAGGTCTTCAGGTCGTCCCAGGTCTCGTACGTCGCTCCGCGCACGTCCATCAGGACACCGTCGATGAGCTCGTCGAGGCCGCCGAGCGGCAGCGGGAACCGCCGGGTGGCGTCCGCCAGCGCGACCGCGACGGGGTCGGTGTCGTCCTCGTCGACGGCGTTGTCCCGGATCCGTCCGAGCAGCCCCCGGGTCTCCTCCAGCCGGGCGTGCTTGATCGCCGGGTCCAGCTCGCCGTCGCCGATGTCGTCGACCCGACGGGAGAAGGCGTACAGCGCCGACATGGCCTGCCGCTTCTCGTACGGCAGCAGACGGATGCCGTACGCGAAATTGCGGGCCTGCTGTCCGGTGACGGCCTCGCAGTAGCTGTATGCGGCCTGTACCGGTGCCGACATGTACGTCGTCTGTCCCTCCACGGTCCGGCTCACCCCTCTCTGTGCGCTCTTCGCAGGACGTCTCCCACCTCGCGCAGAAGTCTCGGCGCGGTGGGCTTGGGCGGTCCGGGCAGTACGTCGAATCCCGCGGCCGAGACCGCGCCGAGGGCGGCCCGCCCTCCGCCGACGAATCCGGCGAGCAGCAGCCTGAGCCGGCCGTGGACGCTGCCGACCAGCGGGACGCCCTCGTCCAGCAGCTCGCGGGCGCGCTCCGCCTCGAAGGCGATCAGGGAGCGTACGGCCGCGCCCGCGGACGGGGCGGCGAGGTCCGCCTCGCCGACGTGGAAGCGGGCCATGTCCTCGGCGGGCAGGTAGACGCGGTCGCGGCCGAGGTCCTCGGCGACGTCCTGGAGGTGCTCGGCGATCTGCAGGGCGGTGCAGACGGCGTCGGAGCGGCGGATGCGCTCCGGGCTCGCGGTGCCGGTGATCTGGAGGACGAGGCGGCCGACGGGGTTGGCGGAGAGCTCGCAGTAGGCGAGCAGCTCCCCGTAGGTCCCGTAGCGGCGGACCTTCTGGTCCTGCCGGTTGGCCTCGAGGAGGCCGAGGAAGGGTTCGGGGGTGAGCGCGCAGCGCCGCACGGTGGGGCGCAGGGCACGCATCAGGGGGTGGCGCGGGCCGTCGCCGGCCGGTGAGAACACGCGGTGCAGGTCGGCTTCGAGCGCGTCCAGGGCGGCGAGCCGGTCCTCGCCCTGCCCGGGGTCGAGGCCGAGGTGGCGGGCGTCGGCGCCGCCGGGGGCCAGGTCGCCGTCACCGATGTCGTCGACCAGACGGGCGAACCCGTAGACGGCCATCAGGTCGTCGCGCCAGGCGCGGGGCAGGAAGAAGGGGGCCACGGGGAAGTTCTCGTCCGCGGCCTTGTCGAGGGTGGCGGTGGCGGCGTCGGAGCGCGCCTGCTGGGTACGGGTCACTGCGGACCACCCGACGCGGGGACGGCGAAACCACGTCGGAGCTGGAGATTTTCCATCATTGCCGTCATATCTCCCGTTCTACACTGCTGACCCAAAACATCCCTTTTCGGACACGCCGCTCGTCCGGCCGAGTGCGACATGCTCACAACGGGCGATGCACAGGGGGCGTATCACCCCACATTGCCGCGAATCAGCACCGTCACAGCTTACGTTGTACAGCTCACAGGGCCGCGCCGGGGTGCGCCGCGCAGTCGTACAACATGCCGGCCGTCGTCAACCTTCCCCGGATCCGTGGCAATTGACGTCATCCGCCGGGAGGAGATCCTCCCCGGGAACGCCCGCGGCCCCCGCGGGTCACTCCGGCCGCGGACCCGCGTGCCAGGTGCCCCCCGCCGCCTCGTCGCGGCGGGGGACACGCGCGGCGGTTACTTGCCCGTCTCGCGCTCGTACGCCTTGAGCACCTCGTCGGTGCCGCCGTCCATCAGGAGCTCGCCCTTCTCCAGCCACAGCACCCGGTCGCAGGTCTCCCTGATGGTGGTGTTGTTGTGGCTGACCAGGAAGACGGTCCCGGCCTCCTTGCGCAGCTCGCGGATCCGCTCCTCGGAGCGGACCCGGAACTTCCGGTCACCGGTGGCCAGCGCCTCGTCGATCATGAGGACGTCGTGGTTCTTGGCCGCCGCGATCGAGAAGCGCAGCCGGGCGGCCATGCCGGACGAGTACGTACGCATCGGCAGCGTGATGAAGTCGCCCTTCTCGTTGATCCCCGAGAAGTCCACGATGTCCTGGTAGCGCGAGCGGATCTCCTCGCGGCTCATGCCCATCGCGAGACCGCCGAGCACGACGTTGCGCTCACCGGTCAGATCGCTCATCAGCGCCGCGTTGACACCGAGCAGCGACGGCTGCCCGTCGGTGTACACCTTGCCGTGCTCGGTGGGCAGCAGGCCGGCGATGGCCCGCAGCAGGGTGGACTTGCCCGAGCCGTTGGTGCCGATGAGGCCGATGGCCTGGCCCCGGTAGGCGGTGAAGGAGACGCCCCGCACGGCGTGCACCTTGCGCACACCGCGCGCTTCGCCCTTGCCTCGGCGCATGATCCGGCTCAGCGCCGCGGTGGCGCTGCCCTTGCCGCCGCCCGCGCCGTTGACGCGGTACACGATGTGCACGTCGTCCGCGATCACGGTGGGGATGTGTCCCTGGGACGATTCCTCAGCCACGGCCGTACCGTTCCTCTGCCTTCCAGAAGTACACGAAGCCCACGACGCCCACCACGAGCGCCCAGGCGAGCCCGACGGCCCAGACGTGCTGCGGCAGGTTCTCGGAGCCGTAGCCGTCGATCAGTGCGAAGCGGACCAGGTCCATGTAGATGGCCGCCGGGTTGTACTGGAGTACGTCGGCGATCCACTTCGGCTTGTCCGCCAGCATCACGGGGATGGAGAACATGACGCCCGAGGCGTACATCCACGTCCGCATGACGAAGGGCATCAGCTGGGCGAGGTCGGGGGTCTTGCTCCCCATCCGGGCCATCACCAGGGCCAGGCCCGTGTTGAAGAAGAACTGCATGGCCAGCGCCGGGACGACCAGCAGCCAGGAGAGCCCCGGGTAGCTGCCGAAGGCCACCGCGACGGCCACCAGCACGATCATCGAGTACAGCAGCTGCTGGAGCTGCTGGAGCGAGAACGAGACCGGCAGCGAGGCCCGGGGGAAGTGCAGCGCCCGGACCAGGCCGATGTTGCCGGAGATGGAGCGCACCCCGGCCATGACCGAGCTCTGGGTGAAGGTGAAGACGAAGACACCCGTCACGAGGAAGGGGATGAAGACCTCCTGGCTCATCCCCTTCCGGGTGCCCAGGATCAGCCCGAAGATCAGGAAGTAGACCAGGGCGTTCAGCAGCGGTGTGGCCACCTGCCACAGCTGCCCGAGCTTGGCCTGGCTGTACTGCGAGGCCAGCTTCGCCCGCGAGAACGCGAGGATGAAGTGCCGGCGGCCCCATAGCTGCCGGATGTAGCCGAACAGCCCGGGCCGGGCTCCGCTGACCGTCAGGCCGTACTTTTCGGCCAGCTGGGACGCGCTCAGTCCCTCGTCGGCGGACGGCGGGCTGCTCAGGGCAATCCCGCCGTCTTGGGTCGTGTCACTCACAGTTAAGAACTCTCGTCTTCACGATGCGCAGCCGGTCGCGGGCGCGGCCAAGGCGGACAGGTACCCCGTACGGAAATGATTACGGCTCATGGTCTCAGAGGGAAAGCCTCTCAGATCACCGGCGGCCGGCCCAGTCTGGTCAGCCGCCACACCGTACGCCACCTCATGGGGCGCCGGGGTCCGCAGGGCTTGGTCCAGCCTTCCCGGAAGCCCCCGAACCACGCTCTGAGGGCGGGCAGGGAGGGCCGCCGCACCAGGGTGAGGAGGAGCCAGACCCCGACGTAGAGCGGGACCAGGGGCGCCGGCAGGTTCCGGCGGGCGAGCCAGACGCGGTTGCGCGCCACCATGCGGTGGTAGACCGCGTGCCGCGAAGGGGCGGTGGTGGGGTGGTTGAGCACCATGTCGGCGCGGTACTCGATCATCCAGCCGGCGTCCTGGGCCCGCCAGGCGAGGTCGGTCTCCTCGTGCGCGTAGAAGAACTCGCCGGGGAGCGGGCCGGCGTCGGCGATGACCTGGCTGCGCACGGCGTTCGCGCCCCCGAGGAACGTGGTCACGCGCGAGGAGCGCATCGGGTCGGAGGCGCGCAGCCTGGGCACGTGCCGCCGCTGGGTGACCCCGGTGTCGGGGTCCGCGATGCGGAAGGTGATGATGCCGAGCCCCGGGTCCGCCTCGAACGCCTGCCGGCAGAGCTCGGCGGTGTCGGTGTTCGGCAGGTGCCCGTCGTCGTCGAGGAAGAGCAGGGCGTCCACGTCGGAGCCGGACGGCCCGAACGCCTCGATGCCGACGTTGCGGCCGCCCGGGATGCCCAGGTTCTCGGGCAGCTCGACGGTCCGTACGCCCGGGGGGACGTCGGGGACCGGTGCGCCGTTGCCGACGACGACCACCTCGATCCGGTCGCCGTCCTGCCGGGCGACCGAATCGAGCAGGGCGCGCAGTTCGTCGGGGCGGTTGCCCATGGTGATGATGACCGCGCCGAGTTTCATGGGAGAGCTCACTTCAGCCTGCTGGACGCCAGGATCGACACCAGGTGCAGGACGGTCTGGAGAAGGGCGATGCCGGCCAGGACCGCGACCGCGAGGCGGCTGAAGAAGAGGTCGTCCCTGACCGTGTCGAGGACGGCGACCACCAGGATGACCAGCGAGGCCTCGATGCCGAGGATCAGCCGGTGGAACTTGAGCGCCCCGGCGGCCCGCCGGGCCAGCGCCATGCCGGAGGAGCGCGGCTCGGAGGCGGCCTCCTTGACGGGCGGCAGCCCGCCCTGGTGACGGGCGACTCCGACGAGGTCGGTCTCGGCCTTGATCAGGATGGCGCCGAGCGCGGCGAGCGTGCCCAGGAAGGCCCACAGCCAGTCGATGCGTCCCGGGCCCCACAGGTCGGCCGCCCGCAGGCCGAAGCCGACCAGCACCGCCGCGTCGCACAGGTAGGCGGCCACCCGGTCCAGGTAGACCCCGCCCAGCGAGAACTGCTTCTTCCAGCGGGCCACTTCGCCGTCGACGCAGTCGAACAGCAGGTAGAGCTGGACGGCGAGCACGCCGAGCAGGGCCCCGGGGATGCCCGGGACCAGCAGGGCGGGCGCCGCGAGCACGCCGGCGACGGTCATCACGTAGGTCAGCTGGTTGGGCGTGACCTTGGTGTTCACCAGGTGCCGGTCGACGCGCAGCGAGATCTCGCGCATGTAGAGCCGGCCCGCCCAGTGCTCGCCGCTGCGCCGGTCCTTCACGCCCGGAGGGTGCACGACCGGACGGAGTTCAGCTATGGATGGCTTTTGCATAGTCGCCGTACGCGTCCCTGATCTGGTCGGTGGACAGGTTGAGGTGTTCCAGGATCGTGAAGCGCCCGGGCCTGGTCTGCGGGGCGTACTCGACGGCCCGCACGAATTCCTCGGTGGTGAAGCCGATCTCCTCGGGCAGCACGGGCAGCCCGTGGCGCCGCAGGACGGAGACCATCTGGACGGACTCCTCGTGCGCGCCCCGCAGGTACATGGCGAAGCCGGCGCCGAGGCCGACCTGCTCACCGTGGCTGGCGGCGCGCCTGGGGTACAGCAGGTCGAAGGCGTGGTTGATCTCGTGGCAGGCGCCCGAGGCGGGCCGGGAGTCCCCGGCGACCGACATCGAGATGCCCGTCAGCACGAGTCCCTCGGCCAGCACCTTGAGGAAGGCGTCGTCGCCGACCCCGCCGGGGTGGCGCAGCACCGCCTCGCCGGCCTGCCGGGCCATGGCGGCCGCGAGTCCGTCGATCTCCTCGCCCTGGACGTCGTGGGCGAGCTCCCAGTCCGCGACGCACGAGATGTTGGAGACGGCGTCGCCGATGCCGGAGCGGACGTAGCGGGCCGGCGCCTCACGGATCACGTCGAGGTCGATGACCACGGCGATCGGGGTGGGGACCCCGTAGGAGCCGCGGCCGTTGTCGTTGTCCAGGGTCGCGACCGGCGAGCAGAGCCCGTCGTGGGACAGGTTCGTCGCGACGGCGACCATGGGCATGCCCACGCGGGCCGCGGCGTACTTCGCCACATCGATGATCTTGCCGCCGCCGAGGCCCACCACGGCGTCGTAGCGGTTGCCCTTGATGCCGTCCGCCAGCCGTACCGCCGAGTCGATCGTGCCGTCGGTGACCGGGTACCAGTCGGCGCCCGGGAGCACCGGGGCGAGCCTCTCCCGCAGGGCGCGCCCGGAACCGCCGCTGATCGCGACGGCGAGCTTGCCCGAGGCGGAGATCCGCTGGTCGGCGAGGAGACCGGCCAGATCGTCCATCGCGCCGCGCCGGATGTCGACGACGACCGGGGACGGGATGAGGCGGGTCAGTACAGGCACGCGATCTCCCTGCCGCGGGCGAGGTCGTCGTGGTTGTCGATCTCGACCCAGGTCACCTCGCCGATGGGCGCGACGTCGACCGTGAAGCCGCGGTTGACGAGCTCCTGGTAGCCGTCCTCGTAGTAGAGGTCGGGGTCCCGCTCGAAGGTGGCCTTGAGAGCGTCGGCGAGCTCCTCGGCGGCCTCGGCCTCGATCAGCGTCACACCGATGTACTCGCCGGTCGCGGTGGCCGGGTCCATCAGCTTGGTGATCCGCCGGACGCCCTTGCCGTCCTCGGTGATGACCTTCATCTCCTCGTCGGCGAGGGTCTTCACCGTGTCGAGGGCGAGGACGATCCGACGGCCCCGGCCGCGCGCGTCCAGGAGGGTCTTCTCGACGGAGAGCGGGTGCACGGTGTCGCCGTTGGCGAGGATGACGCCCCTCTTCAGGACCTCACGCGCGCACCACAGGGAGTAGGCGTTGTTCCACTCCTCGGCCTTGTCGTTGTCGATCAGCGTCAGCGTCACGCCGTACTTCGCCTCGAACTCGGCCTTGCGGGCGTAGACCGCCTCCTTGCGGTAGCCGACGACGACCGCGACCTCGGTGAGTCCGACCTCGGCGAAGTTGGCCAGGGTCAGGTCCAGGACCGTCTTCTCCCCGTCCACCGGCACCAGGGCCTTGGGCAGCGTGTCCGTGTACGGACGCAGACGGCGTCCGGCACCTGCAGCCAGTACGAGGCCGATCATGCGAGTTCTCCTTCGTCGTGTACGGCGGGGGCCGAGGAGGACACCCAGAAGCGGATGGACTCCACGAGCACCACCAGAGCCACGGCGGCCGCGAGCGCGGTGAGGGCCGTGGTGAAATCCGGACCGTGGGTGAGTACGGCGGCGAGGAGGACCACGACCAGGGTCCGGCCCTCGTGTCCGCCGATGACGCGCACCAGCCACCGGGGCGGTGCCCCGGTACCGCCCCGGATGCGGTAGACGGTGTCGTAGTGATGGTAGGCGACGGCCGAAACCAGCCCGAATGCCGCGGGCACCGCGTGCGGTACGTCACTGCGGGCGGCCAGCACCAGCACCGTGCAGTACTCGGCGGCCCGGAAGACCGGCGGTACGAGCCAGTCGAGCGCGCCCTTGAGCGGCCGTGACACGGCGAGCCCGGAGAGGACCGCGTACACGGCCGCGGCGCCCACGGTCGGCCAGCCGCCGAAGGGGGTGAGGAGGGCCGTCGCGACCAGCAGCGCGGCCGCGGCGAACGCCAGGAGCGGGGCGGTGAAGCCCCCGCCGGGACGGCGCAGGACGGCGGCGACGGCCTGGGCGAGCGGGCCCGAGTCGGCGAGGTCGGCGAGCGCCCGCGCCGCGCGGTCGGTGCGCCGGGCCTTGCGGGTCAGCGAGCGCAGGAGCCGGCCGGCCGTGGTGTAGCAGGCGGCCAGCGTGCAGCCGACGAGCAGTGCGTAGAACACGATCCGGGGCGTGGTCACGGCGGTCAGCACGGCGATCATGGCCCATCGTTCACCGATGGGCAGGACTATCATCCGGCGCAGCCAGACCGTCCAGCCGACGCTGTCGAGCTTGTCGGAGAGCGCGGCGGTGGGGCTGGTGTTGGACACCGCGTCGTGGTTGGCCTCGTTGAACGAGAAGTCGACGACGTGGCGGCAGGCCTGGAGCACCATCGCGCCGAGCGCGAGGACCCACACGTCGTCGCCGCCACGGGCGGCGCCGAGGGCGAGGCCCGCGTAGTACGCGTACTCCTTGGCCCGGTCGAAGGTGGCGTCGAGCCAGGCCCCCATCGTCGAGTACTGGAGCGAGTACCGGGCGAGCTGCCCGTCGGTGCAGTCCAGGACGAAGGAGAGGAGCAGGAGCACCCCGGCCGCGACGTAGCCGCCCCGGGTGCCGGTCGCCGCGCTGCCCGCCGCGATCAGCGCGGTGATCAGCGAGGCGGTGGTGACCTGGTTCGGGGTGAGGCCCCGGCGGGCGCACCAGCGGGCGATGTAGCGGGAGTACGGGCTGATGAAGTAGGTGGTGAAGAAGCCGTCGTGGGCCTTCACCGCGCTGCGCAGCCGTACGGCCTCGTCGTCGACGGCGGCCACGGCGGTCCGCGCGGCGTTCCGTTCCTCGGGGGCGGTGGGCACCGCGGCCGTGAGGGATCCGAGCTCGGGGTGCTGCACGGCGGTGCCCTCGGCGTCCAGCGCCAGGGCCAGCCGGCCGGGCACCGTACGGTCCGGGGAGCCGTCGTCGTGGCCGGGGTCCGCGGCGGGCGCACCGGCGCCGACGACGGTCACGGCCCGCCGCAGGGCGCGCAGCAGCGCGGGACGGGCCTCGGGCTGCGCGGTGAGCGCTCCGGGGATCGCGGCGGCGGCGAAGCGGGGGTCGGTGAGTCCCAGCCTGAGGGCGTGGACGTGGCCGATGAAGCGGGGGTCCACGAGCGCGACGCGGCTGGCGGCGGGGACCGCGGCGAGCAGCTCGGCGGCTTCACCGGCGTCCGCCGCGGCGGTCACGTCGAAACCGAGCGACCTCAGATCGTCCTCGAGCGACGATCCGGGTACCGGCGCACCGGTGAGGATGGCGGTCGACAGACGAACTCACTCCTTGGTGCTGACGGGAACGGCGCGCGGGATACGGCCCGGGGGTGGGCCGGCGGCACGTCGGCTGAGGCTATCGGATGAACGGAAGGCCGATTTCACCACCCGTTCGTGCTCCGTTCGGGCGAATCGGCCATCATCCGGCGCCGTTCGCGATCATCATCGTCGATCAACGCCTCGACCCACAAACCGCGTCGGGACCGCACGGGGTCCCGGCGGGCCCCCGGAGGGCGGCACCGCGTTTCCCGGCCGGTCTAAGCTGACGCCCATGACGTGGTTGATCACAGGCGGGGCCGGTTACATCGGGGCACATGTGGCGAAGGCCATGACGGGTGCCGGGGAACGGGTCGTCGTCCTCGACGACATCTCGTCGGGCGTGGAGGCCCGGCTGCCCGCGGAGGTCACCCTGGTGCGGGGTTCGGCGTCGGACCGTGAGGTGCTCGACCGGGTGCTCACGGAGCACGCCGTGACGGGTGTGGTGCACCTCGCGGCGAAGAAGCAGGTCGGCGAGTCCGTGGAGAAGCCGCTGCTCTACTACCGGGAGAACGTGACCGGGCTCGCGGTGCTGCTGGAGGCCGTGGTCGCGGCCGGGGTGCGGCGCTTCCTCTTCTCCTCGTCGGCGGCGGTGTACGGCGTCCCGGACGTCGAGCTCATCACCGAGGAGACGCCCTGCGCGCCGATCAACCCCTACGGCGAGACCAAGCTCGCCGGGGAGTGGCTGGTGCGCGCGACGGGGCGGGCCCACGGCATCTCGACGGCCTGCCTGCGGTACTTCAACGTGGCGGGCGCCGCCGCGCCCGAGCTGGCCGACACGGGTGTGTACAACGTCGTACCGATGTTCTTCGACCGGCTGACGCGGGGCGAGGCCCCGCGGATCTTCGGTGACGCCTACCCGACCCCGGACGGCACCTGTGTCCGCGACTACATCCACGTCGCCGACCTGGCGGACGCCCACCTCGCGGTCGCCGGACACCTCGGCGGGAACCCGGGCGGCGGTGACCTCACCGTGAACATCGGCCGGGGCGAGGGCGTCTCGGTGCGCCGTCTCGCCGAGCTGGTCGGGGAGGTCACCGGCCTGCGCACGGAGCCCGTGGTGGAGCCGCCCAGGCCGGGGGACGCGGCCAGGGCGGTGGCGTCGGCCGGCCGGATGGCCGGGGAGCTGGGCTGGACGGCGCGGCGCGGCATGCGCGAGATGGTGGAGTCGGCCTGGGAGGGCTGGTGCCTGCACCACCCCGAGGCCCTCGCCGCGCGGTAGGCCCGCCCCCATCGACGACGCTCTGACCTGCGATCGTTTCCGCAGGTCAGAGCACATGACAACGGTGTTCAGTGCCGTGTTGCCCCCTACCCCTCCCCCGTAGTTCACTGGCCGCATCGGACGAGGTACGTCCGGGCTGTCCTGGGGACACGACGGGTTGCGGAGGCGTTCACATGGGGGCTGGCCACGATCACGGGCACGCGCACCAGGGACCGCCTCCGACGGGGACGGCCGCCGCCGCGTACCGGGGCCGGCTGCGGGTCGCCCTGGGCATCACGCTCGGCGTCATGGTCATGGAGATCGTCGGCGGGCTGCTCTCGGACTCGCTCGCACTGATCGCGGACGCGGCCCATATGGCGACCGACGCGCTCGGCCTCGGCATGGCCCTGCTGGCCATCCACTTCGCCAACCGGCCCGCCGGCCCCAACCGCACCTTCGGGTACGCCCGTGCCGAGATCCTCGCCGCGCTGGCCAACTGCCTGCTGCTGCTCGGCGTCGGCGGTTATCTGGTCTTCGAGGCCGTGGACCGCTTCATCACCCCGGCGGAGACGCGGGGCGGCCTGACCATCGCGTTCGCCGCCGTCGGCCTCGTCGCCAACGTCGTCTCCCTCTCCCTGCTGATGCGCGGGCAGCGCGACAGCCTCAACGTGCGCGGCGCCTACCTGGAGGTCGTGGCGGACACGCTCGGCTCGGTGACCGTGCTGGTGTCCGCGGGCATCATCATGGCCACCGGCTGGCAGGCGGCCGACCCCATCGCGTCGCTGCTGATCGGCCTCATGATCGTCCCCCGTACGGTCAAGCTGCTGCGGGAGACGCTGGACGTGCTGCTGGAGTCGGCGCCCAAGGGGGTCGACATGGACGAGGTGCGCGCCCACATCACGGCCCTGCCCGGTGTGCTGGGCGTCCACGACCTGCACGCCTGGACGATCACCTCGGGCATGCCCGTCCTCTCGGCCCACGTGGTCGTGCACCAGGAGATGCTGGACTCGGTCGGGCACGAGAAGCTCCTGCACGATCTTCAGGGCTGCCTCGGCCACCACTTCGACGTCGAGCACTGCACCTTCCAGCTGGAGCCCAGCGGGCACGCGGAGCACGAGGCACGGCTCTGCCACTGAGGCACCGCGCGCCTGCTCGACACGTCACTCGTCCCGGTAGCCGGGCGCCCGGGGCACCGCGCGGCCTTCCGCTTCGCACCGGCGCCCGGTCGGGCGAGCGGGCCGGGGCCCGGTGTTCCCGGCGTGGCGACGACCGCGCTGGTCCCCGGCGGTTCCGTTCCGGTACCGGGGGGCATGATCCACTGACCGGCCGGTCTCCGGCGCCAGGCACCGTGTCCGCCCCGCCACTCCCCCACAACGGGGCGGGACGGACATGCCAGCACCCGAAGTGCGGACAAGCGGCTTTTGTACGGCAGACTTGTCCGCACTCGAGGGGTCCGGCGCACGAGGCCGGGAACCAAAGCGAAGGATGGGTATGCCGACCACACCAGCCACCGCGGCGAACAGCTCGTCGAACGGCACAGCAGACGCGATCATGCTCGAACTGGTCGACGAGAACGGCACCACCATCGGCACCGCGGAGAAGCTCGCCGCTCACCAGGCCCCCGGCCAGCTGCACCGCGCCTTCTCCGTCTTCCTCTTCGACGAGCAGGGACGGCTGCTGCTCCAGCGCCGCGCGCTCGGCAAGTACCACTCCCCCGGCGTGTGGTCGAACACCTGCTGCGGCCACCCGTACCCGGGCGAGGCGCCTTTCGCGGCGGCCGCCCGGCGCACGTACGAGGAGCTGGGGGTCTCGCCCTCGCTGCTCGCCGCGGCGGGCACCGTGCGCTACAACCACCCCGATCCGGAGTCGGGCCTGGTGGAGCAGGAGTTCAACCACCTCTTCGTCGGCATGGTGCAGGAACGTCTGCGGCCCGACGAGGAGGAGGTCGGCGAGACGGCCTTCGTGACCGCCGCCGAGCTGGCGGAGCGGCATGCCGCCGCCCCGTTCTCGGCGTGGTTCATGACCGTGCTGGACGCCGCGCGGCCCGCGGTCAGGGAGCTGACGGGACCGTCCGCGGGCTGGTAGGGACCGTACGTCCCGCAGGGGCGGTCAGAGCTGCGTCTTGAGGGGCAGCGCCGCCCAGATGATCTTGCCGCCGCCGGCGGTGTGCTCGACCTCGCAGGTGCCGCCCGCCTCGGCGGTGATCTCACGCACCAGGAGCAGGCCACGGCCGCCCGTCTGCGCGTGGTCGGTGACGAGCGCCGTCGGGCGGTAGGGGTGGTTGTCCTCGACGGACACCCGGATCCACTCCGCCCCGATGGCCACCTCGACCGCCAGCTCGGGCGAGAGCAGCGCCGCGTGCCGGACCGCGTTGGTGACCAGCTCCGACACGATGAGCAGCAGCCCCTGGAGCACGCCGTCCTCGACGGGCGCGCCCTGGCGGCCGATCAGGTCCCGTACCGCATGCCGGGCCTGCGGCACCGAGACGTCGGCCGCGGGGGCGGTGAAGCGCCACACCCCCTCGTACGGCATGGGATGGGCCGGAACGCTCCCACGGCTCTCCATGGACCGCCACCCGCTCTCGACTCGGACGTCTCTGACCCTTGGTTGACGAGTGTCGGGAGGAGCGCGGTCCGGACCCTACGACTGACCACAAGTGGTCACTTTCAGAAGCAATTTGACCGTTCGGAGTATGACGGCGTCAGGTGATGGACTATTTCTCGCCGCCTTCGCACGTCATCCGGTCCGTCACCAGACCGACGCCCCCCCCCTCGCCCGCTCATGGGTTCGGGCCGTACGGATAGCATCCGGCGCATGGATCTCGGGGAGCGGGCGGCGGGGGCGGAGCCAGGGCTGGAGCACGCGGTGGTGGACGGGGTGGCCACCGTCGTCATCAGCCACCCCGCCAAGCGCAACGCGATGACCGCGGACATGTGGCGGGCGCTGCCCGTGCTGCTGGAGGAGCTGGCCGCCGACCCCGGTGTGCGGGTCCTCGTGCTCACCGGCGCCGGTGACACGTTCTGCGCCGGGGCGGACATCTCCTCCCTCCGGGACCCGGCCGGGCGTCCCCAGGCGCTCGCCGTCCGGGCCGAGGAGGCCCTGGCGGCGTTCCCCCGCCCGACGCTGGCCGCCGTGCGCGGGTACTGCGTGGGCGGCGGCAGCCAGCTCGCGGCCGCCTGTGACCTGCGGTTCGCCGAGGAGGGGGCGTCCTTCGGTGTCACCCCGGCCAAGCTCGGGATCGTCTACCCCTCGTCGTCGACGCGCCGCCTGGTCGCGCTCGTCGGCCCGGCCACGGCGAAGTTCCTGCTCTTCTCCGGCGAACTGATCGGGACACCGAGGGCGTTGCGCACGGGGCTGGTGGACGAGGTCCTTCCGGTGGGCGCGCTGGACGGACGCGTGCGTGCGTTCACCCGCATCCTCGCCTCGCGTTCGCAGCTGACCCAGGCGGCGGCGAAGGAGTTCGCCGACGGCCGCGAGGACCGGGACGCGTACTGGTCGGAGCGGGCCCGCGGCAGCGGCGAGACCGCCGAAGGGGTCGCCGCCTTCCTGGAGCGCCGCGCTCCCGTCTTCACCTGGACGACGGGGAGCGCGGACGGGGCGGTTCCTACCCCTGGATGAACCGGCTGTTGGCACGCCACTCCTCGACCATGGCCGCCGGGGCCTTCTCGGGCGATCCGTTGTCGTAGGGCGGCCGGGGGTCGTACTCGGTCAGGAGCTGGACGGTCCGGGCGTACTCGTCACCCGCGATCCGGCCCAGCAGCGTGAGGCCCATGTCGATGCCGGCGGAGACCCCGGCGGCGGTGACGTACTTGCCGTCCAGGACCACCCGCTCGCCGGTCGGCTCGGCCCCGAAGGCCTTGAGCGCGTCGAGCGCCAGCCAGTGCGAGGTGGCGCGCCGGCCGCTGAGCAGTCCGGCGGCGCCGAGCAGCAGGGATCCGGTGCACACCGAGGTGGTCCAGGTGCTGGTGGTGTCCGCCGTCCGCAGCCAGCCGAGCAGCGCCTCGTTCTCCATCTGGCCGCTCTGCCCGGGTCCTCCCGGCACGATCACCACGTCGGGGGCGGGCACGTCACGGAGCGCGCGGTCGGCGACGAGCGAGAGGCTGCCGCTGTCGTTGCGCACGGCCCCGGGCTCCTCGGCGACCAGCACGGTCTCGGCACCGGGAGCCCGGCTGAGCATCTCGTACGGGCCCACGGCGTCGAGGGCGGTGAAGCGGTCGAAGAGCACGATGGCGATCTGCATGAGGGACCTTTCGTCTGCCGGTGGTCGGTCGGGGTGGGCGTGCTCCGGGAGGGGCAGGGGTCAGCCGCTCCGGGGCTGGAACCGGCGCCGGTACTCGGCGGGCGCCGTCCCGAGGGCCCTGACGAAGGCGCGGCGCATCGCCTCCGGCGTGCCGTAGCCGCTGGCGCGGGAGATGCCGGCGACACCGTCGCTCGTGTCCTCCAGCATCCGGCGCGCCTGTTCGAGGCGTACGCGTTCCACGTACCGGCCCGGGGTCAGGCCGGTCTCGGCCTGGAAGGCGCGGGCGAAGTGACGGGGCGAGAGCCGGGCGCGGGCCGCGAGCGCCTCCACCGACAGATCGGCGTCCGGATGCTCGGTGATCCAGTGCTGGACCTCGCGGAGGGGCTCACGGACGGCGGTCTGCGCGGTGAGCTGGGCACTGAACTGGCCCTGGTTCCCCGGGCGTCGGAGGAACACGACGAGCCGGCGGGCGACGGCGAGCGCGACGTCCCGGCCGTGTTCCTCCTCGACCAGGGCGAGCGCGAGGTCGATCCCGGCGGTGACACCGGCCGAGGTGGCCAGGCGTCCGTCGCGTACGAAGATCGGGTCCGGGTCCACGCGCACTGCCGGATAGGTCCGGGCGAGCGTCTCGCACACGGACCAGTGGGTGGTGACACGGTGGCCGTCGAGCTGGCCCGCCGCGGCGAGGAGCAGGGCACCGGTGCAGACCGAGACCAGTTGCCGGGCCGTGGGGGCGTGCGTGCGGAGCCATGCGACCAGCTCCGGGTCGGGTGTCCTGGTGCCCGCGCCGCCGGGCACGAGCAGCAGATCCGGCACGGGGGCGTCGGCGAGGGTCCCGTCGGGGACGAGCGTGAGTCCGCTGGAACAGCGCACCGGCGCCCCGTCCAGCGAGGCGGTGCGCAGGTCGTAGGAGACCCCGGGGAAACGGGAGGCTCCGGCGAAGACCTCCACCGGGCCGCTCACGTCGAGGCTCTGCACGCCCTCGAAGAGGACGACGAGCACGGATCGCTGTTTCATGTCCGTCATCCTGGGCGGACGGGCCGATGGCCGCAATGACGAGTTCCCCACCTTTCCTGCCATGCCGGGCCGTGGGCCGTCGGTGTCCGCCCCGGGTCTACCTCACGTACCAACCAGTCGGTAACGTGCGGGCATGAGTACTCTTCCGCCCCGTGCCGGGCGCCGCTGCCACAACGCGCTCAACCCGCTGCACTCCTCCGTCTACTTCTCGCCCGACCTCGGCGAGGAGTTCAGGGGGCTCGGTGTCGACGACGACGGCCGTGTCTACTTCGCCGCGCGGGCCGCGGCACTGGGCGCCGTCGGGGCGGGCACGGTCACCGCGGCCTTCTACAACTTCGACCACCGGCTGGTGGCCCGCCACCTGCCCGCCGTCTGGTCGGACATCACCCCGGCGGAGGCGCTCGACGCCCGCCTGCGGGCCGCCGACTCGACGCTGCGCCGGGTGCTGGGCGAGGAGGCCCTCGCGTCCCCGGAGATGGCGGAGGCGGCCGGGCTGGCCCTGCGGGCCACCGAGGCGTGCACCCGCCACGCCCGCCCGCTGTACGCCGCGCACGCGGACCTGGAGGCGCCGGAGCAGCCGCACCTGGCGTACTGGCACGCCGCCACGCTGCTGCGCGAGCACCGCGGCGACGGACATCTGGCCGCCCTCCTCACGGCAGGCCTCGACCCGCTCGAGGCTCTGGTCAGCCACACCGCCACCGGCAAGGGCATGGCGCCGCGCTGGATCCTCGCCACCCGGGGCTGGCGACGCGCGGACTGGGACGCGGCGGTGGAACGGCTGCGCGGCCGGGGCGTGCTGGACGCCGAGGGCGAGCTGACCGACGCGGGCACCGCGCTCCGGGCGGATCTGGAGGAGGCGACGGACCGGATGGACGCCGCGCCGTACGAGCACCTGGGCGCCGACGGTGTGGCCCGGCTGACCGACCTGAGCCGCGGGTTCCTGTTCGCGGCCGCCTCCGCCGGCGCGTTCCCGCCGGACCTGGTGGGCAAGGGCTGATCCCGGCCCCGTGGACGCGGGGCGGCCCCGGCACCGCACACGTCCACGAGGGCGGGCAACGGCCACGCGACGGACGCACCCGACGGAGGAGGCACACCGTGTTCCGTGCGGTCGCCGGCGTGGCCGCCCTGCCCTCGCGGCTCCTGGCCGGCCCCTTCGACGGCGCGCCGCGCGGCGGCGGGACCGGGCGCGCGTGAGGGCCGCCTGCGGCAGGACGGCGGGGCCGTGACCGACCGGGTCACGCGACACGGCCCCCGGCCACCCGGCACAATGCAGGCGAAGGGGCCCACCCGGATGTGGACCACCCCAGTGGCACAGCCAGCACAGCCAGTACGAGAAGGCGAGTCGGGAAAACCGTGACGACGTCCATCGAAGGCAGGATCGCCGAGGAGCTCGGCGTACGTGAGCGTCAGGTGAAGGCGGCCGTCGACTTGCTCGACGGCGGGTCGACCGTGCCGTTCATCGCGCGCTACCGCAAGGAAGCGACCGAGATGCTCGACGACGCGCAGCTGCGCACGCTCGAGGAGAGGCTGCGATATCTCCGGGAACTCGAGGACCGCCGTTCGGCGGTCCTCGACTCCGTGCGTGAACAGGGCAAGCTCGACGACGCCCTGGAGGCGCGGATCCGGGCGGCCGACACCAAGGCACGGCTGGAGGACATCTACCTGCCGTTCAAGCCGAAGCGCAGGACGAAGGCACAGATCGCACGCGAGGCGGGCCTGGAGCCCCTGGCCGACGGGCTGCTCGGCGACCCGTCCGTGGACCCGCTGGTGGCCGCCGCCGCGTTCGTCGACGTCGGCAAGGGCGTGGCGGACCCCGCGGCGGCGCTGGAAGGCGCCCGGGCCGTCCTGGCCGAGCGCTTCTCGGAGGACGCCGACCTGACCGGCGAACTGCGCGAACGCATGTGGTCGCGCGGCAGGGTCGTCGCGAAGGTGCGCGACGGCAAGGAGGAGGCGGGCGCGAAGTTCGCCGACTACTTCGACTTCGCCGAGCCGTTCACGGCGCTGCCCTCGCACCGGGTCCTCGCGATGCTCCGGGGTGAGAAGGAGGACGTGCTCGACCTGGTCCTGGAGCCGGAGGAGCCCTCGGAGCAGCCGGGCCCCTCCTCGTACGAGAACATGGTCGCCCGCAGGTTCGGCGTCGCGGACCGGGGGCGGCCCGGGGACAAGTGGCTCGCCGACACGGTCCGCTGGGCCTGGCGGACCCGGATCCTCGTGCACCTCGGGATCGACCTGCGGCTCCGGCTGCGTACGGCGGCGGAGGACGAGGCCGTGCGCGTCTTCGCGTCCAACCTGCGGGACCTGCTGCTCGCCGCGCCCGCGGGGACGCGGGCGACCCTGGGGCTGGACCCCGGTTTCCGTACGGGTGTGAAGGTGGCCGTCGTGGACGCGACGGGCAAGGTCGTCGCGACGGACGTCATCCACCCGCACGTCCCGGCGAACAAGTGGGACCAGTCGCTCGCCACGCTGGAGCGCCTCGCGAAGGAGCACCGGGTCGACCTGATCGCGATCGGGAACGGCACCGCGTCCCGGGAGACGGACAAGCTCGCGGGCGAACTGTGCGACAGGCACCCCGAGCTGAAGCTCACCAAGGTGATGGTGTCGGAGGCGGGCGCCTCCGTGTACTCGGCGTCGGCGTTCGCCTCGCAGGAACTCCCCGACATGGACGTCTCGTTGCGCGGCGCCGTCTCGATCGCGCGCCGGCTCCAGGACCCGCTGGCCGAGCTGGTGAAGATCGACCCGAAGTCGATCGGGGTCGGCCAGTACCAGCACGACCTGTCCGAGGTGAAGCTGTCGCGGTCGCTGGACGCGGTGGTCGAGGACTGTGTGAACGGGGTCGGCGTCGACGTCAACACCGCGTCGGCACCGCTGCTTTCGCGGGTGTCGGGCATCGGGTCCGGGCTGGCCGAGAACATCGTGGCGCACCGCGACACGAACGGCCCGTTCCGCTCCCGCCGGGCGCTGAAGGACGTGGCACGGCTGGGGCCGAAGGCGTACGAGCAGTGCGCGGGCTTCCTGCGGATCCGGGACGGCGACGACCCTCTGGACGCGTCCAGCGTGCACCCCGAGGCGTACCCCGTGGTGCGCACGATGGTGAAGCGGACCGGTGGTGACGTCGCCTCGCTGATCGGCGACAGGGAGACCCTGCGTTCGCTGCGGCCGGACGACTTCGTGGACCGGAAGTTCGGTCTGCCGACGGTCACGGACATCCTCAGGGAACTGGAGAAGCCGGGACGCGACCCACGCCCCGCCTTCCGGACCGCCACGTTCAAGGAGGGCGTCGAGAAGCTCGGCGACCTGGTGCCCGGGATGGTGCTGGAGGGCGTCGTCACGAACGTCGCGGCCTTCGGCGCCTTCGTGGACGTCGGCGTCCACCAGGACGGTCTGGTCCATGTGTCGGCGATGTCGCGGACGTTCGTCAAGGACCCGAGGGACGTCGTGAAGCCGGGCGACATCGTGAAGGTGAAGGTCATGGACGTCGACCTGCCGCGCAAGCGGGTCTCGCTGACCCTGCGGCTCGACGACGAGGCCGCGGGTCAGGGCGGCGGTCAGGGACCCAAGCGCGAGCGGAACGCCCAGGGCGGCGGCGAGCGGCCGCCCCGGCAGCGGCAGGGGCAGGCGCAGGACGGCCGCCAGCCGGGCGCCGGCCAGCGCCGTGACCGGCGCGGGGGCGGCGGGAGCGCACCCCGGCCCGCGGCGGCCCCGGCCAACAGCGCCATGGCGGACGCGCTGCGGCGGGCGGGTCTGACGGGCGGCTCCGACCAGGGCGGGCGCAAGCGCTGAGAGTCGGGCGGGCGGGGCCGTGGCCCCGTCCGCCCGTGGTCGTACCCCGGCCATGACGGGCGGTGGCGCCGTCACGGGGAACGCGGTGCCGCCGTGACTCCACGCCCCGCGGCGGCCGCGCGTGTGCCCGTCCCGGTCTCCGGGGGCGGGCAGGTGCTCCCGGAGACGGGGGCCCGGGTCAGCCGGACTCGGTGATCCTGCCGTCGCGGACCTCGACCCGGCGGGTCGTACGGACCGCCTCCAGCATCCGCCGGTCGTGCGTGACCAGCAGCAGCGTCCCGGTGTACGCCTCCAGGGCGGACTCCAGCTGTTCGATCGCCGGCAGGTCCAGGTGGTTCGTCGGCTCGTCCAGGACCAGCAGGTTGACCCCCCTGCCCTGGAGGAGGGCGAGACCGGCGCGGGTGCGTTCGCCGGGCGAGAGGGTCGTCACGGGGCGCAGCACGTGCGCGGCGCGCAGGCCGAACTTCGCGAGCAGGGTGCGCACCTCGGCGGGCTCGGTGTCGGGCACGGCGGCGCAGAACGCGTCCAGCAGGGTGCCCGTGCCGTGGAAGAGCCTGCGGGCCTGGTCGACCTCGCCGACCACGACACCCGGGCCGAGCGAGGCGTGGCCCGTGTCGAGCGGCAGCCGTCCGAGCAGCGCGGCGAGCAGCGTGGACTTGCCCGCCCCGTTGGCTCCGGTGATGGCGACCCGGTCCGCCCAGTCGATCTGCAGGTTCGCCGGGCCGAAGGAGAACCCGCCGCGGGCGACGGCGGCGTCGCGCAGGGTCGCCACGACGGAGCCGGAGCGCGGCGCGGAGGCGATCTCCATCCGCAGCTCCCACTCCTTGCGCGGCTCCTCGACGACGTCGAGGCGCTCGATCATGCGCTGGGTCTGCTTGGCCTTCGCGGCCTGCTTCTCGCTGGCCTCGCTGCGGAACTTGCGGCCGATCTTGTCGTTGTCGGTGGCCTTGCGACGGGCGTTCTTGACGCCCTTGTCCATCCAGCCGCGCTGCATCTGGGCGCGGCCCTCGAGGGCGGAGCGCTTGTCGGCGTACTCCTCGAACTCCTCGCGGGCGTGGGTACGCGCGCGTTCGCGCTCCTCCAGGTAGGAGGCGTAGCCGCCGCCGTAGAGGTTGATCTGCTGCTGGGCGAGGTCGAGTTCGAGCACCTTGGTGACCGTGCGCATCAGGAACTCGCGGTCGTGGCTGATGACGACGGTGCCGGCGCGCAGTCCCGACACGAAGCGCTCCAGGCGTTCGAGGCCGTCGAGGTCGAGGTCGTTGGTGGGTTCGTCGAGCAGGAACACGTCGTAGCGCGACAGCAGGAGCGAGGCGAGTCCGGCGCGGGCCGCCTGGCCGCCCGAGAGGGCGGTCATGGGCAGGTCGAGGCCGATGGTGAGGCCGAGGTCGGCGGCGGTCTCCTCGGCGCGTTCGTCCAGGTCGGCGCCGCCGAGGGCGAGCCAGCGCTCCAGGGTCTCGGAGTACGCGTCGTCCGCGCCGGGCGCACCGTCCACGAGGGCCTGGGTCGCGGCGTCCATGGCGGCCTGGGCCTCCGCGACCCCGGTGCGGCGGGCGAGGAACTCCCGTACGGACTCACCCGCGCGGCGCTCGGGCTCCTGCGGGAGGTGGCCGACGGTGGCGGTGGGCGGGGAGAGCCGCAGCTCACCCTCCTCGGGCCGGTCGAGTCCGGCGAGCAGGCGCAGCAGTGAGGATTTGCCCGCGCCGTTGGCTCCGACGAGACCGATCACGTCGCCGGGCGCGACCACGAGGTCGAGTCCCGCGAAGAGTGTGCGGTCGCCGTGTCCGGCGGCGAGTTCCTTGGCGACGAGAGTGGCAGTCATCAGGGTGACGATCCTAACGAACCGGAAAGGCCTGGGCTGCCGCCGGACCGGGGTGGGAGCATGGCCGCTCGGGCCCCCGGTTCGCGCGGGGCGGTGTGGTGACAGGGGTGAGCACGGTGGCGGACGTGATCGTGGTGGGTGGCGGGATCAGCGGGCTGACCACGGCGCTGCTGCTGGCGGAGCGCGGGCTGCGGGTGCGCGTCTGGTCCCGGGACCCGGCAGGGGCGACGACCTCCGCCGTGGCCGGGGCGCTGTGGTGGCCCTACCGGATCGAGCCGGAGGAGCAGGTGGGCGCGTGGTCCCTGGAGACCCTGCGGGTGTACGAGGAGCTGGCGGCCGATCCCTCGGCGACCGGCGTGCGCCTGGTGACCGGGGTGCACGGGGGTGAGCGGCTGGCCGCGCTGGGGCCGTGGGCCCGTGAGCTGCGGACGGCGTCCGAGGTGGCGGAGGGGCTGCGGGTGACCCTTCCGCTGATCGACATGCCGGCCCACCTGCGCTGGCTGGAGGGCCGGCTGGCCGCCGCGGGGGGCGTGGTCGAGCGGCGTACGGTGCGCGGCTTCGCGGAGGCGGCGGCCGAGGCGCGGGTGGTCGTCAACTGCACCGGGCTGGGCGCCCGTGAGCTGGTCCCGGACCCGCTGGTGCGGCCGGTGAGGGGGCAGCTGGTCGTGGTGGAGAACCCCGGGATCGAGGAGTGGTTCACCCGGGCGGATCCGGCCGCCAGCGCGACGACGTACCTCTTTCCGCAGCCGTTCGGGCTGGTGCTGGGCGGGACCGCGGAGGTGGACGATCCGCGGGCGGAGCCCGACGACCGGACGGCGCGGGAGATCGTGGCGCGGTGCGCCCGGGTACGGCCGGAGATCGCGGGGGCCCGGATCATCGCCCACCGGGTGGGCCTGCGGCCGGCCAGGGACGCCGGGGTGCGCATCGAGGCGGAGGATCTGCCGGGCGGGGGTCTGCTGGTGCACAACTACGGGCACGGGGGCGCGGGGGTGACGGTGGCCCGGGGCTGCGCGCGGGCGGCCGCCCGGCTCGTGGGCTGAGCGGCGGTCCGGTCAGGCCGGCGTGTCGGGGCGGGGGCGTTCGTCGGTGGTGACCTCCGCCGTGCCGGGTCCGATCCGGATCTCGAAGTCCCCGTCGTACTTGGCGTGCCCCTCGATGACCGCGGATTCGACGGCCTCCACCCCGAACTCCCTGCGGACGATCAGCGGATCGTGCCGCAGGTCCCTCATCAGGGACACGCACATGCCGATCATGACGAGGGTGAACGGCGCGGCCACCAGGATGGTCAGGTTCTGGAGACCGGCGAGCGCGTCCCCCTCGCCGTTGCCGATGAGCAGCATGACCGCGGCCACCGCGCCGGTGACCACGCCCCAGAAGATCACGACCCACCTGGCGGGTTCGAGGACGCCCTTCTGGGAGAGGGTGCCCATCACGATCGACGCCGCGTCGGCGCCCGAGACGAAGAAGATGCCGACCAGGACCATCACCAGGATGCTCATGAAGGTGGCGATCGGGAACTGCTGGAGGACTCCGAAGAGCTGGGCCTCCTGGGTGGCGCCGACCCCCTTGAGCTGCCCCGTCTCCTCCAGCCTGATCGCCGACCCGCCGAAGACCGCGAACCAGATCAGGCTGACGGTGCTGGGCACCAGGATCACCCCGCCGACGAACTGGCGGATCGTCCGGCCCCGGCTGATCCTCGCGATGAACATGCCGACGAAGGGCGTCCACGAGATCCACCACGCCCAGTAGAAGACCGTCCAGCCGGCCAGCCACTCGGCGACCTCGCCCTTTCCGGTGGCCTCGGTCCGCCCGGCGAGCTGGGCGAGGTCGCCGAAGTAGGCGGCGATGGAGGTGGGCAGCAGGTCCAGGATGATGACGGTGGGGCCGACGACGAAGACGAACACCACCAGGACCAGGGCGAGCACCATGTTGATGTTGGACAGCCACTGGATGCCCTTCTCGACGCCGGACACGGCGGAGGCGACGAAGGCGACCGTCAGCACGGCGATGATCGCGACGAGCAGTCCGGTGCCGGTCTTCTCCATCCAGTCGAGCTCCTGGAACCCGCTGCCGATCTGGAGCGCGCCGAGCCCGAGCGAGGCCGCGGAGCCGAACAGGGTGGCGAAGATGGCGAGGATGTCGATGACACGCCCCACGGGCCCGTGGGCGCGCCTCTCGCCGATGAGCGGGACGAAGACCGAGCTGATCGTCTGCCTCCGGTGCCGGCGGTAGGCGCTGTAGGCGATGGCGAGTCCGACGACCGCGTAGATCGCCCAGGGGTGCAGGGTCCAGTGGAAGAGGGTCGTGGCCATCGCCGTCTGCATCGCCTCGGCGGCGTCCGCGGGGTGGGTCCCGGGCGGCGGATGGACGAAGTGGGCCAGCGGTTCGCTCACCCCGTAGAACATCAGGCCGATCCCCATGCCCGCGCTGAACATCATCGCGACCCAGGAGATCGTCCGGAACTCGGGTTCCTCCCCCTCCTGCCCGAGCGAGATCTTCCCGTACCGGCTGATCGCGAGCCAGAGGGCGAAGACCACGAAGCCGGAGGCCGCCAGCATGAAGGCCCAACCGCCGTTGTGGATGAGTCCGTTGAGCAGGCTGCTGGAGATGTTCTCCAGTGAGCCGGTGGCCGTGGAGCCCCAGACCACGAAGGCGACCGTCAGCACCGCCGTGACGCCGAAGACCACCCGGTCGGTCGTGGGGCGCCGGCCGTGCTGGGGCTCGGCGGGCGGTTCGGCCGTGACCGGGAGGTGGTCCCCCCGCCCGCCCGGGCCCTGCTCGTCGTATGACACAGATGGCACCTTTCCCGCAGTGCGAAAATTCGCTCTCCGTAGGCAGTACCACACGGGGTGTGCATCTCAGGGGACCAACAAGCTGTTCCGCCTTGACCTCTTCTGTGACGGTATGTCGCCCGATCGCGGTGCGATCACCTGCCCGGCCTTCCCGGCCGGGCGACTAGGCTGACGGCGTTCGTGCCGAACCCGCCAGTTCCAGCCGCTCCCAGCCGGGACGCGCGTGTACGAGGAGCGACCCTTGCCCGACCCGACCCCCGATCCGCAACGTGACGCCCGCCCCACCCTGGAGGCCGTGGCGGCCCGCGCGGGTGTGTCCAGGGCGACGGCGTCCCGCGTCGTCAACGGCGGCGCGGGCGTACGGCAGCCCCTGGTGGACCAGGTGCGCAGGGCGGTCGACGAGCTGGGCTACATCCCCAACCACGCGGCGCGGACCCTGGTCACCCGGCGCAACGGCGCGGTCGCCGTGATCATCGACGAGCCCGAGTTCCGGGTCTTCTCCGACCCGTTCTTCTCCCGCCAGATCCGCGGGATCAGCCGCGAGCTCAACGCCCACGACGCGCAGCTGGTGCTGCTGCTGGTGGAGGGCAGCGGCGACTTCGACCGGGTCACCCGCTACCTGGCCGGCGGCCATGTGGACGGCGTGCTCGCCTTCTCCCTGCACACCGACGACGAACTGCCCGCGATCATCAGGCGGTTCCGGGTCCCCACGGTGTACGGGGGCCGCCCGGAACGCCCGGTGGAGGGCGGGGACGCGCCCCAGGTGCCGTACGTCGACTGCGACAACCGGGGCGGCGCCCGCGAGGCCGTACGCCACCTGGTCTCGCTCGGCCGCCGCCGCATCGCGCACCTCGCCGGACCCCGGGACCAGACATCGGCGCTCGACCGGATCGACGGGTACCACGACGTGCTGCCGGACGCGGGGAGCGAACTCGTGGCGGACGGCGACTTCACGGTGGAGGGCGGCGCCAGGGCCATGGCGGAGCTGCTGGACGCGCACCCGGACCTCGACGCCGTGTTCGTGTCCAACGACCTGATGGCGTCGGGCGCCCTGCGGGTGCTGCGCGAGCGGGGCGTACGGGTTCCCGAGGACGTGGCCGTGGTCGGGTTCGACGACATGACCTCGGTGGCGGAGGCCACCGAGCCGCCGCTGACGACGGTCCGCCAGGACGTCGAGGGCATGGGGCGGCTCATGGTGAGGCTGCTGATGGAGCGCCTGGACAGCGGCACGGGCACCTGGCCGGAGTCCGTGGTCACCCCGACCGAACTGGTCCGCAGGGCCTCCGCCTGAGGCGCCCGCCGGTCACCCGGGGCCCGATCCCGCACGGCGGGTCACGGCGGACCGGCGGGATCACTCCGGCCTGTGCCGCTCCCGCCGTCCGCCGGCCCGCCACTCGGCCCGCGCCGACCTGGCGCGCGGCAGATAGCGCAGCCGCTCCGGGAGCAGCGGCACGATCCGCCGTACGACGGCGCCGAAACGCCGCAGCCGCCGCTCCTGCTCCGGGGTCCATTCGAGCCCGATGGCCTCGCGGGCGTCCGGCGGCATGAGCCCGGTCGTCAGGAAGCGGCGGAACCGGGCGAGCGGCGGGAGCAGCACCGGCCACAGCGCCCTCAGGAGCAGCCGCAGGACGAGGGGTCCGCGGTCGGGGGGCGGTACGGGAACGTCCGTGGCGACGAGTTCGCGTACGACGACGGTGGCCTCCACCTCCTCGGCCAGCATCCTGCGGTAGTACGGCCAGAACTCCTCGATCGTCTGCGGCATGTCGCGGTCGTGGATGCCGAGGACCCGGCCGACCTGGAGCCATTCCCGGTACAGGGCGCGTTCCTGCGCGCCGGTCAGCGGGCGGACCAGGTAGCGCGTCGCGTGCCGGTAGACGGGGAAGCCGGTGGCGTGCACCCACGCGTAGTTCGCGGGTGCGAGCGCGTGGTAGGGCCGGCCCCGGGTGTCGGTCCCCCGGATCGCCCGGTGCAGCTCCCTGAGCCTGCGCCCCTCCTCCGCCGCCTCCTCTCCCCCGTACACCCAGAGCTGGAGCGAGCTCAGGGACCGCTCGCCGCGGCCCCAGGGGTCGGTACGGAAGACCGAGTACGCGTCGACGCCCGCGCCGACGGCCGGGCGGGCGACCTGGAGGGTGAGGGCGGCGGGCAGCATCAGCAGCCCTCGGATGTCACCCGCGAGGCTCCACAGGACGCCGCCCGGCGGGGGCGGCGACGGGTCTCCCGCGCTGGTCATGGGGATGCTCCCGGCGGTCGGCGGCGCGCGGACCGGTGCCCGGCCCCTGTCACCTCCAGTATGCGATCCCGAGCGCGCCGGCGCCGCCCGCCGGAGCGGCAATGGACTCCTGCGCGAATCCGTGTCAGCAGTGTCGGCACAGCCGTTGACGCACCCCATGAAACAAGTCAATAGTATTTGTAACTTTGACTCTCCACGGCATGAGGAACCGTCACATGCCGTCCCGGGCAAGCCGGTCGTCACTCAACAGGAGGGGTTGCTGACCATGGGCCGCTACAGCCGACTGCACCAGATCCGCCGGATGGATCCCGCCCGCGACTGCGCCGAGATTCTCCGGCTGATGTCCCAGTACGAGTTCCCTTGGGACTACCGGCAGGGCATCAGCGTCGCCTTCCTGCGCGACTACGGCGTGCCGAGGATCTCCGTACTGCTGGACCGCACGCAGGAGTTCGAGCGCAACGGCCAGAAGCGCTACGACGACACCGTCCTGTTCGGCTACGAGATGGCCGCCGACGGCTTCGACTCGGAGCGCGCCCGGGCGGCGGCCCGCCACCTCAACCGGATCCACGGCAGGTACCGCATCCCGAACGAGGACTACCTCTATGTCCTGGCGACCACGGTCGTCGGCCCCAAGCGCTGGATCGACCGGTTCGGGTGGCGTCCCCTGTGCGCACAGGAGGAGGGCGCGCTGGCGGAGGTGGGGCGGCGGATGGCGGCCATGATGGGCATCGAGGGTGCGCCCGGCACCTACCGGGAGTTCGAGGAACTGCTCGACTCCTACGAGGGCCGGATGTTCGCCTACGACCCGGCGAACCGCCGGGTCGCCAACGCGACCTTCCGCGTCATGGCCGCCTGGTATCCGGCGCCCTTACGCCCCCTGGTGGCCAGGTTCTCGCTCGCCCTGCTGGACGAACCGCTGCTGCGGGCCCTGGGCTTCCCTGCGCAGCCACGGTGGGTGCGGGCCTCGGCCGCGCGCCTGGTCCGCGCCCGGTCGCGCGGCGTACGGCTGCTGCCGCCCCGGCCCCGGTGGCTGCCCTCCCGCCCCCGGCCGCGCAGCTATCCTTTCGGGTACCGGCTCGACGACCTCGGCCCGCACTGGGCCAGGAACCGCCCGCTGGAGCCCCTGCCCACGGAGACGGCGTGACGGCGGGGACGGCGCTCCCGTCAGGGACGCTCAGGCGGCGCTGAGCAGCGGCACCAGGTAGCGGCGGGCGAAGGCCCGCACCTGCTCGTCGTCGTCCAGCTCGAAGCAGCTCACCGGGTTGAGGAGGAAGGAGACGGTGATCCGCACCATCAGTTCGGCGACGGGTGTCGGGTCCGTCTCCGGCAGCCCTTCGGCGCGCTGGGCGTGGCGGAGCCGGTCGGCCAGGTAGGCGCGCATCGCGAGGAAGGCGGGCCCGCTCTCCACCGTGAGGAAGGGGAGCATGATCTCCGGCTCCAGCCTCAGCAGACCGCCCACCAGAGGATGTTCGCGGAAGTGCTTGAGGACGGCGACGAATCCGGCGACCAGCCGGTCCTCCGTGGTGGGCAGCGCGGCCACGGCCTCGTCCACGTCCACCACGAACCTGCGGTACTCACGCAGCAGACAGGCGGAGACCAGGCTGTCCTTGTTGCCGATCCGCCGGTACACGGTGACACGGGAGACCTTGGCCCGCTTGGCCACGTCGTCGACGGTCGAGCGGCGCAGCCCGAAGGTCATGAACTGCTCGCGTGCCGCGTCCAGGATCTGTTCGTCCAGCGCGTCGTAGGCCGGTGCCTCGGCGAGCGCGCCGGCCAGCAGCGCCTCGTTGGTGCCCGGTGCGGCCATCAGGTCTCCAAGTCCGTCGGCACCACTCAACCATACAGAGCGTGCGACACTGCTACCCGATCCGGCTCTTTGTAACTCCCCTCCCGTGCCTCCCTGTCCGGGCCCCGCGCCGGCGGCCTCACCCGTGGTCGTACACCGTGACGTCGAGGCCGCGCTTCACCAGCCGTTCGGTGAGGAGCGGTTCGACCCTCGGCCAGGTGCCGCCCGCCAGGCCGCACCCGATCCTCGGCATGTGCACCGACGCGCCCAGCTCGGCGGCCCGCACCGCCACCTTCCGCAGCCCCTCGTCGATCGCCTCGTAGCGCACCGGCACCCCCTTGCTGCCGGTGCGCATCCCGCGCTGGCCGACCACGTTCGCCACCCAGACGTACGGCTCCACCTGGACGAACTGCGCCGCTCCCAGCCCGAAGTCGTTGCCGGAGCGCTCGCGGTGCCAGCGCCGGTAGGCGGCTTCGGGAGCGGCCCAGCGGCGGGAGACGGCGAGGACGAATCCCTTGCCCCAGCCGCCCAGGTCGTTGCAGACGTGCACGATCAGCTTGACGCCCTTGCCCTGCGGCGCGGTGGCGTCCCCGCGCACATACGTGATCCCTGGCATGCGTCCACCGTACGGGCCGCCACCGACAACGCCCCCGGGGGCGGGCGGCGGGGCGCTCCGCCGGCCGTCACTCAGCGAGGGGGCGGGCCGGCCCCCGCAGGAGCAGGAGGCGCGGCCGAAGTCGTCCTGCCCGGCGCGCACGTGGCCGGTCGTCGGGACCCGGACGTCGCCGGGGCCGGTCCAGGCACCGAGCGCGCCCCACAGGTCGTACGCCGCGTAGGCGAAGTACTCCTCGTCGGCCGGGAACCGGTGGACGTACGTAGGCGCCGTCACCGCCGGCCCGGTCCGGTGGGATCGCCGACGGGTACGGCCGCCCCCGGGCTCTTTCACCACAATGGTGCGACAGCAATACTGTTGCACTTGATCGACCGAGGCCCGGCAGGACGGGCCCGTCCGCGACGAGGAGCAGCGATGGCGACCGGGACAGACGAGCCGACGCTGACCGTCGACGAACTGGCGGCGCGGGCGGGGGTGACCGTGCGCACCGTGCGCTTCTACAGCACCCGGGGCCTGTTGCCGCCGCCGGTGATCGGTCCCCGGCGCGTCGGGCACTACGGGCCCGACCACCTCTCCCGGCTGGCCCTCATCGAGGAACTCCAGCACCAGGGCATGACGCTGGCCGCCATCGAGCGCTACCTCCAGCAGCTGCCGCCGGACCTGAGCGCGCAGGACCTGGCGATCCACCGCGCCCTGGTGGCGTCCTGGTCGCCCGAAACGGCCGAGGACATGGGGCGCGCCGAGCTGGAGCGGCGGGCGGGACGGGCGCTCGACGGACAGGACGTCGACCGGCTGGCGGCCATGGGCGTGCTGGAGCACCCCGCGACGCCCGGGGGGCCCTTCCTCGTCGACCCGGCCCTGCTGCGGCTCGGGGTGGAGCTGCTGGACGTGCCGATCGCGCACGGGACGATCCTCGCCGCGCGCACGGTCCTGCTGGAGCACACCCGCTCCGCCGCGAAGGAGCTGACCCGGCTGTTCCGGGACGAGGTGTGGGACCCCTACCGGGAGCGGGAGTCGGACCCGGAACACGTGAGGGCGATGAAGTCGCTCTCGGCCCACATGCAGCCGATGGTGCTCCAGGCGCTGCTGACGGCCTTCCAGAGGTCGCTGAAGGAGGAGCTGCGGGCCGCGTTCACCGCGGGTGAGGAGCGGTGAGCGCGGCCCGCGCGCGACCTCGTCAGTCGTGGAAGGTCTCGCCGTTCGCCGCCTTCTCCAGCAGCAGGGGCGACGGCAGGAAGCGGTCGCCGTAGCGCTCGGCGAGCTGCCGGGCGCGTGCCACGAAGCCCGGCAGACCGCCCTCGTACCCGTTGATGTACTGGAGCACGCCGCCGGTCCAGGCGGGGAAGCCGATGCCCATGATGGAGCCGATGTTCGCGTCGGCGACGGTCATGAGGACGTTCTCCTCCAGGCAGCGGACGCTGTCCAGTGCCTCGGAGAAGAGCATCCGCTCCTTCATGTCCTCGAAGGGCACGTCGGTGCCGGGCTCCGTGAAGTGCTCGCGCAGCCCCGGCCAGAGCGCGCCGCGGCTGCCGTCCTCGCCGTACTCGTAGAAGCCCGCTCCCCCGCTGCGGCCCGGCCGTCCGAACTCGTCGACCATGCGGTCGATGACCGCGTCCGCGGGATGCGTGGCCCAGGTGCCGCCCGCCTCCTCGACGGCGCGCCGGGTCTCGTTCCGGATCTTGCGGGGCAGGGTGAGGGTCAGCTCGTCCATGAGGGAGAGCACCTTGGCCGGGTAGCCGGCCTGCGCCGCCGCCTGCTCGACGGAGGCGGGTTCGACGCCCTCGCCGACCATGGCGACGCCCTCGTTGATGAAGTGGCCGATGACCCGTGAGGTGAAGAAGCCCCGCGAGTCGTTCACGACGATCGGGGTCTTCCCGATGCGGCGCACCAGGTCGAAGGCGCGTGCCAGTGCCTCGTCCCCGGTCTTCCCGCCCTTGATGATCTCGACGAGCGGCATCTTGTCGACGGGCGAGAAGAAGTGCAGCCCGATGAAGTCCGCCGGCCTGGCGACGCCTTCGGCGAGGACCGTGATGGGCAGCGTCGAGGTGTTGGAACAGAGCAGCGCGTCGGGGTCGACGACGTCCTGGATCTCCTGGAACACCGTGTGCTTGAGCGCGGTGTCCTCGAAGACCGCCTCGATCACCGCGTCGCAGCCCGCGAGGTCGGCCGGGTCACCGGTCGGGGTGATACGGGCCAGCAGCTCGTCCCGCTTCGCCTCGGTCGTACGGCCCCGGGAGAGCGCCTTGGCGAGGAGCTTCTCGCTGTACGCCTTGCCCCGGGCGGCCGCCTCGGCGGAGACGTCCTTCAGGACGACGTCGAGGCCGGCGCGGGCGCAGGAGTAGGCGATGCCCGCTCCCATCATCCCGGCGCCGAGGACGGCCACCTTGCGGACCTGGCGCTGTTCGACGCCCGCCGGGCGGCTGGCACCGGAGTTGACGGCCTGAAAGTCGAAGAAGAACGCCTGGATCATGTTCTTCGCGACCTGGCCGGTGACCAGCTCGGTGAAGTAGCGCGCCTCGATGGTCTGCGCGGTCTCGAAGTCGACCTGCGCCCCCTCGACCGCCGCGGCCATGATGTTGCGGGGCGCGGGCATGGGAGCGCCCGCGAGCTGCTTCTTCAGGTTGGCGGGGAACGCGGGCAGGTTCGCCGCGAACTTCGGGTTCGACGGGGTGCCGCCGGGGATCCGGTACCCCTTGGCGTCCCACGGCTGCTGCGACTCGGGGTGGGCGTCGATGAAGGCGCGGGCCCGGTCGAGCATCTCCTGGCGGGTGGCGGCGACCTCGTGGACCAGGCCGTTCTCCAGGGCACGGCGCGGGGTGTACTGGGTGCCCTGGAGGAGGAGCTTCAGCAGGGCGTCCGCGATGCCCATCAGCCGCACGGTCCGGGTGACCCCGCCGCCCGCGGGCAGCAGGCCGAGCGTGACTTCGGGCAGGCCGATGCGGGACCCGGGGGCGTCCAGGGCGACCCGGTGGTGGGCCGCGAGCGCGATCTCGTAACCGCCGCCGAGGGCCGCGCCGTTGATGGCGGCGACGACGGGTTTGCCGAGGGTCTCGATGGTGCGCAGCGCCTTCTTGACCGCGGTCCCGGCGTCGAACGCCTCCTGGGCGTTCCCGGGACCGATCCTGATCATGTCCTTCAGGTCACCGCCCGCGAAGAAGGTCTTCTTGGCGGAGGTGTAGATGATGCCCCGGATGGAGTCCTTCTCGGCCACGGCGCGCTCGGCGACGGCCGCGATGGACTCCCTGAAGCCCTGGTTCATCGTGTTGGCGGACTGGTCGGGGTCGTCGAGCACGAGGGTGACGACGCCGGTCTCGTCCTGTTCCCAGCGGATGGTCTCGGTCATTGCTTTTTCTTCTCCGTAGGCAGAGGGGCCGGGGACGGTCAGAGACGCTCGATGACGGTGGCGACGCCCATGCCGCCGCCGACGCAGAGCGTGACGAGGCCGTAGCGCTTGTCCTGACGCTCCAGTTCGTCGACGAGGGTGCCGAGGATCATCGCGCCGGTCGCGCCCAGCGGGTGGCCGAGCGCGATGGCACCGCCGTTCACGTTGACCTTGTCGAGGGACAGGCCCATGTCCCGGACGAAGCGCAGGACGACCCCCGCGAAGGCCTCGTTGATCTCGACGAGGTCGATGTCGTCGATGGTGAGTCCCGCCTTGGCCAGCGCCTTGCGGGTGGCGGGGGCGGGCCCGGTGAGCATGATGGTCGGCTCGGAGCCGGACACGGCGGCGGAGACGATACGGGCGCGCGGGGTGAGTCCGTAGCGCTCGCCCGTCTCCCTGGAGCCGATCGCGACGAGGGCCGCGCCGTCGACGATCCCGGAGGAGTTGCCCGCGTGGTGGACGTGGTCGATCTTCTCGACCCAGTGGTACTTCTGGAGGGCGACGGCGTCGAAGCCGCCCATCTCGCCGATCGTGGCGAAGGACGGCTTGAGCGAGGCGAGCGAGTCGGCGGTGGTACCGGGGCGCATGTGCTCGTCGTGGCCGAGGACGAGCAGGCCGTTGCGGTCCTTGACGGGAACGACGGAGCGCGCGAAGCGCTCCTCCTTCCAGGCGATGGCCGCGCGTTCCTGGGAGAGCGCGGCGTATTCGTCGACGTCCCGGCGCGAGAAGCCCTCCACGGTGGCGATGAGGTCGGCGCCGATGCCCTGCGGGGCGAAGCCGGTCTCGAAGCTGGTCATCGGGTCCATGGCCCAGGCACCGCCGTCCGAGCCCATCGGCACCCGGGACATCGACTCGACGCCACCGGCCAGGACGAGGTCCTCCCAGCCCGAACGGACCTTGGCGGCGGCCAGGTTGACCGCTTCCAGACCGGAGGCGCAGAAGCGGTTCTCCTGTACGCCCGCGACGGATTCCGGCAGTCCCGCGGCGATGGCGGCGATGCGGGCGATGTCGGAGCCCTGGTCGCCGAGCGGGCTGACGACACCGAGGACGATGTCGTCGATGGCCGCCGGGTCCAGGCCGGGGAAGCGGTCACGGATCTCGTGGATGAGGCCGACGACGAGGTCGATCGGCTTCGTGCCGTGCAGGGCGCCGTTGGCCTTGCCTCGACCGCGCGGTGTGCGGATCGCGTCGTAGACGAATGCTTCGGTACTCAAGGCGGCTGCCTTTCGGGGTCGGTGCGGGGAGGGTGGGAGGTCAGGAGAGCAGCGAGCGGCCGATGATCTCCTTCATGATCTCGGTCGTCCCGCCGTAGATGGTCTGGATCCGGCCGTCGGTGAAGGCCCTGGCGACCCGGTGATCGGCCATGTAGCCGTAGCCGCCGTGGAGTTGGAGGCAGCGGTCGGCGACCCGCTTCTGCAGCTCGGTGGCCCACCACTTGGCCATCGAGGCGTGGACGGCGTCGAGCGCCCCCTCGGAGTGGTCGACGACGCACCGGTCGACGAAGGTGCGGGTGACGGCGCACTCGGTGGCCATCTCAGCGATCTCGAAGCGGACGTGCTGGAGCTTGGAGAGCGGGCGCCCGAAGGCCTCGCGCTCCTTGACGTACCGGGTGGTGATCTCCAGGAGGTGTTCGGCGGCGGCGATCCCGGCGACCGCGATGCCCATCCGCTCCTGGGCCAGGTTGGTCATGAGGTGGACGAAGGCGCCGTCGAGCTCACCGAGGAGGTTCTCCTTGGGCACGCGTACGCCGTCGAAGAACAGCTCGGCGGTGTCCTGGGACCTCTGCCCGATCTTGTCCAGGTTGCGGCCCCTCCCGAAGCCCTCGGCGCCGCGCTCGACGACGAGCAGGGACAGTCCCTTCGCCCCGCCCTCCGGAGAGGTCCTGGCGACGACGATCACCAGGTCGGCGAGGATGCCGTTGGAGATGAAGGTCTTCGAGCCGTTGAGGAGCCAGTGGTCGCCCTTGTCCTCGGCGGTGGTGCGGATGCCCTGAAGGTCGGAGCCCGCACCCGGTTCGGTCATCGCGATGGCGGTGATGGTCCGGCCGCCGCAGAAGCCGGGCAGCCAGCGCCGCTTCTGCTCCCGCGTGCCGAGCCCGGTCAGATAGGGGCCGACGATGTCGTTGTGCAGCCCGAGCGCCAGCCCGGCGACCCCGGCCCGGGTGAACTCCTCGGCGAGCACCGCGCTGTAGCGGAAGTCGGTGGTGCCCCCGCCTCCGTACTCCTCGGGGACGGCGAGGCCGAGCAGCCCCTGCCGTCCGGCGGCGAGCCAGGCCTCGCGCGAGACGATTCCGTCCTCCTCCCACTGCTCGTAGTGCGGGAGGACCTCCCTGTCCAGGAAGGTGCGGACGGTCCCGCGGAACGCCTCGTGTTCTTCGGTGAAGATCTGCCGCTGCACTTCAAGCCCCCTGGATCCGGTTCCTGACGGTGGAGATCGGCCGCGCGGCCCCGGGGCCGGCGGATGTGGCGTCGAGCGGGGTGGCCCCTGCCTCACGGGCGGCTCCGCCGGCGCCTCCGGGACCGGGCACCACGAGGCCGTCGGGCCCGCGCGGGACGGCCTTCCCGTCCCTCCCGGAGGGCCGCGGCCCCCGGACGGCGGCGGCGCGTGTCCAGTCGTGGGCAGCACGCGTCCCATCGTGGGCAGCACGTGTCCCATCGTGAGCTGCACGCGTCCCATCGTGAGCTGCACGCGTCCCATCGTGAGCTGCACGCGTCCCATCGTGAGCTGCACGCGTCCCATCGTGGGCAGCACGCGTCCCGTCGTGGGCGGCGGCGCCGGACCGGGGCGCGGGGCGCGGGGTGCCTCCCATCAGCCGGCCGCCCCCTTCCCGGTGCTCAGCAGGCCGGGCAGGTCCCAGTCCGCGGCGACGGCCTCGGTGTCCGCTCCGGGAAGCGCGGGACCGGTGCGCACCGAGACGGGCGTCGCGGAGAAGCGGGGCGCGGGGGCGGGCTGGGTGACGCCGCCGTGCTCGACGTAGGTGGAGCGGGCGGCGAGGTGGGGGTGCTCCGGTGCCTCGCGGAGCGAGAGGACGGGGGCCACGCAGGCGTCCGTCCCCTCGAAGACCTCGGTCCACTCCGCGCGCGTACGGGTGGCGAACCGGCCCGCGACGAGGGCGCGCAATTCCTCCCAGCGTCCGGGGTCGTCGCGGTCGGGGGCGTCGTCACCCAGGCCGATGATCCCGGCGAACTCCTCGTAGAAGCGCGGCTCCAGGGCGCCGACCGCCATGTGGCCGCCGTCGGAGGTCTCGTAGGCGCCGTAGAAGGGGCAGCCGCCGTCGAGGAGGTTGGAGCCGCGCCGGTCCTGCCAGCTGCCCTCCGCCAGCATGCCGTGGATCATCGTGGCGAGGTGGGCCGCGCCGTCGACGATCGCCGCGTCGACGACCTGCCCCTGCCCACCGGGCGTACGGGCGTGCTGGAGTGCGGCGAGCACGCCGACGACGAGGTAGAGCGAGCCGCCCGCGTAGTCGCCGACCAGGTTGGCGGGCACGGTGGGCGGTTCGCCGGATCTGCCGATCATGGAGAGCGTGCCGGTGAGGGCGATGTAGCCGATGTCGTGTCCCGCCCGCCCGGCCAGCGGTCCGTCCTGGCCCCATCCGGTCATCCGCCCGTAGACGAGCTTCGGATTGCGTTCCAGGCAGGGGCCGGGGCCCACACCGAGGCGTTCGGCGACACCCGGCCGGTAGCCCTCGATCAGGACGTCCGCGCGTCCGACGAGGTCGAGCACCTGCCCGGCTCCGCCCTCGGCCTTCAGATCGACCAGGACCGAGCGCTTGTTGCGGTTGGTGAGGTCGGAGGCGGGTTCCACCCCGATCACCGTGCCTCCGGGCCGGTCCACGCGCACCACGTCGGCGCCGAGGTCGGCGAGGAGCATGGCGGCGAACGGCCCGGGGCCGATGCCCGCCAGTTCGACGACGCGTACCCCGGCCAGCGGGCCCCGCGGACGGTGACCTGTCGTTGCCATCAAGCCCCCAGCGGTGTGACACAACTGATGTAACATCGGCGATGCTAAGAACGGACCGCGCCGCGCACAACCCTTTTGGCCGAGCAAGCGCTTAGTTCTTTACCCGGATCCTCTCGCATCCAGGGCCTCCCGGGCGCACAGCGCCACGAACGCCTCCGCTAGCCTCTGCCTGCTACATCGGCGCCGGCCCCTGCGGAGGCACTCATGAACAGGCAGAACGGGGCAGAACGCCCCTATGACGTCGTCCTTTTCGGAGCCACCGGCTTTGTCGGGGCGCTCACGGCCGACTATCTCGCCGCACACGCGCCCGAGGGCTGCCGCTGGGCCCTGGCCGGCCGCAGTCGCGAGAAGCTGGAACGGCTGCGCGACCGCCTCGCCGGGACGCACCCGCACTGTGCGGACCTTCCGCTGCTGACGGCCGACGCGGACGACGCCGGCGCCCTGCGCGAACTCGCCGGTTCCGCGCACGTGGTGGCGTCGGCCGTCGGGCCGTACGTCCTGCACGGCGAGAAGCTGGTCGCCGCCTGCGCGGAGGCCGGGACCGACTACACCGACCTCACCGGGGAGGCCGAGTTCGTCGACCGGATGTACCTGGAACACGACGGCCGCGCCCGCGAGACGGGCGCCCGACTCGTGCACGCCTGCGGCTTCGACTCCGTACCGCACGACCTCGGCGTCCACTTCACCGTCGGGCAGCTCCCCGAGGGCGTCCCCCTGACCGTCGACGGTTTCGTCCGCACGAACGCGGGCCTCTCCGGCGGTACGTTCGCCTCGGCACTCACCGCGATGGGCCGCGGCCCCCAGATGGCCCGGGCCGCGCGGGAACGGCGTCTGCACGAGCCGCGGCTGGTCGGCCGGCGGGCCCGCGCCCCGCAGGGGTCACCGCACTTCAGTCCGGCGACCGGCACCTGGGCGCTGCCGCTTCCCACCCTGGACCCACGCGTCGTGGAGCGGTCCGCGCGGAGGCTGGAGCGCTACGGTCCCGACTTCCGCTACCGGCATTTCGCCTCGGTGAAGCACCTGCCCGTGGCGCTCGGGGGCACGGCGGCCGTGGGACTGCTGCTGGGGGCCGCCCAGATCCCCGCCGCGCGGCAGTGGCTGTCGGCGCGGGTCGAACCCGGCACGGGCCCCGGTGAACAGCGCAGGCGGCGGAGCTGGTTCACCGTCCGCTTCGTCGGGGAGGGCGGCGGCCGACGGGTCTACACGGAGGTGTCGGGCGGCGACCCGGGCTACGGCGAGACGGCGAAGATGCTGGCCGAGGCGTCCCTGGCGCTCGCGCTCGACGACCTTCCGCCGACGTCGGGCCAGGTCACGACGGCCGTGGCGATGGGCGACGCGCTGACGGAACGGCTGCGGGCGGCCGGCCTGCGCTTCCGGGTCGCGGCGTCGCACTGACCCCCGGGCGGACGGCGCGTCCCGTCAGAGCATCCAGGACGCCAGCGTGACGACCATGGAGACGGTCCAGCCCGCGCCCGCCAGGACGCCCAGGGTCATGCCCACTGCCACGCCACGCTGGGAGAGGCGTACGGTTCCGGTGCTCATCTGAGGAGTGTGGTGGTCGATCATGTGTACAAGCCTGCCCCTGATGTTCGACGAAGAACATCCGTTCTTGTACTCAGTTGGCAACAGAACCCCGGGCTGAACCCCGGTCAGCCGGCCGCTTCCTTGAGAGCGGACCGGCAGAGGGCGTCGGCCCTGCGCGTGGTCTCCGGCTGACGGAAGTCCCGGGCCAGCGCGAGCGTGTGGGCGCAGGCGTTGTCCAGGCCGGTGCGGTGACCGACCGAGACGAAGAGCGGTTTGGTGGCGTCCTGGGTCCGCAGGGCCCGGCCCACCTCCTCGTCCCCGTCCAGGAGCGGGGAGAAGTCACCGCGCCGGGGCCCGGGTTGTCCGTGACGAAAGGTGAAGGGGTTCTTCGCGACGCCGATGGCCGGCAGTCCGGTGAGCACACCGAGGTGGCTGGCGAGCCCGAACCTGCGCGGGTGGGCCAGCCCGTAGCCGTCGCAGACGACGAGCCCCGGGTCCACCGGCAGGTCCTCCAGCGCGGCCAGGACGGCGGGGAGTTCCCGGAAGGCGAGGAGCCCGGGGACGTACGGGAACGTCACGCGGCCCCGTGCGGTGGACTCGGCCACGACCTCCAGGGTCGCCGCGTCCAGGACGACGGCCGCGGCGACGACGAGGTCGCGTGCGTCGTCGTAGGCGACGTCGACCCCGGTGACCCGGCCGGTCCCCGGCGGTGGCCCCGGCTCGTCCAGGATCACCCGCGTGCGCAACTCGTCCTGGACGGAACGGGCTTCGGCCTCGTCGGCGGGCATCCGGAACGTCGTCATGAACGGTCAGTCTAGGCAGCCCGGCGATCACTCCCGCACCCGAACCGCGCCGCACCGGCCGGACCCGGTGCGCCTCGGCCGACCGGCTCCCCACGGCCCTCACGCGCGCACCGCCGGACGGGCGCCCGGGGTGCGCCGCGCGAAACGGGGCAGTGGACCGGAGGGGGGTGGGTCGGTGACGCAGCTCACGCCGCCCGGCAGTGCACGGATGACGGCGTTCCGTCGTCTACTCCAGTGCCGGGAAACGTTCGTCCGAGGCGAGAGGGAGCAGGTCTTGTCCAGCGTTATCGAGCAGTCCGTGCAGGCCCGTATGGTCGCGTCCGCACCGCGTATGGAGACCCTGCCCGCCACTCTGCACTACGACCGCAAGGACCCCTTCGCCGTCCGCATGGCGTTCCCGGCCCCGGCGACCCTCGAAGGCACCGAGGTGTGCTGGGAGTTCTCCCGCGAACTGCTCGCCACCGGCATGGACACTCCGGCCGGGGTCGGGGACGTCCGGGTCAGACCGTTCGGCTACGACCGCACGGTCCTGGAGTTCCACGCCGTCGAGGGCATCGCGATGGTGCACGTGCGTACGTCCGAGCTGCGCCGCTTCCTGAAGCGGGCGCAGGAGCTGGTCCCGGTGGGGGACGAGGTCCGCTTCCTGGACCTGGACGCGGACCTCGGCGACCTGCTGGGCGGTTCCTCCTGAGCCGTTCCGCCCGAGGCGGCCGGCCGGACGGCTCCCGGCCGGGACCTGCCGCAGCCCGGCACGGCACCGAAGCGCCCGCGCGGCCGAAGGACCTCTCCTGACGGCACCGGATCTCCTGCCGCCGTCGGACCGGAGGACGGCGCCGCTCCGCAACCGGGAAGTCCGCACACCGCGCCCGCCTGTTCCCGCACGCACGCCCCGCGTGACCCGGCGCCGCGCCCCTGACGTCGGCGCTGGAGGCGCATGCGCGGGGGCGTCGGCCGGGGCGGGCCGCGACCGGCCGTTCCCGACGGCGCCCGGAACGGTGCGGCACCTGCCCCCGGACGAGGACCCACCCCGGAAGCCGGCCCGGAACCGCCTGAGCGAGACGCCCGAATTGTCCTCATGTAGACGGCTACGACCTGCACGGATGACCGTGAGTGAGCACACACCGCGAGGGCGGGGCTTGGCTATGGGCTTACCGCCGCCTTAACCTACGGTCACGTAACCTACGAAGCCGTAGGTAAATCTCCCGTCCCCAGGAGCTCCCCGTGACGATCGCCTCTCCCCACCTCGGCAGTTCGAAGGCGTGGACAGACGCCCAGCTGCTGTACGCGCTGGAGGAGGTGGTGGAGAAGGAACTCAACCGCCATCTGAAGGTCGCCAAGGACTGGATGCCCCACGAGTACGTGCCGTTCACCGACGGCCGCAACTTCCCCGGATACTTCGAGGACGGGGAGGCGTGGGAGACCGGCCAGTCCAAGGTCACCGACATCGGGCGCATCGCGCTCGTCGTGAACCTCCTGACCGAGGACAACCTCCCCAGCTACCACCACGAGATCGCCTCGCTCTTCGGCCGCGACGGCGCCTGGGGCACCTGGGTGCACCGCTGGACCGCGGAGGAGGGCCGGCACGGCATCGTGATGCGCGACTACCTGCTCACCTCGCGCGCCGTCGACCCGGACAAGCTCGAGCAGTTCCGCATGGCGCACATGGCCGAGGGCTTCGAGTCCGACAACCGCCACTCCATGCTGCACTCCGTGGCGTACGTCGCCTTCCAGGAGCTCGCCACCCGCGTCTCGCACCGCAACACCGGTCACCAGTCGGGCGACCCGGTCTGTGACCGGATGCTCGCCCGGATCGCGACCGACGAGAACCTGCACATGGTCTTCTACCGCAATCTGCTCGGCGCGGCCTTCGACATCGCCCCGGACCTCACGATGCAGTCCGTGCGCGACGTCGTCGTCAACTTCCGGATGCCCGGACACGGCATGCCCGGCTTCGAACGGGCCGCCGCGCAGATGGCGATCGGCGAGATCTACAACATGCGCATCCACCACGACGACGTGATCCAGCCCGTCCTGCGGTACCTGAAGGTCCTCGACATCGACGGCCTCGGCCCCGAGGGCCTCAAGGCGCAGGAGGAGCTCGGCCTCTACATGAACGGCCTGGACAGCGAGGCGTCGAAGTTCGACGAGAAGCTGGCGGCGCGCAAGGCCCGCTTGGCCGCCCGGGCCGTCCAGGGCTGACCCGGCCGGAATCCGCCCGGCGGACTCGGGATCCGCTCCCCGACCCGCCGGACAGCAGCGGCGCACGTGTCACGCGTGCGCCGCTGCTCCGCGTTCGGGCTGCCCCCACGGCCTCACGGAACGTACCCTGTGCCGGTGAAACCTGTGACGCGTGTTGTTCTCTTCGGGGCACCGATCGCGATAGCCCTCTCGATCCTGTTCAGCGGTGGCGATTCCGAGCCGCCCACGATCACCGGACAGGCCTCCGGGGCCGAGCAGGCCGACGAGGAGGAGCCCGGAGCGGCCGGACAGGCCGACGACGAGCACGCCGAGGAGATCGCCGCGCTGCCGGCCGGCCTCGCGGAGCCCGGCATGAAGGAGACCGCGTCCCGGCTGGTGTCCAGCGCGGAGGCGTCCACCCTGGACTGGCGCAGCCGGTACGGGGCGATCGAGGACGTGGGCGACGGGACCGGCTACACCGCGGGCATCATCGGCTTCTGCTCCGGCACGAACGACATGCTGCACCTGGTCGAGGCCTACACCGGGAAGGACGCGGACAATCCGCTCGCCGCGTACCTGCCCGCCCTGCGCGCGGTGGACGGCACCGACTCGCACGAAGGCCTGGACCCCGGTTTCACGGAGGCCTGGCGCGAGGCGGCGAAGGACCCGGTGTTCCGCGAGGCCCAGGACGAGACGCGCGACAGGCTGTACTTCGATCCCGCCGTCCGGCTGGCGAAGCTGGACGGCCTCGGCACGCTGGGGCAGTTCGTCTACTACGACGCGATGGTGCTGCACGGTCCCGGCGTCGGGGCGGACGGCTTCTACGGCATCCGCGACGCCGCGATGGCGTCGGCGGACACAGCGGCGGAGGGCGGCGACGAGACCGCGTACCTGGACGCCTTCCTCGACCGGAGCCGGTCGGCCATCAAGGCGCGCAAGGTGCAGCGCGACACGACCCGGATCGACACGGCGCAGCGGGTGTTCCTCCGTGCGGGCAACCTCGCGCTGGACGGGCCCCTGGTGTGGCAGGTGTACGGCGAGACCTTCCGGATCCCGTAGCGGGACCCGGCCCGCGGGCGCCGGTCCGCCCGAGGTGACGGACCGCCCGTGGCGACGGCCCCGCCCTGGCCCGGAGTTCAGCGGCGTACGGGCCGGCTTCTGCGCAGCCGGTCCCGCTCCTTCTCGGAGAGCCCGCCCCAGACGCCGAAGCGCTCGTCGTGGGTGAGTGCGTACTCCAGGCACGCCACCCGGCCCTCGCAGGCGTTGCACAGCTGCTTGGCCTCACGGGTGGAGCTTCCCGGCGCCGGGAAGAAGAACTCGGGCCCGGCCTGCGCGCACAACGCGGTCTCCTGCCAGGCGAGCTCGTCGGTCATGGTGTTGATCGGCATGCGTCCCACAGTGCCCGGCCGCGATAAACAGGTGATCAACGACCGCTCAACGGCCGTTCCGGCCCGGCGCGTTCCGCGGGCCGGTATCTGCCGGACGTGCCCGGCCCGCGGGTCGGCGGCTACATCGGCGCGGGCTTGATCACCGCGAAGGAGGCACCCGCCGGATCGGCGAAGGCGGCGATGCGGCCGACCTCCGGCAGGTCCGTGGCGGCCATGGTCACCCGGCCGCCCAGCCGCTCGGCGTCGGACACCACGGCGTCGGTGTCGTCCACGGCGAAGTACGGCAGCCAGTGCGGTCCGGCCGCGGTCTCGCTGGGCACCTGGTCGAGGGGGACGAGCCCTCCGAAGGCGGATTCGTCGTTGTCCCCGCCCGCCGGGCGGACGACCGTGTAGCCACCGCCGGGGAAGTCCATCTCGTGGGTCTGCCACCCGAAGACCGTGTGGAAGAAGGCGGCCGCCGACGGGACGTCCGGGGTGTACAGCTCGGACCAGATCAGCGAGCCGGGCTCCATGATCATGCCGAGGCCCGGGTTCGTGCCCGGCTGCCAGACGCCGAAGTAGGCACCGTGGTTGTCGATGAAGCCGCCCATCCGCCCGTAGTCCAGCACGTCCATCGGGGGGAAGGCCGCGGAGCCGCCTGCCTTCTCCACCGTCCGCGCTGTGGCGTCGGCGTCGGGGGTCTGGAAGTAGACCGACCAGGCGGGCTTGCCCTGGTCCTCGGGCACGGTCATGACGCCGGCGACGGTCTTGCCCCGCAGCTGGTACATCCCGTAGCCGCCGGTCTCGGGGCCGCCGGGCACCAGTTCCCAGCCGAAGAGGCCCTGGTAGAAGGTGGTGGCCGCGTCGATGTCGGGTGTGCCGAGATCGACCCAGTCGGGGGCGCCGGTCTCGAAGGACGGGTCGAGCATGGTGTGCTCCTCGGACGGATTCCGTGCCCGGCGTGTCCGCCACCCCGGGCATCCCTCACCTTCCGAGTCTTGCACCGGGCACCGACAACCGCAGCCCCGGCGCCCGGCCGGGCCCGGCGTACCGCACGGACCCCGCCCCGGGGCTGATCAGCGCCCGACACCCATGGCCTCCGGCACACCGTGACGGACCGCGCGACCGCCGGACCGGCGCAGCCCGAGGCCGGGTCCCGGTGGGTACGAGCCGGGGCGTACGCCCTCGACGGCGGAGGGCCCCGCACGGGGCGCGCACCCTGACAGGGCCCGTGCCGAACGGGCCGGGCGCGGCGAAAGGGCCGGGCGTACCGGACGGGCCGAGCACGCCCGCCGTCCGCGCCCCGGAGGTCCGGCCGCCGGACCTCAGTGCTCGTGCGTCTTCGCCGAGCCGGCCGCGTGGTGCGGCGGGTCGTAGCCCGGGACCGTGCCGTCCGCCTTGGCGACGAGCAGCAGTCCGGCCATCCCCATGTCGGAGTGGCTCTGGACGTGGCAGTGGTACATCCAGGCGCCCGCCCCCACGTGTTCGCCCGCGATGATCTGGAAGCCGAAGGAGTCGGCGGGGCCGCAGATCTTGGTGTCGATCACACGGCTGGGGTCGTCGGGGCCGGTGAGCAGCCCCGTACGGTTGTCCGCCCAGCGGTGCCCGTGGATGTGGAACGTGTGGTAGTACTCGCCGTGCGTGATCATCACGACCTCGATCCGGTCGCCCACGGTGGCCTCGAAGTCCGGGCTCTCGTGGGCCGCCTTGTTGTTGATCGTCATGTCGTTGAAGACGATCGTGATCGTCCGGTCCGGCAGGACGTCGCCCTTGCGGCGCACGACGAGGGGGCCGTAGAGGCCCTTGCGGATGCCGCCCGTGCCGTGGTCGGTGCCGACGACGTGGTCGTGGTAGTGCCAGTAACCGGCGCTCCCCGCCTGCCAGGTGCCGTCCTTGCGCCGGCCCGGGGCGTGGGTGCGCCAGGTGTACGTACGGGTGCCGCCGGGCTCGACGTGGCTGCGGTTCATCCGGGTGCCGTCGCTCGCGATGTCGTAGTCGACGCCGTGGACATGGAGGCTGGCGTCGACGTCCGTGGTGTTCTCGAACTCGATGTGCAGCGTGTCGCCCTCGGTGATCTCGATGAGCGGCCCGGGGATCGACGCCTTGCCCTTCTCCAGGCCGTATCCGAGCTGACCGTCCGCCAGTTTCTCGGCGTAGAGCTTGAGATGGCGGACCACTCCGCCCGCGGGGGCCGTCTTCGCGGGGTTCTCCGCGGAGGTGGCCTGCACCGCGCCGAGTGACATCGATGTCACCCCGGTGGCCGCCGCCACCCCGCCGCCCACCAGCATCCGGCGGTTGAAGGTCCTTCGGTCCATGTCGAACTCCCCACTGCGAGACGGAAACTGACGTGCTGCTCCCCTGGACGGCCCACACGGTAGCCGGGGGCCGTTGGTTTATCCACACTCAGGACAAAGTTCGTTCGATTGCTGCCATACCTATTGGCGAGTCACGAAAAGAGGTCTAGCTTCGTGCGCTGTCACGGTGACCACACAGGCGCGGTGACGAGAGAAGTGACCGGAGAAGTGACCAAGAGGGGTGGGTGACCACATGCAGCGCACACCACATCACAGGTCCAGATCACGCCGCGGGATCGCGGCGGCCGTGGCGGCGGGAGCCCTGACCGCGTCCCTGCTCGGCGGCCAGGCGGCCACCGCCAGCCCGTATCCGGATCCAGGACTGAAGGAGAGGGTGGCGACAACGTTGTCCCTTCCTTCGCCACCGGGCGGGGCCGACGTCAAGGTGCTGGTGTTCCACGCGTCCGCGGGCGAGGAGCCGCCGACCGTGGACGCGGGCATCGCGGCCATCGAGAAGATCGGGCTCAGCGGCCCGGAGGCCGGGCGCTTCAAGACCGTCGCGACCGACGACGCCAGGGTCTTCACCAACGGCAAGAAGCTCGGCACGTACAACGCGGTCGTCTTCCTGACCGGCGGCGGCGACGTGCTCGACCCGGAGCAGGAGGCGGGTCTGGAGGCGTACATGGAGGCCGGCGGCGGCTTCCTCGGCATCCATGACGCGGCGCGCGCGGAACCGTACTCCGACTGGTTCACCGGACTGGTCGGCGCGCGTCCGGCGGCGGACAGCCCGACGGCCGTCCAGCGCGCCACCGTGGAGATCGGCGACCGGCAGCACCCGGCGACGAAGAACCTCCCGCTGGAGTGGAAGCGCCCGGACAAGTGGCTGAACTGGAAGGAGAACCCGTCCGGTGACGTGCACACGGTGGCGCGCGTCCGCGAGCTGACCTACACCCCGGGCAAGAGCGCCAACGGCTGGGACCACCCCGTCTCCTGGTGCCGTGACTACGACGGCGGCCGCTCCTTCTACACCGCCATGGGCGGTACGGCCGCGAGCTTCGCCGAGACCGACTTCCGGGACCACCTGCGCGGCGCGCTGGCCTGGACGAACCGCACCTCGCAGGCCGACTGCAAGGCCACCATCGACTCCAACTACACGGCCCAGCGGGTCACCCAGCCCAACCAGCCCGGCGCGAACGACCAGATCGGCGAGCCCCACGGCCTGGTCACCGCCAAGGACGGGCGGGTCTTCTACATCGGGCGCGGCGGCGCGGACAGCAGCGTGCCGGTGGTCACCGACTGGAACGACCCGAACGTCGGCAAGGGCGAGGGCGAGATCCACGTCTACGACCCCGCGACCGGGAAGGTCACCCTCGCCGGCAAGCTGAGCGTCTTCGGCAACAAGGGCGGCGGCGACGAGCTGGTCAAGGTCGAGGAGGGCCTGCTCGGCATCGAGCTGGACCCGGACTTCGCGTCCAACGGCTGGGTGTACCTGCACTACACCCCGCACGCGAAGATCGACCGCGACAAGCAGATGGCGGTGCGGCAGGTCTCGCGCTTCACCTTCGACCGGGCCACCGGCAAGCTGGACCTGGCGTCCGAGAAGGTGCTGCTGCACTGGCCGGTCCAGATCCACAGCTGCTGCCACGCGGGCGGCGGGCTGGCCTGGGACTCGAAGGGCAACCTGTACATCGCCACGGGTGACAACAACTCCTCCGGCTTCAGCGACGGTTACTCGGGCAACAACCCGGCGCCGAACTACAAGGGCGTGTCGTTCGCCGACGCCCGCCGCACCGCGGGCAACACCAACAACCTCAACGGCAAGATCCTGCGGATCCACCCCGAGGACGACGGCACCTACACCCTGCCCCAGGGCAACCTCTTCACCGGCAAGGAGCCGGACGAGGGCGGCGGCAAGACACGGGGCGAGATCTACGTGATGGGGGTCCGCAACCCGGCGCGCATCTCCGTCGACACGGCGACGGACACCCTGTACGCGGGCTGGGTCGGCCCCGACGCGGGCTCTCCCAGCACGACCTGGGGTCCCGCGAAGTACGACACCTTCTCCGCGATCACCAAGGCGGGCAACCACGGCTGGCCGTTCTGCATGGGCAACAACCAGCCCTACCGGGACCGCAACCTGCCCGACCCGTCCAAGCCGCTGGGCTGGTACGACTGCGCCGCGCCGAGGAACGAGTCGCCCAACAACGACGGCCTCGTGAAGCTGCCGCCGGTGACCGGCAACACCATCTGGTACTCGCCCCAGGGCGGCGGCGTGGACTACCCGCGGGACGCGAACGGCGTCCCGAGCTACAAAGCGGAGGAGCAGAAGGAACTCCTGCCCTGGCTCAAGGGCGGCGGCCAGGCGACGATGAACGGCCCGGTCTACCGCTACGACGCGGCGAGCACGAGCGCGGCCAAGTGGCCGTCGTACTGGGACGGTAAGTGGTTCGTCGGTGACTTCTACGACGACACCCAGCCGCGCCACGCGGTGCTGACCGACCCGAAGACGGCCGGGAAGGGCGGTCTGCCCACGCACGCCGAGTCCCTGAAGAAGATCATTCCGGTCGGTGCGGACGGCATCCGCAACCTCATGGACTGGAAGTTCGCCCCGGACGGCTCCCTCTACGTCCTGGACTACGGACGCGGCTTCTTCACCTCCGACTCCAAGTCCGCGCTGTGGCGCGTGACGTACAAGGGCGGCGGTCCGACCCCGGCCGCCGCAGACCTGGCCAGGAAGGCGGCAGCGCAGTGAGACACCCCTCGCTCCTCGCTCGACGGCGGTACGGGCCGGCCCGGTGGTGGCTCGCCCTGCTCGGCTCGTTCCTGATGGTCCTCGGGCTGGCGTCGACCGCAGCGTACGGCCGGGACGGCGACCGGGCGTCGGCCACCGCCGCCGACCAGGTCCTCAACTGGACCGCCGGCGACCCCATCGACCACTACCTGACGGCGCCGAAGACCGCCGTGGCAGGTGCCGCGACCATCGTCTTCGAGAACAGCACGGCCACGGGCAACACGACGGGCATGCCGCACACGCTGACGTTCAGCGTCTCGGACCCGGAGTTCAACGACGACGTGGCGGTCAACATCCTCGCCAACCCCAGCGACAGCGAGGGCGGCAAGCACAGCGTCGAGGTCACCCTCACGCCCGGCCGGTACTTCTACCACTGCACGATCCCCGGCCACGGCTCGATGCAGGGCATCCTCACGGTGACCGAGGACGGCGGCGGTGGCGACGACACCACCGCGCCCGAGACCTCGGCCACCGTGGACGGTGACAAGAACGCCGACGGCGCCTACATCGGCCAGGCCACCGTCACCGTGGCGGCGACCGACGCCGGTTCCGGCGTCGACACCGTCGAGTACGCCCTCGGGGCCGACGGCGCCTGGCAGCCCTACACCGCACCGATCGTGGTGAACCAGGTCGGGACGCACACGGTCCGCTACCGCGCCAGCGACAAGGCGGGCAACACGGCGACCGAGAAGTCCGTCGACTTCGCGGTCGCCGCACCGCCCACGGACGACGAGACCCCGCCGGAGACCTCGGCGACCGTCTCGGGCGAGAAGGACGACGCGGGGGCCTACCTGGGCATGGCCACGGTCACCGTGACCGCGTCCGACACCGGGTCCGGCGTCAACACCATCGAGTACGCCCTCGGGGCCGACGGCGCCTGGCAGCCCTACACCGCGCCCGTGATGGTGCACGAGGTGGGCGCGCACACCGTGGGCTACCGCGCCACCGACCGGTCCGGCAACGTGGCGGCCGAGAAGTCCGTCGGGTTCACCGTCGTCGAACCGCCGTCGCAGGACAGGACACCGCCGGAGACCTCGGTGGTGGTGACGGGCGACAAGAACTCGGACGGCGCCTTCATCACCAGCGCCAGGGCCACGGTCACCGCGACCGACGCGGACTCGGGCGTGGACAAGGTCGAGTACTCCCTGGACGGCGGCCCGTACCTGGCCTACACCTCCCCCGTCATCGTCGACCGCGTCGGCCACCACACGTTCGCCCACCGGGCGACGGACAAGGCGGGCAACACCTCCGTGGCGAAGCAGGTCTCGTTCACCGTCGCGCAGAGCGGCGGTGTCCCGGCCCCCAACTGCCCGGAGTTCGACGAACGGCTGACCGTCATCGTGGGCACGGTGGACACCGGCGTTCCCAACCGGCTCACCGGCAACCGCTGCACCATCAACGAGCTGATCGAGGACGAGAAGGACTGGTCCTCGCACGCGCTGTTCCTCAAGCACGTGGACTCGGTCCTGGACAAGCTGCTCACCGCCGGGGTCGTCGACGCCCGCGAGCACAAGAAGATCTACCGGGCGGCCAAGCAGTCCGGCATCGGCACGCCGGGCCAGGACGAGGGCTACCGCAAGCTGTTCGACGGCACCGCGGCGTCCCTCGCCAAGTGGCAGCAGGTCGGCGGCGGGAAGTTCGGGCTCAACACCGAGGACGGCTCGATCACCAGCTCGACCACGGTGGACGGCATGGGGATGCTGTGGTTCCCGGCCCGCCAGTACGGCGACTTCTCGCTGAAGCTCCAGTGGCGGGACGACGCCCCGGGCGACGGCAACGCCAACGGCGGGGTCTTCGTCCGCTTCCCGAACGTCCACGACCACCCGGAGGAGTCCCGTCCGGAGTGGGTCGCCATCAAGTACGGCCATGAGATCCAGATCAACGACCGGCCCGACGGCGACATGTACAAGACCGGTTCCCTCTACGGGTTCGACCGGGTCGGCCTCGGCGGCGCCGGGGTCACCGCCAAGGGCACGTGGAACGACTACGAGGTCCGGGTGGTGGACCAGCACTACTCGGTCTACCGCAACGGCGTCCTGATCAACGAGTTCGACAACAACGGCGGTCAGCTCTTCGAGCCGCCGCGGGGTGACGACCCGGGCACCGACGGCCGGCGGTACGCCTCCGGTTACATCGGGCTCCAGGTCCACAGCACCACGGACGTGATCTCCTACCGCGACATCCGCGTCAAGGAGCTGTAGGGGCGAGGCACTCTCAGGCGGCCGCGGCCGCGTGCTCGGGCACGCGGTCGCGGCCTCCCGGGTGCCGGTGGCGCCAGACCCAGAAGACCGTGCAGGAGACCAGCGCCCAGGCCGCCATCACCAGGTACGGGAAGACGTACTGGTGGCCCTGGTAGTACACCGCCGTGTGCTGCGCGTTGACGGAGGCGCCGGGCGGCAGCCACCGCCCGATGTGCCCCAGCAGCGAGGGCAGCAGCGGCCAGGACACCGCGCCGCCGGACGACGGGTTGCCCAGGAGCACCATCACACCCCAGGTCGGGATCATCGCCCAGCGGCCCATGAGGGTGTTGAACATCGTGAAGACCATGCCCGACGTGAACATCGTGAACGCCAGGATCAGCCACGACTGGACGAAGGGCAGGTCGAGCGCGCCCAGCCCCCAGTCCACCACCGCCGCGATGGCGAACCCGCCGAGCAGGGCGTAGGCGACGGTGAACAGGATCCGTTCCAGCGGGTTCAGTGCCCGGGCGTGCACACTGAGCTGGATCGCCCCGACGAAGCCGATGATGACGGCGGCCAGCGAGATGTAGAAGAGGGCGAGACCGCGCGGGTCCCCCTTCTGGAGCGGCTTGACGTCCTTGACGGTGAGCGGGATGCCGAGGGTGTCGGCGACCTTCACCCCCGTCTCGCCGAGCAGCTGGGCGACGCTGGCGCCCGAGGCCCCGGCCACCTCCATCACCACACCGTTCCCGGCGCTCCGCAGGATCGCGAACACCTTCTGCTCGTCCAGCGCCCCTTCGGCCTGTGCGCCGTCCGGGTAGCGGTGGAGTTCGAGCGAGGCGTCGAGCGCCTTCTCCATCCCCTGGACGAACTCCCCCGCGTAGGGCGTCCTGGGGCCTTCGACGACCGCCACCGGAATGCGGTGGGGGGTCGGGTTGGCCATGGCGTAGGTGTAGGACCCCGCGAAGAGCCCGGCCGCGGCCGCCAGGATGAAGAGCAGGACCACCGCGGGGAAGTACGGCGACTTCTTGTACGTCTCCCACTTCTCCCGCCGGGTCGGCGGCCTGCCGTGCGCACCGTGCGCCGGGTGCCCGCCGCCGGACGTCATGCGGAGCGGCCGTCGTCGCGCCGGGCGCGGCTGGGCTGCACGCGCTTCGGCTCGCCCGGCATCTTCGGGTACTCGGGCGGGTAGGGCAGGTCACCGAGCGCGTGCTCGTGTTCGTCGCGCCGGGCCAGCTCGAGCACCTGGTCGAGCCGGAACGCGTGGTCGTCCATGTCGGCGTGCAGATCGCCGACCTCGGCGTAGCGGGCGGGCATCGTCCTGAGGTCGAAGTCACGGGGCTCGGCGTCGTCGATCTCCTCCCAGCGCAGCGGTGCGGAGACCGGGGCGTGCGGGAAGGGGCGTACGGAGTAGGCGGAGGCGATGGTGCGGTCGCGGGCCGTCTGGTTGTAGTCGACGAAGATCCGCTCGCCCCGTTCCTCCTTCCACCAGGCGGTGGTCACCCGGTCCGGCATCCTGCGCTCCAGCTCCCGCCCCACCGCGATGGCGGAACGCCTGACCTGGGTGAAGGTCCACTCGGGGACGATGGGGACGAAGACGTGGATGCCGCGCCCGCCCGAGGTCTTGGGCCAGCCGCGCAGACCGTGGTCGTCCAGGACGGAGCGCAGTTCGTGGGCCGCCCTCACCGCATCGGCGTAGTCGGTGCCGGGCTGCGGGTCGAGGTCGATGCGCAGCTCGTCGGGGTGGTCGGTGTCGGCCCTGCGCACCGGCCAGGGGTGGAAGGTGAGGGTGCCGAGGTTGGCCGCCCACAGGACGGCGCCGATCTCGGTGGGGCACATCTCGTCGGCGTGCCGGCCGCTGGGGAACTCGATCCGCGCGGTGGGGGTCCAGTCGGGGAGGTTCCTGGGCGCGCGCTTCTGGTAGAAGAAGTCGCCCTGGACCCCGTCGACGAAGCGCTGGAGGGTGGTGGGCCGCTCGCGCAGGGCGCGCAGGATCCCCGGCCCGACGGCCTGGAAGTAGTCGGCCACGTCCCTCTTCGTGTAGCCCTTCTCCGGGAAGTACACCTTGTCCGGGTTGGAGAGCCGTACGGCCCGTCCGTCCGCGTCCAGCTCCACCGCTGTTCCTGCTCCCATGTCGGACACCGTAGGCCGGGCCCACATACGCCGCATATCGGAGGCCGCGCCCCGTGGTGTGGGTGAGAATCGGGCCATGGACCTGCCGGTGATGCCTCCCGTGAAGCCGATGCTCGCCAAGTCCGTGTCCGCGATTCCGCCCGGTATGCAGTACGAGGCGAAGTGGGACGGGTTCCGGGCGGTCGTGCACCGGGACGGTGACGAGGTGGTGATCGGCAGCCGGACGGGGAAGCCCCTGACCCGCTACTTCCCCGAGGTGGTCACCGCCGTGCGGGAGAACCTCCCGCCGCGCTGCGTGGTCGACGGCGAGATCGTCCTGCCGTACGAGGGGCGGCTGGACTTCGACCGGCTGAGCGAGCGCATCCATCCGGCCGATTCCCGGGTGCGGACGCTGGCCGAGCGGACCCCGGCGGGTCTCGTCGCCTTCGACATCCTCGCCCTGGACGACACGTCCCTGCTCGCCACGCCGCAGAGCGAACGGCGCACGGTCCTGGAGGCGGCCCTGGCCGGGGCCTCGGCACCGGTCCACCTCGCCCCGGCCACCACGGACCGGGCCCTGGCGCGGGAGTGGTTCGAGCGGTACGAGGGGGCGGGGCTCGACGGGGTGATCGCGAAGCCGCTCGACCTGCCCTACCGGCCGGACGCCCGCGCGATGTACAAGATCAAGCACGAGCGCACCGCCGACTGCGTGGTGGCGGGCTACCGCTTCCACCGGAGCGGCCCGGTGGTCGGGTCGCTGCTGCTCGGCCTGTACGACGCGGAGGGCGCCCTGCAGCACGTCGGGGTGTGCGCGGCGTTCTCGATGAAGCGGCGCGCGGAACTCCTGGAGGAGCTGGACCCGTTGCGCGTGGACCCGGCCGGACACCCGTGGGCGGCCTGGGCGGACGCCTCGGCGCACGAGGGGTCACGGCTGCCGGGCGCGCCGAGCCGCTGGTCGGGGAAGAAGGACCTGTCCTGGGTGGCGCTGGCCCCGGAGCGGGTCTGCGAGGTGGCGTACGACCACATGGAGGGTGACCGCTTCCGCCACACCACGCAGTTCCGCCGGTGGCGGCCGGACCGCACCCCCGCCGGCTGTACGTACGCCCAGCTGGAGGAAGTGGTGCGGTACGACCTGTCCGAGGTGCTCGGGACCGGCTGACCCGTCAGGCCGTGGGGGTGGGGCAGGGTTCGCCCGCGGGGTCCTCGGGACCGGGCGTCTCCGCCGGCTCCGTGGGGCAGCCGGGACCGGTGGTGCCCGGCTCCGGGTCCGGTGTCGTGGTCGGGTCCGGTGTCGTGGTGGGGTCCGGTGTGGTGGTCGGGTCGGGCGTCGTGGTGGGGTCGGGTGTCGTCGGATCCGTGGGGCCGCCGTCGGTGGGGCCGGGGCCCGGGTCCGTGGGGCTCGGGGATCCGCCGGGGTCCGGGCTGCCGGAGTCGGTGGGAGTGGGGGTGGTGGAGGGTCGCGGGGTACCGCCGGGCTGCGGACCGACGATGATGCCGCCGCCCGTACCGGGGACGCCCGGGCTGCCGGGGCCTCCGACGGGGGCCTTCGGTGCGTGCGGGCCTCCCGCACCGGGGCTCCGGGGGATCACGCCCTTGCCGTCGGCGACGGAGTGCACGCCCTCGCGGTAGAACGCCAGCCAGGACAGCACCGTGCGCAGATAGGTGTCCGAGTGGTTGTAACTGAGGATCGCGCGGTCGAGGTCGGCGCCCACCGACAGGTCACGCGGTCCTGCGCAGAGGTAGTGCCCGGCGGCGAGGGCCGCGTCGAAGATGTTGCCGGGGTCCTTGCGGCCGTCGCCGTTGCCGTCCTTCGCCCAGTGCGCCCAGGTGGACGGGATGAACTGCATCGGCCCGACCGCCCGGTCGTAGCGGGTGTCGCCGTCGTACGCGCCGCCGTCCGTGTCCCGGATCTCGGCGAAGCCCGCGCCGTTGAGGACGGGACCGAGGATCGGCGTGAGCGTCGTACCGGCGGCGTCCACCCGCCCGCCGCCCGCGTGGCCGGACTCCACCTTGCCGATCGCCGCGAGCAGCTGCCAGGGGAGACGGCAGCCCGGGTCGCTGCGGTGCAGGGAGCTCTGGGCGTTGCGGTAGGCGGCGAGGACGGTGGCCGGGATGCCCGCCTCGCTCCAGGTCCGGCCGACGGAGGCGCCGGGCTTCTTCCCGGTCCTCGCGCTCTTCGGCGGCTCGGGTGAGCGCAGCGGCGGGAGTTCGGTGTGGTAGCTGTCGTCGTTGGGCACCTCGGTCCAGACGATGTCGTCGGACGACACGGTCTTCATGCCGTCGCCCGTGCCGCCGGTGAGCCCGGGGGCCTGGGACGCGGTGAGCGCCGCCATGGCGGCGACGGCGGTGGCCGTGCCGGTGAGCCCGCGGCGCATCGTTCCGTCGAACCTCATGTGTCCTCCCTCTCCTGGGTCATCGCGTGAACGTGTCGATGGCCGCGATCCGCCAGGTGCCGTCGCGGCGGACGGCGTCCACGGCGAACATGGCGGCCGCGTAGGTCGTCTCCTCCTGCTTGCCCGTACGCGTGTTGCTCTGGTCGGCGAAGACCAGCAGCCGGGCCCGGTCGCCGACGAGCTGTTCGACCCCGCTCCCGGTGACGGTCGTGGTGAGGACGAGCTTCTGCTCCGGCGCCTGGGCCCGTACCTCGGCGAGCATGTCCTCGTGCTGCTGGACCGCCTTGCCGGTCAGGTACTTCCGCGCGGCGAGGCCGGACTTGCCGGGCGCGGCGTAGTTGTAGGAGAAGACCGCGCCGACGGCCTCGGCGATCTGCCCCTTGACCTCGCTGGTCCTGCCGATGTCGGTGAGGGCCGTGTTCTGCCGGGTGGGGTCGTCACGGAGGGCGGCGGCGGAGGTGAACGCCCAGGCGGCGAACGCGCCGAGGAGGACGGTGGCCGCGCAGAGGACGGCGGGGAGCCGGAGGCCGGGGCGCGGCAGTCTCCGGCGGGGGCGTTCGTCCCCGGCGGGCCCGTCCTCCTCCCCGGCCCCGTCCGCGGGGTCCGGTTCCGCCGCGGGGTCCGGTTCCGGCACGCGAGCGGACTCGGAGGCGCCGGATGACCCGGGTTCCGTGCCCGGGTCGGCGGCCGTGCGCGCGGGTGCGGTGGTGGCGGCGACGGTGGCGAGCCGGCGGCGCCGGTTGACGAGGTGTCGGGTCGTCGACATGTCGGTGGTCCTCTCGAAGGGCGGTGCGGCGGGGCGGGGTTCAGCCGGCGGTGTTGCCGACGGGCGCCTGTCCCAGGGCGCTGAGCTTCCATCCCTCGGAGGTCCGGGTCAGCTGTCCGAGCATCCGGCTCTCCTTCACGGCGGGCTTCCCCTCCGGGGCGGTCACCGTGACCCGCAGCGCCACCATCACCCCCGCCTTGCCCGCGCGGTCGTCGAGCTCGGTCACCGCGCCCGACAGGACCTTCGCGGTGCTGACGGTCCTGGCCGCCTCGATCTGCTCGACGAACGAGTCCCGGCCGTCGACGAGTTGCCGGTGCAGGTCGCCGGTGGTCGAGGCCTCCCAGCTGTCGAGCCCCTTCTCCAGCTGCGCGTGGTCGAGCGTGTTCATGTTCTGCACGGCCTGCTCCCCCGCGGCGAGCGCGTCGTCGCGGGCCTCGGCGTAGGCCGCCGAGTCGTCGTGCGCCGCGTCGTAGCGCGACCATCCGCCCCAGCCGGCCGCGCCGGCCGCCGCGACCGTCAGCACGATCGCCGATGTCAGAAGCGGGTTCCTGGTCGTCCGTACCCGTGCCATCGGTGCCTCTCCTACCTGGAGGTGATGTCGACGATGATCCAGCGGCCGCCGCGCAGTTCGGCGGTCACGGAGAGCTGGGCCGCCGCCGTGGTGGGGGCCTTCCCCTCGCGCTCGTACACCTGGTCGAGGAAGACCAGGAGGTGGGCACTGCCGTCGCCGAGCCGGGTGACTCCGGCGCGTACGGCCTGCGAGGTGAGTGTGAGCTTCTGGTCGGCGGCCTGCTTCTCGACCTGGCCGAACAGGGCCGCGTACTGCTGGAGCGCCTTGCCCGCGAGGAGGCGCTTCGCCGATTCCTTGGTGGCGGCGGTGGACCGCGGGCCGTAGGAGAAGACCTTGCCGAGCGCGCTGCTGACGTCGCCCGCGACGCGCGTGGTCCCGGCGGTGTCGGTCAGGGCGCGGTTCGAGGTGGCGGGGGTGTCCCGCAACTGCCGGGCCTTGACCAGGAGAAGGGCCCCCGAGGCGAGCAGGGCGACGGCCAGCACCGCCGCGAGGACGCGGCGCCCGGCCGTGCGGCGGGGTGCGTCCGGCTCCGGCGCGGTGTCCGCCCCGTCCTCCCGTACGCCCGGGTCGGGGTCCGAGGGGGTGTCCTCGACCGTGGTGCCTCCGGTCTGCTTCATCCGCCGCTCCCGGCCGGTATCGCGTCCAGTGCCTTGATCTTCCAGCCGTCCCCGGTGCGGGCCAGGGAGGCCTCGAAGCGCTTGCGCTCCGTGCCGGCCTTCCCGGCGCGCGGGGTGACGGCCACGTCCACGGTGGCGATCAGCGTCGCCGTTCCGGCCCGTTCGTCGAGGGCCGTGAGGGCCGCGGCGGTCACCTTGCCGCGTGCGGTGGCCCCCGACTCGGTGAGCTCGGCGGTGTCCTTCTTCCGGGTGCTCTCCAGGCGGTCGTGCAGCGGGCCCGTGGAGGCGGCGAGCCAGGCGGTGAGACCGCTCCCGACGCTCCCGGCGCTCGTGCCGTCCATGCTGGTGAGCCGGGCGAGGCGGCTCCTGCCGTCGGCGAGCGCGGCGTCACGCGCCTTGGCGTACGCCAGGGTGCCGTCGCCGCGCGCCTGCGCGTAGGACCAGCCTCCGACGGCGCAGACCAGTACGGCGGCGAGCATGGCGGCCCAGCCGCTCAGGCTCCTGGTGCGGGCGTTCACGCGCCACCTCCGAGGCCCAGCAGTCCGGCCATGCCGCCGTCCGCGCGCCCGCTGTCCCCCGTGGCGCCGAGGGCTCCGGGCAGCCCGGTCCCGTCGGTGCCGGCGATCAGCGAACCGGGCCTGGCCGGCCGGGGCACCCCGCCCCCGTCGGGTGCGTTCGCGCTGCCCCGTACGTTGACGCCGCTGCCGGGCGTGGAGGCGCAGCGCGCCTTGGTGTTGACCGCGGGGGCGGGCGAGAGGTCCGTCCCGGGGCGGTAGGTGGTGGAGCCGTATCCGGCGGTGCAGGGCAGCGGTTCGAAGAAGGTGACGGACATCCCGAACCGGGCGTTCCCGTCCCCGTCGACGATGCCGGCCCCGGCCGCCGCGACCGCGGGCACCTTCACCAGCAGTTCCTCCAGGCCGCGCTGGCGGGTGACGGCGACCTCGGAGGTGGTGAGGAGGTTGGCGACGACGACTCCGAAACCGGGTTCGAGGTCCCGCAGGAGCCCGCTGATCTGGGCGGTGGCGCCGGGCGCCGTCGCGATCAGCCGGCGCAGGTCGGTGTCGGAGCCCTTGAGTTCCGCGGCGAGTTCCCCGGCTCCCGAGGCGAACCCCTTGAGTGCCTCGCCCTGTTCGTTCTGGGTGCGCAGGACCGTCTCCCCGTCCGCCATCAGCCGGGTCGTCACCGGCAGCGCCTCGTCCGCGGCGTGGACGAAGTCGCTGCTGGTGTCGAGCAGGACCTGGAGGTCGTCGCCCCGCCCCTCGAACGCCGCGCCGAACTCCTCGACGACGGTGCGCAGGGCTTCGGTGTCGACGGAGGCGGTGAGGTCGTTGACGCTGGTGAGGACGTCGGTGACGGGCGCGGGGATGGTGGTGTCGGCCTGGTCGATGACCGAGCCGTTCTCCAGGAACGGGCCGTCCTCGCGGGTGGGCCGCAGGTCGACGTACTGCTCGCCGACCGCGGAGAGGCTGGCGACGACGGCGTGCAGGCTGTCGGGGATGCGCGGCGCGTCCTTCTCGATGCGCAGTTCGGCCTCGACACCGTCGTCGGTGAGCTCGATGGGGCCGACCCGGCCGACGGACACGCCGCGGTAGGTGACGTTGGAGTGGGTGAACAGGCCGCCCGTCTGCGGGAGCTGGACGGTCACGGTGTAGTAGCCGCGCAGTCCGACGTAGTGGCCGAGGTCGGCGTACCGGACGCCCAGGTAGCCGAGGACGAGTACCGCGATGACGAGGAAGGCGATGTTCTTGAGCCGGGTGGCGAGGGTGATCATCGGCGGGTGCCCTCCGTACCGGACGTGGTGACCGACGGGAGCGGCAGGGGCAGCGCCGGGCCGGACTTCGCGCGGCTGCCGGCCGAGGTCCCGGCGTCCGGGTCGAGGGCCGGGATGATCTGGGTGCCGGGCATGGCGGTGACGTCCAGGTAGACGTTGAGGTAGTCGCCCTTCACCCCGCGCAGCACCTCGTCGGTGAACGGGTAGGTGAGCAGCACCTGCAAGGAGTCCGGGAGGTCGTTCCCGGAGTCGGCGAGCGCGGTGAGGGTGGGGGCGAGGGCCTTGAGGTCGGCGATCATGTCCGCCTTGCTCCTGTTGACCGTGTCGACGGCGACGGTGGAGAGCGTGTCGAGCGAGCGCAGCATGGTGAGCAGCGACCCGCGCTGCTCCTCCAGGACCTTCAGGCCGGGGCTGAGGCCGGTGAGCACGGTGCCGACGTCCTGTTTCCTGGTGGCGAGTGTGGCGGCGAGCCGGTTGACGCCGTCGAGCGCGTCGGTGATGTCCTCCTTGTGCGTGTCCAGGTCGGTGACCAGCGTGTCGACGCGGCTGAGCATCGACCGGATCTGGGGTTCCTGCCCGGCCAGCGCCTTGTTGAGTTCGGTGGTGATGGTCTTCAGCTGGGCCACGCCGCCCCCGTTGAGGAGCATGGACAGGGCGCCGAAGACCTCCTCGACCTCCGGGTTGCGGTTGGTGCGTTCCAGGGGGATGCGGTCGCCGTCGGACAGCGAGCCCTCGGCCCGGCCTTCGGCGGGCGGTGAGAGCTGGACGTACTTCTCGCCGAGGAGGCTGGACTGTTCGAGGTGGGCGTAGGCGTTGGCGGGCATCCTGATGTCCCCGTTGACGCGCATGGTCACCTTGGCGGTCCAGCCGCCCGGGGTGAGGGAGATCCGGGTGACCCGGCCCACGGCGACGTCGTTGACCTTGACCGACGACTGCGGCGCCAGGCTGAGGACGTCCCCGAACTCGGCGGTGATCTCGTACGGGTGGTCGCCGAGGTCGGCTCCGCCGGGCAGCGGCAACTGGTCGATGCCGCTGAACGACGGCAGTCCGGTGGTCGTGGCGACGAGTGCGAAGCAGACGCCGGCCGCGACCAGGCCGCCGAGGGCCACGACCGCTCCGGTGCCGGATCCGCGCTGGGCGGGGCTCATCGGTCCGCCTCCTTCTTCTTCTCGCCCGTACCGTTCTTCTTCGGGGCTCCCGTGTCCGCCGGGGTTCCGTAGACCGTGCCGACGGCGGGCAGGGGCAGGGCGGGCAGGGCCTTCTGCCGGGCGGCGTCCACCGGGGCCAGCCCGTCGGGGCCGGCGGTGCCCTGCCCGGCTTCGAAGAGCGGGCCGCCCATGGACAGTTCGTTGAGGTCCGTACGCCCGTCGAGGGTGCGGTTCGCCGGGTCGTAGGCGTTGAGCACGTTGCCCGCCGCGAGCGGCAGGGTGTCGAGCGACTCGGCGAGCGAGGCACGCTGGTCGACCAGGGTCTGGGTGAGGGGCACCAGCAGGTCCACGTTCTTCTTGAGGGCGCCGCGGTTCTTCTCGATGAAGGTCTTGACCTGGCCGAGCGCGGTGCCCAGTTCCCGCAGTGCCGCGCTGAGGTTCTCCTTGTCCTCGGCGAGGAACCCGGTGACGGAGTTGAGCTGCTGCTCCGCGCTCCGCACGTCGCCGTCCTTCTCCTTCAGCATGGTGGTGAAGGTCTGGAGGTAGGACAGCGTGTCGAAGAGGTTGCCGCTGCTCCTGTCGAGGGTCTTCGTGGCCTTGCCGAACTGCTCGATGGAGTCCCCGATGGCCTCTCCGTTGCCCTTGAGGTTCGCGGAGCCGGTCTCCAGCAGGCCGGAGAGCGCGCCGTCGGCGTTGGCACCGTCGGGGCCGAGGGCCTTGGAGATCTCGGTGATCGACTCGTAGAGCTGGTCCACCTCGACGGGCGTGGCGTTGTTCGCGGCGGGGAGGACGGCACCGGACTCCAGCCGTGCTCCCCCGGTGTACGCCGGAGCGAGCTGTACGTACCGGTCGGCGACGAGGCTGGGTGCGACGACGACGGCGTGGACGTCGGCGGGGACCTCGACCCCCTTGTCGAGCCGCAGGGTGATCCGGACCTCCTGGCCGCGCGGTTTCACCGATTCGACGGTGCCGACCTTCACGCCCAGGATCCGCAGGTCCGACCCGGGGTAGACCCCGGTGGCCTGGTCGAAGTAGGCGGTGATGGTGGCCGTGCCCTCCTGGTCCGACGCGATGACGCCCGAGCCGACGGCCACGGCCACCACGGCGAGTCCGGCTCCGATGCCGGCGATGCGGGTGCGTCTCATCTCAGCGGCCCCCCTGCTTCGGCGGCATGCAGTCGTTCGCCGGGGGCGTGTCCTTGGGCAGGTAGCTCTTCGGGACGACTCCGCAGACGTAGTTGTCGAACCAGCGGCCGTTGCCGAGGGTGTTGCCGACGAGCCGGTTGTAGGTCCCGGCCATGGAGAGCACCTTGTCGAGGCTCTTGCGGTTCTTCACCAGGACGGTGGTGACCCGTCCCAGCGAGTCGAGGGTGGGCTTCAACTGCTTGTCGTTGTCGGTGACGAGCCCGGTGAGCTGGGTGCCGAGGTCGCGGGTGCCGGTGAGCAGCAGGTGGATGGAGTCACGGCGGGCCTGGATCTCGCCGAGGAGCAGGTTGCCGTCCTCCAGCAGGGTCTCGAAGCTGCTCTTCTTCGTGGCGAGCGTCCTGGTGAGCTGCTTGCTTCCCTTGAGGAGGGTGGCGAGCTGCGCGTCGCGCTCGGAGACGGTCCTCGACAGCGCGGAGAGCCCTTCGGCGGCGCTGCGTACGTCGGGCGGTGAGTCCTTGAAGGTCTCGGAGATGGTCTTGAAGCTCTGGGCGAGCTGGGCCGTGTCGATCTCCTCGATGGTCTCGCCGAGCCCGTCGAACGCCTGGGTGACGTCGTACGGGGAGGTGGTGCGGCTCGCGGCGATGCGGGAGTGCGGGTCCTGCGGGGCGTCGCCGAGCGGGTCGACGGCGAGGTACTTGTCGCCCAGGAGGGTCTTGATGGCGATGCCGACGGTCGAGGAGTTGCCGATCCAGGCGTCCTTCACCTTGAAGTCGACCTTCACCCGGGCGCCGTCGAGGGCGACGCCGGTGACCTCGCCGACCTTCACTCCGGCGATCCGGACCTCGTCACCGGCGTCGAGCCCGGCGGACTCGGTGAAGTCGGCGCTGTAGACGGTGCCGCCACCGATGAAGGGCAGCGCGTCGGCGCGGTAGGCGGCGAGGGTGACGAGGGCCAGGACGACGAGTCCGATGACGCCGAGGGCGACGGGGTTGCGTTCCCGTACGGGCTTGATCCTCATCCGGAGCACCTCGGTCCGCCGATGGTGATGCCGGTGGGCGGGGCGCTGCCGTCCTCGGTCGTCACTCCGGAGACCTTCGCCTCGCAGAGGTAGAGGTTGAGCCACGACCCGTAGGAGGTGAGGCGGGTGATCGCCTCCATCTTGGCGGGCGTCTTCTCCAGGAAGCTCTCGATCTTCGGAGCGTTCTCGTCGAGCTGTCCGGTGAGCCGCCCCAGCTGGGCGATGTCCTTCTTCAGGGGCGCCCGGCCGTCCTGGAGGAGGTCCGCGGTGACGGTGGTGAGCGCCCCCATCGCGGTGACCGCCTCACCGAGCGGCTTGCGGTCGCCGGAGAAGCCCTTGACGAGCTTCTCCAGGGTGACGACGAGGTCGTCGAATCCGGCCTCGCGGTCGTTGACGGTCTTGAGGACCGTGTCGAGGTTCTTGATCACCTCGCCGATCACCTTGTCCTTGGCCGCGACGGTGCCGGTCAGCGATCCGACGTGGGAGAGGATGCTGTCGACCGTGCCGCCCTCCCCCTGGAGGACCTGCACGATCGAGCCGGCCAGCTGGTTGACGTCCGGCGGGGACAGCCCTTCGAAGAGGGGCTGGAAGCCGTTGAAGAGCTGGGTGAGGTCGAGCGCGGGCGTGGTGCGCGAGAGCGGGATCGTCGCCCCGGACCTGAAGGTCTCCCCCACGGGCCCGGCGCCCTGGTCGAGGTCGATGTAGCGCTGGCCGACCATGTTGAGGTACTTGATCGACGCGGTCACCGAGGCGGGCAGGTCGCGGTCCTTGCGTACGGCGAAGCCGACCTCGGCCTCCCGTCTGTCGGCGACCCGGATGGATTCGACCTGCCCGATCTTGACGCCGGCGATCCTGACGCTGTCACCGACGACGAGGCCGGTGGCGTCGCTGAACCTCGCCTTGTACGACGCGGTGTCGCCGACGCCCGTGTTGGCGATGGACAGGCCCAGGACCGTGGTGGCCAGGACGGTCACCACGACGAAGACGACGGATTTCGCGAGCGGTCCCGCGAGCGAGCGGCGCTTCACTTGAGCTTCACCTCCGCGCCGCGGAAGGCCGGACCGATGAGCACGCTGCTCCAGTCGGGCAGGGACCGCGGCTGGACGTCGAGGGAGGGGGCGACGAGTTCGTTGACGAGCCGGCTCTCCTCGGGGGAGTTCGGCAGGCCGAGCGCGCCGTCGGCGGGGGCGGGTTCCCGGGCCCCGTCCGCGCCGCCGGCACCGTGTGCGGTGGCCGGGGCCTCGCGGGCGTCGGCGGTCGGGACCGTCCTGCCGGTGTACGGCACGGAGTAGCAGTGCGGGCCGCCGGTCGCACCGTAGACCGGGGTGTCCTTGCCGGCCACGTACGCGCCCTTGGACTCCACGGCCTTGACGGTGACGTGGAGTCCGGGCCTGTCGGTGCCCTTGCCCAGCGCCTTGTCCATGTCGGGGACGAATCCGGCCATGGTGCGCAGGGTGCAGGGGAAGGCGTCGGAGTACTCGGCGAGGAGTTCCAGGGTCGGCCGGCCGGAGGCGGAGAGGTGGATGAGGTTGTCCTTGTTCTTCCGCAGGAAGGCGGTGACGTCGTTGGCGGAGGCGGTGGTGGACCCGTACAGGTCCGCGAGCTCCGCCTGTTTCTCGGCGATCGTGCCGCTGGTGGTGGTGAAGTCGGTGAGCGCGTCCAGGACGTCGGGGGCGGCGTCCGCGTAGAGGTGGCTGACCTTGACGAGCTCCTTGATGTCCCTGTTGAGCGTGGGGAGCTGGGGGTTGAACTCCTTCAGGTGCGCGTCGAGGGTGACCAGGGTGTCGCCCAGCTTGTCGCCGCGTCCCCGGAGTGCCTGGGAGACGGCGTTGAGGGTGGCGGCGAGCTTCTCCGGCTTCACCGCGGTCAGCATCGGCAGGACGTTGTCCAGGACCTCCTCCAGCTCGATGGCGTTGCTGGAGCGGTCCTGCGGGATCACCGCCCCGGCCCGGAGGGTCTCGGCCGAGGGGACGGCGGGCGGTACGAGGGCGACGAAGCGTTCCCCGAAGAGGGTGGTGGGCAGCATCTGGGCGGTCACGTCGGCGGGTATCCGCCGGAGCCGGTCCGGCCGGATGGCGAGGGTGAGCCGTGCCCCGTCGCCGTCGGCCGCGATGTGGCGCACCTCGCCGATCACGACGCCGCGCAGCTTGACCTCCGCGTTGTCGTGCATCTCGTTGCCCACGCTCCCGGTGCGCACGGTCACGGTGGCGTCGTCGGTGAAGTCCTTCTCGTACACCGAGACCGACACCCACACGAGGACGGCGGGCACGAGCACGAAGGCCACACCGGCGAGTCTGCGGCGCACCGTCTGCGCCGTGGAGGAGGACATCAGCCGGCCACCTTCACCGTTGTCGTCGCACCCCAGATGGCGAGCGAGAGGAAGAAGTCGGTGACGCTGATGAGCACGATGGCGTTGCGCACCGAACGGCCCACGGCCACGCCGACACCGGCCGGGCCGCCGGTGGCGTGGAAGCCGTAGTAGCAGTGGGCGAGGATCACCAGCACGCTGAAGATGAGGACCTTCAGAACCGACAGGACCACGTCGTCCGGGGAGAGGAAGAGGTTGAAGTAGTGGTCGTAGGTTCCCGCCGACTGCCCGTTGAACAGGACGGTGATGTAGCGGGAGGCGAGGTAGGAGGACAGCAGCCCGATCGCGTACAGCGGGATGATGGCGACGACGCCGGCGATGATCCGCGTGGTGACGAGGTAGGGCATGGAGCGCACGCCCATCGCTTCGAGCGCGTCGACCTCCTCGTTGATCCGCATCGCGCCGAGCTGGGCGGTGAAGCCGGCGCCGACGGTCGCGGAGAGGGCGAGCCCGGCGACGAGCGGGGCGATCTCTCGGGTGTTGAAGTACGCGGAGATGAAGCCGGTGAAGGCGGACGTGCCGATCTGGTCGAGGGCGGCGTACCCCTGGAGGCCGACGACGGAGCCCGTGGCGAGGGTCATCGCGATCATCACGCCGATGGTCCCGCCGATGACCCCGAGACCGCCGCTGCCGAAGGCGACCTCGGCGAGCAGCCGCTGGACCTCCCTGAGGTAGCGGTGCAGCGTCCGGGGGATCCAGATGAGCGCCCGTACGTAGAAGGTGAGTTGCTCGCCGGAGCGGTCGAGCCAGCCGAGCATCGACATCGCTCAGCCCCCCTTCGGGGGGACGATCTGCAGATAGATCGCCGTGAGGAACATGTTGACGGCGAACAGCAGCATGAAGGTGATGACGACGGACTGGTTGACCGCGTCGCCGACGCCCTTCGGACCGCCCCGCGGGTTCAGTCCCCGGTAGGCGGCGACGATGCCCGCGATGAAGCCGAAGATCAGCGCCTTGAGTTCACCGATGTAGAGGTCGGGGAGCTGGGCCAGGGCGGAGAAGCTGGCGAGGTAGGCGCCGGGGGTCCCGCCCTGCATGATCACGTTGAAGAAGTAGCCGCCGAGTGTGCCGACGACGGAGACCAGCCCGTTGAGCAGGACGGCGACGGACATGGTGGCCAGCACCCGGGGCACGACGAGTCGCTGGACGGGTGAGACGCCCATGACCTCCATGGCGTCGAGCTCCTCGCGGATCTTCCGCGAGCCGAGGTCGGCGCAGATGGCGGAGCCGGCCGCCCCGGCGATCAGGAGCGCGACGATGAGCGGGCTGGCCTGCTGGATGACGGCGAGGACGCTGGCGCCGCCGGTGAAGGACTGGGCGCCGAGCTGTTCGGTGAGGGAGCCGACCTGGAGGGCGATGACCGCGCCGAACGGGATGGAGACGAGTGCGGCCGGCAGGATCGTGACGCTGGCGACGAACCAGAACTGCTCGATGAACTCCCGTACCTGGAAGGGCCGTCGGAAGACCGCCCGGGAGACCGCCAGGGCGAGCGCGAACAGCTGGCCGGTCTGGCGCAGCGGGGCGAGGAGCCGCGAGGGCTGCCTCGGCGGCGGGGTCTTCCCGCCGGCTTCCCCGGCGGCCGGCCCGGGCGGACGTACGGGCGGCGGTGCCGTCATCGGCGTCCACCGTCCAAGGTCGGGGTGTAGCTGTTCATGATGGCCGTGCGGGCGGCCTCCGGCAGCTGGCCCATCATGGAGATGACCCGCTCGCGGCGGCGCAGGGCCGCCTGCCGTACGGGCATCCCGGGTGAGGGCTCCAGCTGGGGTACGACGGTGCGCGGGGCCGAGGGGCCGTAGCCGCCGCCGTTCGTCTGCTCGGCGGCGAGGGTGGCCGCGTCCTTCTCCTCCGACATGCCGATCGGGCCCTCGCGGCGTCCGGCGAGGAACTGGGAGACGACCGGTACGTCGCTGGTCAGCAGCACCTCGCGCGGCCCGAAGGTGACGAGGTTGCGGCAGAAGAGCATGCCCATGTTGTCGGGCACGGTCGCCGCGATGTCGAGGTTGTGGGTGACGATGAGCATCGTCGCGTCGATCTGGGCGTTGAGGTCGATGAGGAGCTGCGAGAGGTAGGCGGTGCGCACCGGGTCGAGTCCGGAGTCCGGCTCGTCGCAGAGGATGATCTGCGGGTCCAGGACCAGGGCGCGGGCGAGGCCGGCCCGCTTGCGCATGCCGCCGGATATCTCGCCCGGCAGCTTTCCCTCGGCGCCCAGCAGGCCGACGATGTCGATCCGCTCCATGACGATGCGCCGGATCTCGGACTCCTTCTTGCCCGTGTGCTCGCGCAGGGGGAAGGCGATGTTGTCGAAGAGCGACATCGAGCCGAAGAGGGCGCCGTCCTGGAACATGAGGCCGAAGAGTTTCCTGGTCTCCATGATGTCCCGCTCGGGGCTGTTCACCATGTCGACGCCGTTGATGAGGACGCGTCCCTTTTCGGGCTTCAGCAGTCCGATGATGGATTTCAGGAAGACGGTCTTCCCGGTGCCGGAGGGACCGAGCATCACGCTCACCTCACCGGCCGGCAGCGTGAGACTGACGTCCTGCCAGATGTTCTGTTTGCCGAAGGATTTCGTCAGGCCTTCGACGACTACTTCGATTCCCATCGGCCCTCCCTCGAAGTGGTGGTGAACGACGTCATCTGTCTGCGCTCCGGCTCCGGTCAGTACAAGGACGGCTCGTCACACGTGCACCAGGAGGCGCACGGTATGTCCGTCGAATCCGCCAGGACAAGCCGTTGAACAGCGGGAATCGCGGACATTGGATCTCGGCGTGGATCACTTGTCACCGGATGACAAACCCGCCCTGCGGCTTTGTCGCAATCTGCGCAAGCTCTCCGGGTGCACCGGGGTCCCGCGGTCCGGGGCACCGGAGCCACGCGCCCCCGGCGTTCGGGAGGACCGTGCCCCGGTGGGAGGTTCGGGGCGCTGGAACTCCCGTGCGAATCCCGGACCGAAGGGGTTCGACCAGGGCTCCGCGTACGGAGGACGAGCAGGTACGGAGGTGTTTCCGAGCTGCTCAAGCGGGACGCTACGGGCCGGTAACCTGAGTCCGCAATAGCACTTCCCGAACTTTCTCCGAGGTAATTGCAGGGCCCCTGTTTCTTGTACTCGGGTGAGTAATCGCGGCGCGAAACCTATCGGAAAGTGAGGGTCCGGGGACCGGATCTCCGGGCCCGGGACGTGCCCCGGACACGCCGAAGCCCGCCCCGACCAGGGTTCATCCGGTCGGGACGGGCTCATGGCCGGCCGGGGGCCGGGCGCATCAAGTGACAAGAAACGGGCTGTGGTGCCGGTCCCGGCCGGTCCGCCGGGACCGGCCGGGCACGCTTCCCCGCGGGTCTCCCCACGGGGGGCGCGGCGCGCTTCGGCGGCTACTTCACCGCGGAGTGCCAGCTCCTGGCGAGCTCCTTGCCCGCGTTGGGCACCGACAGGCCCGGGGCCGTGAGACCGGCGGTGTAGGTCTTGGCGTCGTTCAGGACGAGGTTGTTCGAGCCGGCTGCTGCGGGCAGGCCCACCTTGAGGTCGATCGCCCAGCTGAGGATGCCGCCGAGACCGCAGCCGCTGGCCTTCGGCACCGAGAACTGGCTGTCGCCCTGGGCGGCGCCGGACAGGGCGATCTGGATCATCGACCCCTCGTCCGGGTTCGCCGAACCGTCACCGTTGAACCGGGAGGCGGAGAAGGTGGGAGCGCTGAGGTTCCCGGGGCGCAGCAGCACCGGGTTGCTGCTGCTTCCGATGTAGCAGTTGGAGCCGAGCAGCGGGTTCTCCAGGCGGATCTTGACGGGCAGCTTGACGATCGGCCCGGAGGATATGCCGGCGACCAGGCTGAAATCGGTCGGCGTGCCGGCCGATTCCACGGTGGCGGTCACCTTGTTGAGGGTGGCGTCGGTGATCTGGCCGCAGACGGCCGAGACGACGGGGACGTTGCTGGGGCACATGATGCCGAGCAGCCCGCCGGGGATGGTGGTCTTCCCGCTGACGATGGATCCGGCCGCGGGCGGGACGACCGTGTAGGTCCCTTCGGCGGGGTGCTGGATGACGCCGAACTGCAGGTTGGTGGACCCCGTCGTCGCCGTGGTGTTGCCCAGCTTGATCGTCCCGTTGGGCGAGGTGGACGTCACGCACAGCGCGACGTCCGTGTCGCCGTCCGTCGCGAGCATGGCCGGGGCGTCCACCGGACAGCGGTCGAAGGGGGCCCAGGAACCGTTCAGCTGGGTGGCCGCCGCGGCCGCGCCGGCCGGGGTGGCGGTCAGTGGCATGACCAGTGCCGCGGATGCCGCGACGGCGCCGCCGGCCTTGATCCAGGTCTTCGAAGCAGGTCTCATTGTTCCCTCAATTCGTCAACGGCTCGGGTGAGGTGCTGTGGTCGTGCGAGGGGCACCGGCGGGTGCTGCGCGGTCAGCGGACCGCCACGGGCACGTCGACCGGCTCGTACTCGTCCGTGCAGACCGCGCCTTCGGAACCCGGCACGTGCTGCTGGGCGGCGCAGGGTGCGCCCTGTACCTGTTTGACGTATCCGGGCGCACCGGACAACGAGGCGGTGAAGATGCTGTCGAGGTCCTCGCCGGCTCCGCACCCGCTGAACGGGGGTAGGGTCACCGACCCCGTCAGGACGCCACCCGTCGCCAGGGTGTAGCCCGTCGTGACACCGTCCTTCGCCGTCATCCTGCCTTCCAGGGACAGGGTGAAGGGCTTGCTGGTACGGCAGTTGTCACCCACGTCGAGGGGAACGCCGTTCACCTCGACGTCGCGGAGCCGGAGCATGAGATCGAGGTCGATGGTCGTCACGCCCGTGTTCGTGAAGTCGGACCAGTCGACCACCAGGTGCGACTTCACGTTGTAGTCCGGAGTCCCCTCGGCGTCCGTCCCCGGGGGGATCTGCGTCATCTCCAGGGTCGCTGTGGTCGGCATGAACCCGAAGGTCAGGAAGGTGCCCGAGGTGGGTGGCAGCTGGGGTTTGCCCCGGTAGTCCAGCACAGCGGTCGAGTCCTGGTAGATGTGTGTGAACCCCGGCTCGGAGAGGTCGACGCGGGTCGGTCCCTGCGAGACCTGTGTGCAGGCGAGGGGGAACTTCGTCGCCCCGTCGAGCTTGGCCACGTTGGCGTAGCCGGTGACGTAGGCGTTCAGGTTGAGATCGTCCTCGACGTCGCCGACGCACGGAGGGGCGTCGGGGGCAGCGGGGTTCTTCGCCCTGGCGCCGACCTCGGGCACCGCCTCGTCGTCCGCCGTCTCCTTCTCGGCGGGTCCGGACGCGGGTGGGGCCGACGCGGACGCGCCGTCTCCGGCGCCCTCGCCGTCCCCGACCTCCGTCTTCGCCAACTGCGTCGGCTGATCCGGGTCCGCGGAGCAGTCCAGGGAGATGGCCGGTGGTTCCGCGGGAGTGCCCTGGGCGGTCTCCAGGGCGAGCTCCACCGAGAGGGCGTCCGCGTCGAAGAGCAGGTCGCCGGACCCTTCGGGCTTCACGTACGGGACGGAGCCCGACGTGGTCAGCGAGAGTCCGCCCTCCGCCGGGACGGGCACGGCCTCGGCCGTCGTGCCGATCCACTCCGCCCGCGCGTGCCGGCCCTGCTGGGACACGTCGACGCCGAGCCTCAGCTCCGCGCTGACGCGCGCCGCCGTGGAGCCGTCCGGCAGGAGGATCGCTCCCTCCGGCAGGGTGGCCTCCAGGACGACGTCCTCGGGCTGTATCACCTGTCCGGGCTGCGCGGATTCGGGCAGTTTCGCGCTGATCCCGACCTTCACCGGCTGCTCACCCTGCGGCAGTTCGCACGTGTAGGCCAGCTCCAGGTCGATCTCCTGCACACCGGCTGCGGCCTGTGCACCGGGGACCATCCCTCCCAGCAGCACCGCGGTGGCCACCGCGGCACCGCGCACCGTGCGCCTGCGTGCTCCTGTCATACGGCTGCCCTCACTGTCGGTGTTCCCCTTCGGACGGACGTGCGTGACGGCGGCTCCCGCTCCCGGGGGGCGGGCGCACGACCGGATCACGGAGTCTGCACGACGGCGGGTCCGGCCGCACCCCTCCCGGCCGGTGGGCGACCGTCGGCCGGACGGTGTCCGGGGCCGGTCGGCGCCGGAGGCCCCCCGGCCGCCGCACCGGGGGAACGGCTCGGCCGATCGGGGCCGGCCGGGAGCCGTACGTACCCGCGGGGCCGCCCGCGGGGCGCGGGACCGCACGGCGGGCGGCCCCGCCGTACGGTCCCGGCTCACTCCTTACCGGCGTGCGGCCGGATCAGGGGGTGTAGACGATGGTCGGCTTGGTGGTGCCTCCGCTCGGCGTGACCGCGTTGTAGTTGGCGGTGTAGGTCGGGTTGTTGCCCACAGCCGCGATACCCGCGCAGCCCGAGGTGACGGTGGCGACGGTCAGCTTGTAGGTGGCGTTGTTGCTGACCGCCAGCACCCCGGTGGAGTTGGTGTAGGTGGCGGCGACGTCACCGGTCACGGTGAAGGTGCAGGTGAGGACCTTCAGCGTGGCCTTCACCCCGGAGATGTACCCGCTGGTGACGCCGGCGCTGTAGGTGTTCGCGTTCAGCTTCCACGCGGTGGAGGTGTCGGCCGTCGGGGTCACCGGGCCGAACGGGCTGGTGCAGCCGCTCCAGGTCAGCGGAGCGATGGTGCCGACCTGCACGTTCGTCGTGCCGGAGGCGGAGGCCAGGTTGCCCGACGCCGCGGAGGACGTACACGTCATCGGGACGCCGTTGAGGACGAGGGTGACGGTGCCGGAGCTGGCCGAGAACGTCTCGGGGGAGCTGGGGCCGACCGTCCACGTCGGGGCGGAGACACCTGCGGAGGCGGTGGTGGCCCCGAGGGTGACAGCGGCCGCGGCGGCACCGGCCGCCAGGGCGATCTTTCCGAGGGAGTTGCGCACAGTGAGTTCCTCCGATTCGGCAGTGCGGGCGCACTGTTGCGGGGAAGGCACTCGCATTCCTGCAAAGGCGCAGGGAGTGCCGCGAAGAATCGTGTTACGTGGGGGCCGTGCTGCTCTTTCAGCCACACACGTTCTGTGACAGGGCGTGACGTTACTTGTGGGAAACTTTCAGCACAATCCCGTCGGTCAAGATTGGTTCGGCGAGTTTTTTTCCTCGTCAGTACGTCACTAATTCGCCCGGCGCACTTGTCACTTGGTGCGCAAAATCGCCGGGAAATGTCGCGTGGCGCCTGGATCACCCGACCCGGTACGCGCCCGCCGCGGTGCGAACGGCGGAGACCGGGAGTCCGGGCGAAGGGCGCGGGTACCGTCCCCACGGGCGGCCGGCGGCGCGGCCGCGGACCACTCCCGGCCCGGCTCACGGCCGAAAACATTGTCCGGAAGTGAGCATTTACCGCCCCACCTGCACCGGAGCCCCACAACAGGGCCACGGTATGTGCCCCTTGCACTTCGATCTTGTCCAGACAGTGTGCACCCCGCCCGACTTGGTCTATCTTCGGCGCCGATGTTGGTATACACCTGTCGGTCCGTGGGAGCGCTCTCCCCCCACCTGCTCCTTCCACGCCGGGCCCGGGATTAGCAAGGGGACGGTCATGCCGAGACTCATCCAGCCGCTGGACACCGGAGACCCGCTGGGGCCCCTCCCCCAGGAGTTCGCCGCGATCATGCGGCCCGAACTGCCGAGCCTGATCAAAGAGATAGGCATGGAAGTGACCCGCGCCTATCCGGAGTACGCGCGGCTGCTGAACGGCCCCAACGGCACGTCCATCCGCCTGGGTGTGGAGCAGAGCCTCTCCTCCTTCGTCGACCTGGTCGCCGAGCCCTCCTCCCCCACGGTCCTGCGCGACGACATGTGCCGGCGGTTCGGCAGGTTCGAGGCGTACGAGGGGCGCACCATGGACGCGTTGCAGGGCGCGTACCGACTGGGCGCGCGGGTCGCACTCCGGCGGGCGAAGAAGGTGGGCCGGAGCTACAACTTCTCCCCCGCGCTGATGCTCAGCTTCGCGGACGCGCTCTTCGCGTACGTGGACGAGCTGGAGTCGCTGTCCCGCGAGGGCTATCTGGAGGTGCAGGCCCAGTCCGACCAGCAGAGCGAGGCGGTGCGCCGGCGGCTGCTGCACCTGATCCTCACGGGAAGACCGGTGCCCCGCAGCGCCATCGCCGAGCTCTGCGAGCAGACCGGCTGGACGCTGCCCGAGCAGGTCACGCTCGTCGCCGTACGCGCTCCCGCCGGCCTCGACCGGATCAGCGCGGACCACGACGTCCTGATCGACCCCGGCGACCCGCAGCCGCATCTGCTGGTCCCCGGACCGATGGACGAGGCGCGCAGGGAGATGCTGGAGCGCACCGTCCCCGGCGGCGGCGTGGCGATCGGGCTGACCGTGCCCACCGCGCTCGCCGCCGACTCGATCCGCTGGGCCCGCCGTGTCCTGGAGCTGGTCGACGCGGGGGTGATCGACCATCAGCCGGTCATCCTCTGCGAGGACCACCTGGTCACGCTGTTCCTGCTCTCCGACCCCGCCCTGCTGGACCAGCTCGCCGCGCGTGAACTCGCCCCCGTCTCCGGCATCAGCACCACACGGCGGGAGCGGCTGATCGAGACGCTGCGGATCTGGCTCGACACCCGCGGCACCGCCGCGCAGATGGGCGAACTCCTGGCTGTGCACCCCCAGACGGTCCGCTACCGCATGCGCAGCCTGGAGGCCATCTTCGGTGAGCAGCTCACCGACCCGGAGAGCCGTTTCTCCACCGAAGCGGTGCTGCGTGCCACGCGGTTACGCGCGCGCGGGGGCCAGTCCCTCAGCTGATCTCGCATCATATTCCTTGAAACAAAGTCAACTTACTGCCACGTAACGCGAAATAGACGGTCAGTCCCAAACGGTTGCGCCACGGAGACGTTCTCAACGAGAAACCCGGAACTGCGTCCCGTTACATAGGGAGGAGCGGCGGCCCACCGGCCGTCGCGGAGCACCACCTCCTGGCCAACCATCCGAGAGGGAACCCCCCATGACCGCCTCGCACCTCCTCGTCCCCGTACCGATCCCCGACCGGGTCGCCGCCCTGATCGGGGCCTGCACCCCGCCGCACATCCTGCAGGCGGAGTTCGACGCCGACTGCGCCGCCCGCGAGGTGCGCAGGTTCCGGGGGCCGAGGCTGGGCGTCGAGGACCAGGCCGACCGCGAGCAGGCGCTGTCCGAGCTGGCGCGGGCCAACAAGGTGCTGTGCGCCCACCACCCCCGTCTCGCGGTGCTGCCGAACGGGGCCTGGTGACGCTTCTTGCGCGGCGGCGGCGGCCGCCTTACCTTACCCAGAAGTAAGTTTACTCTGGAGTAAGGATTTGGCGTGGCCGACAACAGCAGCGGCGACCTCACCGGCGAACTGGCCGGGCTCGACCTCACCGCCGTATCGCCCCAGGAGTTCGCGCGGATCGTGAAGGGCCTGACCGCCCGGCAGCTCGGCGAGGTCATGCACGGCGACCTGCGCACCCGGGTGCTGGGCGAGGTCTTCGGCCGGATGCGGCAGCAGTTCCGCCCGGAGGCGGCCGGTCCGCTGAAGGCGCTGATCCGCTGGAAGATCACCGGCGAGAGCGAGCAGGTCTACGAGACCTCCATAGCCGACGGCGCCTGCACGGTGAGCGCGGGCCGCTCCGACGCCGAGCCCCGCACGACGCTGGTGATGGGCGACGCCGATTTCCTCAAGCTGGTCTCGGGCAACGGCAGTCCCGTGACGATGTTCATGATGCGCAAGCTGAGGATCGCCGGCGACGTCGGCCTGGCCTCCGGCCTGACCCGCTACTTCGACATCCCGAAGGCCTGAGCCCATGAGCCACTTCTCCCTCGCCCTCACCGAGGAGCAGCAGGATCTGCGCGACTGGGTGCACGGCTTCGCCGCCCAGGTGGTACGCCCCGCGGCCGCCGAGTGGGACGCCCGGGAAGAGACCCCGTGGCCGGTCATCCAGGAGGCGGCCAGGATCGGCCTGTACGGATTCGAGTCGCTCGCCGACATGTACGGCGACCCGAGCGGGCTCTCCCTCCAGATCGCCAACGAGGAGCTCTTCTGGGGTGACGCCGGCATCGGCATGGCCCTGTTCGGCACCTCCCTCGCGGTCGCCGGAATCTTCGCCTCCGGCACCCCCGACCAGCTCGCCGAGTGGGTACCGCAGTGCTACGGCGACGAGGACGACCCGAAGGTCGCCGCCTTCTGCGTCTCCGAACCCCAGGCCGGCTCCGACGTCTCCGCGATGACCACCAGGGCCCGGTACGACGAGGCCCGCGACGAGTGGGTGCTCTCCGGCCAGAAGGCGTGGATCACGAACGGCGGGATCGCCGGGGTGCACGTGGTCGTCGCCTCGGTCGACGGGTCGCTCGGCGCCCGCGGGCAGGCCGCGTTCATCGTGCCGCCCGGCACGAAGGGCCTGGAGGCGAGCCGCACCATCAAGAAGCTCGGCCTGCGCGCGTCGCACACCGCGGACGTCTTCCTCGACGGCGTACGCGTGCCGGGACACTGCCTGCTGGGCGGCAAGGAGAAGCTGGACGCCAGGCTGGCGCGTGCGCGCGAGGGCGGCACCGCCAAGGGCCAGGCGGCCATGGCGACCTTCGAGGTCAGCCGCCCCACGGTGGGTGCGCAGGCGCTCGGCATCGCGCGGGCCGCCTACGAGTACGCGCTGGAGTACGCCGGGCAGCGCGAGGCGTTCGGCAGGCCGATCATCGAGAACCAGTCGATCGCGTTCGCCCTCGCCGACATCCGTACGGAGATCGAGGCCGTCCGGCTGCTGATCTGGCAGGCGGCCTGGATGGCCCGCAACGACCGGACCTTCGACGCCGGCCAGGGCTCCATGTCCAAGCTGCGGGCCGGTGAACTGGCCGTCTCCGCGACGGAGAAGGCGGTCCAGATCCTCGGCGGGGCCGGGTACAGCAGGGAGCACCCGGTGGAGCGGATGTACCGCGACGCCAAGATCTACACCATCTTCGAGGGAACGAGCGAGATCCAGCGGCTGGTCATCGCCCGGGCCGTCTCGGGACGCCACATCCGCTGACGCCCGACTGCGGCGCCCCGGCCGGACGGGGCGCCGCGCGAGACCCAACCTCCTTTTAAATCACGGGACTTCAGCCTTCCACTGTGCGTCAATTGGCGTAGACCGGGGGCTCGCCGATGTCATACAACTGGGACCACCGACCGAGTCGTCACCGTCTCGCACCCGTGGGGAGACCGCCATGTCCGCCGAAGCCGCACACCACTGGGTCGTGGTGCTGGACATCGAGAACTTCAGCTCCCGTCCCGATCCGGTCCAGCGCTCCCTGCGCGCCGGGATGTACGAGGTGCTCCGCGAGGCGGTCCTGCGGGCCGGACTGCCGGCCGGCGACGTGGTCACCGAGGACCGTGGCGACGGCGTCCTGATGATCGTCCCCGCGACGGTCTCACCGATCGTCCTGGCCGGGCCGTTCGTGCACGCCCTCGACGAGGAACTGCGGCAGAAGGCCGTCGTGTACGCGCCCGCCCACGCGATGCGGTTCCGGGTCGCCCTGCACCAGGGGATCGTCGCGCGGGACGGTGAGGGATGGTCCGGGGACGCGGTCAACACCGCCTGCCGGCTGGTGGACGCCGGGCCGTTGCGCGAGGTGCTCGCCGCCGCGCCCGCGTCGCGGATGGTCTTCGTCGTGTCGGACGAGATCTACCGGGCCGTCGTCCGTCACGGGCACCGCTCCGTGGACCCGGCGGCGTATCTGCCGATGCCGTTCCGCACCAAGCACGGGGAGCTCGTCGGGAGCTGGGTGACGGTACCCGGATCCCCGGCTCCCCCCGGCCTCCCCGCCGCGTCGGCGGAGCAGGGAGGGCAGGGCGCGACGGACACCGGCGCGCAGGAGGGGACGGCCGCCGGCCGGCGGCCCGCGGGCGGTGCGGGCATCAGCGTCGGAACCGTGCACGGGGACGTGTTCCAGGGCGACAAGACCGTCAACGTCCGTACGACGGGCCCGGTCCGGCCATGACCACCACGACGGCGGCCGGTACGGGGGGCGGGCCGGGCGGGGCGGCGGGTGGTACCGCTGCCCCGCCCGGCCCGGCACAGCCGGCGGCGCCGGGTGGCGGGGCACCGGCCCCGGACGGCGCGGGCGCCGGACAGGGCGGGGGCACGGGTGGCGCGCCGGGCGAGTCCCCCCGGTCGGGCCCGGGGTCCGAGTCCTTCGACGCCACCGGCCGGATGGGGCAGGGTTCCCTGCGCCACGACCGGGTGCGCAACGCCTTCGCCAACGTCGAGGGCGACGTCGTCGGCGGTGACAAGTACGTCCTTCTGCTGGGCGGGGACCGGCGGCGCCTGCGCACCCTCTCCCCGCTCGTGGCGGAGCGGATCCGGTTCGCCTACCAGGAGCCTCCCGGCCTGCCGGCCGCCCGCGAGGCGCTGGCGGGCCGTCATCTGCTGATCCTGCGCGGCGCACCCGGCTACGGGAAGACCGCCATGGCGGTCCGTCTGCTCCAGGGCATGGGGGCCACCACCACCTACCACCTGGACAGCGACGTCGACTTCGGCTCCCTCGCCGACCTCCTGGAGCGGGGCACCGACTCCGTCGAGCAGGGTGCGGCCTTCCTCCTCGACCAGCCGTCCGCCGTCGGCGCCCTGCGCGGCGAGGCCTTCGAGAAGATCCAGGGCGCGCTCGCCCTGGCGGGCGCGTGGCTGGTGATGACCGTCTCCAGCACCTCGGTCGCGGACAGCGAACTCCTCACGGCCGTCGTGGACGTCACCGAGGCGCCCAGCCAGCGCGGCATCGTCTCCTCGCACCTGCGCTGGCGTCTGGGCGACACGGTCCGGGACCGGCTGCTCACCGACTCGGAGGTCGCGCGTTCGCTGGCCGCGCTGCGGGACGCGGACCCCGCGTGCAAGCAGGCGGCCGACCTGGCGGTCGCGATCATCGAGGAGTGGGACGCCGGCTGGCAGAACCCGGAGAACATCGGCAGGCGCCTCGCCCGCCACGCCGACGAGGACTTCGACATCTGGGTGGAGGGCCTGCGGGAGCCCTCCGTACGGAGCCTCGCGCTGGCCCTCGCCGTCCTCAACGGCCTCCCGCAGGAGTACACCGCCACCGCGGCCCGGAATCTGCGCGAGCGGCTGGAGGACGACCGTCCGCACGTCCTGATGGCCGGGCCGGACGGCCGGCTGCCGCGCGTGGAGGACCCGTTCGCCGCCGCGCGCCGCACCCAGCTGATCAGGCTGCGCGCCCAGGACACCGGCAAGGCGGACGGCGAGCCGGGCCGGTCGCTGGAGTACAAGGACCCCGCCTATCCCCGCCGGGTCATCCAGCACGCCTGGACGCAGTACGAGATCCAGGAGGAACTGCTCGCCTGGCTGGCCGGCCTGGTCGTGGACCCGGCGGAGGAGGTCCGGATCTACGCGGCCGCCGCGCTCGGGGTGATCGCCGCGGAGTCGTACACCTATCTCTGCGACCAGCTCCTGCACACCTGGGCGGACAGCGACAACTGGATGTACCGCGACGCCGTCGCCTACGCGCTGTGCGTCGCCTCGAACGAGCCCTGGATCGCGGAGCGGTCGGACATCCTGGTGCGGGGCTGGTTCGCGGACCGGAGCCGGCCCTTCGCGCAGGCGACGGCGGCCCGCGTGTACGGCATGCGCGAGGACCCCGGGCCCGCGGTCGCCGCCCTCGTCCGCCTCGCCGTCGTCGACCGGCAGGCCGTGGCCGTGGCGATCGGCCGCAGCCTGACCGATCTGGTCGTGCAGGACATCCGGACGATGGTGCTGGCCCTCGCCGCCCTCCACGAGGCGTCCGCCGATCACCACAGGCGGCCGACGGCACTCCTCGCCTTCCTGATCGTCGCGGCCCAGGTGGTGGTGAAGAAGGACAAGTGGAACACCGGCGGCTCGGTGGACGAGTGGCCGGCCCTCCTCTTCCTGGCGCACCGCTACGAGGAACTGCGCACCCCGTTCACCGCCCTGTGGCGTGAGTCGCTCAACCAGGCGTTCTTCGGACAGGAGGCCCAGCAGGTCCTCCGTGGCTGGGCGGCGGTCGCCGAACGGGACCCGGCGCTGCGGCCCCTGTTCCGGCTGATGGTGGGCTCGATCGCGTACGGGGACCCCAGGTCCTGCCTGATCCTGCGCCGGTGCGCGGACGACTGGACCGACCGGGACGAGTTGGTTCCCCTGCCCCTGACCGCTGCCGTCGTCCACGCGCAGCTCGATCTGGAGAGTGTGTGACATGTCGGTCCAGCTGATTCTCAACAGGCAGCCGGTGCGGCGTTCCCAGCTCGCCGCGGTTCCCGGCCTTCCGCCGAACTTCGCGGTCGTGTACGCGCTGAAGACCGGTGGCTGGGAGGTCGAGTCGGCCCGGCACCTGACCGCCGCCGGCCGGCTCCAGAACAGGTACAAGCTCTGCTACGTGGTGGACCTGGGTGACCACCGGCGGACGGCCAGGCTCACCAGGACGCCGCTGACCTGCCAGGACCAGGCGCACCGGTTCGAGGCGACCATCGACGTCGGCTTCCGGGTGCACGATCCGGTGGCGGTGGTGCGGAGCAACCTCCCCGACGCGCTCAGCTCCGTCTATCCGTATCTCGTCAGCAGGATGCGGCCGCACGCGGCCCGGTTCGCGATCGAGGAGGCGTTCGAGGCGCAGACCAGGATCAACGGGGCGCTGACGCCGCCGATGGAGCTGCCCGAGGGCCTGACCCTCTACTACTGCGACGTCCAGCTCGAACCCGACCAGGCGGCACAGGAGTTCATCCGCGTACGCAAGAAGGCGGGCCGCGACTCGGAGGTGGGCGGCCTCCGGCACCGGGCCGTCATCGGGAACACCCACCACAAGGAGGCGGTCAGGACCATCGAGCAGGGGGCGCGGCTGGAACGGGACAGGCGTGAGCGGGCCGCGCTGGCCTCCGTACGCCTGGACTTCCGCGGCCTCATCCTCGAACACCTGGCGAAGCATCCGGACGACACCGAGAAGTCCATGGAACTGCTGATGCGCCTGGAGGAGAGCCGGCACCGCCGGTCCGTGGACCAGGAGGCGCGCCAGGTCGAGATGGTCCAGTTCATGATCGACAAGGGGATCGTGCGGGAGGTGGACCTGCCGGGTCTGCGCGACGGCGTCCTGGGGCCGTCGGTCGACGTCTTCGGCGGGGTGCTGCCGCCGGGGGCGGCAGCACCCACACCCCAGCTGCCGCCCGCGCCGCACCGGTTGCCGCCCACGCCCGCCTCCCCGGCGTCCCCTCCGCCGTGGGGCGGCACCCGTCCCGACGGTCCGCACCTGCCGGAGGACGGCGCGGCGCCGGCACCGGGTCCGCTGCCCGGCGGGCGGCCGGCCGCGGCCGGCCGGCTGGCCCAGGTCTACGTCGTGCTCGACACCTCGCCTGCCGCGGCCGGCTGTGCCGCCGGACTCCGTGAGGCGCTGGAGTCGCTGCGAACGGTGCTGGCCGACAGCCCGGACGTGGCCTCGGCCGTCCGGCTGTGCGTACTGGCCTTCGCCCGCACGGCCGACGTCCGGATGCCCCTCACCGAGGTCTCCGCGCGGACCGGCGTCCCCGACCTCCCGGCCGGGACCGGCCGCCTCTACGCACCCGTCTTCCGCCGCCTGCTGGAGCTCGTGCCGCTGGAGACGGAGCGGCTCAAGCAGCAGGTGGCGCACGTCAGCCGGCCCACCGTCTTCTTCCTCACCGTGGGCGAGCCCGAGGACGACGGCGCCTGGCAGGCCGCGCGCCAGGAGCTGATGGAACACCGCTACCGGCCACAGATCGTCGCCTGCGGGATCGGCACCGCCGGCCGCGCGACGGTCGCGCGGATCGCCGACCGCGCCGAGTTCGCCGTCGCGGCCGACGAGGGGCTGAGCCTCGCGGACTCGGTGGCGCGGTTCTCCGTGCTGCTGCGCGACACCGTGCTCCACCTGGGGCGCAGCGCGGCCTCCGGATCCTCGGAGCTGCTGCTGGAACGCCCCCGGGGGCTGAGCCCCGTAGAAGACGCCGAGTAGAGGGACGCGCGAGAAATGGCTGATGACCAAGGGCAGTTGCTGCCCATCTACGTACTGGCGGACGAGTCCGGCTCCATGCACCCGTACGTCGGCGACCTCAACGCGGGACTCGCCTCGCTCCACCGGGCGCTGCTCGGTGAGCCGATGGCCGCGGCGAAGGTCCGCTTCTCCGTGCTGGGGTTCTCCAACACGGTGACCGAACGGCTCGTCCTCGCCGATCTGCGGGCCGAGAACGAGCTGCCCCGCCTCTCGGCGAGCGGCGGCACGAGTTACGAGGCGGCCTTCACCGCGCTGCTCAGGCGGCTCCCCCGCGATGTGGACACCCTCAAGAGCCAGGGGTACCGCGTGCACCGGCCGGCGGTGTTCTTCCTCAGCGACGGCCAGCCCAACTACGGGGAGGCCTGGCAGGACAGGCACCGGGAGCTCACCGACCGCTCCGTGACCAAGGCGGCGCCGAACATCATCGCCTGCGGGATCGGCCAGGCGGAGGCCGGGACGATGGTCAGCATCGCCACCCAGTCCGACTTCGCCTTCGTCTCGGTGCCCGGGGCCCAGCTGGGGGCCTCCATCGCCGGGTTCTTCACCGCGCTCACCAAGAGCGTGGTGGAGTCCGGCAACGCGATGGCGTCCGGACGGCCCGAGCTGGTCGTCGAACGGCCCGAGGGCTTCCGGATCGCGATTGACGAGGTGTGAGCGTGTCACGTTTCTTCGGACGTCCGGAGGGCGGTGACGGGCCCCTGCGGCGGCCGGTTCCGGAAGACGGGCCCTCCGGCTCCGCGCACCACGCGCAGGAGCCCGGCCGGCCCCCGCTCCCCGGCCACGGTCCGCCGTCGGGCCGCCGGGTGGAACCGGCCCCGGAGGGCCGTACCCCGCCGTCCGCCGCCCCCCGGCGGCCCGACGGTGGTCCGGTCCCCGCGCGGCAGACGCGGGAGCCGCGTCTGCCGGGCTCGCACACGCCGGCGTGGTCGCGTTTCGTCTTCGGCCGTCCGACCGCCCGGTTCGAGGCCAGGCCGCCGGGAGCGGACCCCTACCGGCCCGACACCCTGTTCGACGGCTGGTCGACCCCGGAGCTGACGGTCCGGCTGGCGTCCGTGCGCGGCGACGCGCACCGGTTCGGCGGGCAGCCGCGCCAGGACGACGTGGTGGTGGCGGCGCACGAGCCGTCCGGTGCGGTGGTGTTCGCCGTCGCGGACGGTGTCTCGGCGGCTCCGCAGTCGCACGTGGGCGCGGCCCTGGCCTGCCGCACGGCGGTCTCCGACATACTGCGCCAGCTCGACGGCGGGCGGCCGGAGGTCGACTGGAAGCGGGTGGTGACGGCGGCGGCGTACCAGCTGTTCATGCGGGTGACCCGGGGCGCGGAGCCCACCCGTGAGCAGACCCGGGAGGCGCAGACCCTGCTGGCGACGACCCTGGTGACGGGTCTCGTACGGCTCACCGGGAGCGGCCGGCTGGAGGTCGGTCTGGCGCACGTGGGGGACAGCGGCGCCTGGATGCTCGAGCAGGACCGCTTCCACCCGCTGCTGGGCGGCAAGGAGGAGCGGGCGGACGGGGTCTTCTCCTCCGCCGTGTCCGCGCTGCCGTGGGTGCCGCCGCACATCGAGGGGACCTGGTACACGTTTCCCGAGGACGGGGTGCTGCTGGTGGGGACGGACGGGTTCGGTGACGCGCTGGGGGACGGCAGGGGGCGGATCGGGTCGGTGATGGCGTACGAGCTGGGCCGTCCGCCACGGGAACCGCAGGCCCTCGCGCAGCTGCTCGACTTCTCCCGTGAGACCTTCGACGACGACCGGACCTTGCTCGCCGTCTGGCCCCGCCACCGCCTCGACGAGAGCGGCGGCCCCGCGGCGGGCAGGGCCGCGGGATGACCGGGACCGCCGGGACGCCTCCCGAGGCGATGGACGTCGGCCGGATCACGAAGGGGCCGAGGTTCAACGCCGGCGGGCAGGGCTCCGTGTGGGCGGTCGAGGGCCGGACGCTGAACGGCTCCTGGCCGGTGGCGTACAAGGAGTACCACGCCAGGATCCGCCCCGGGCTGAAGGCCGATGTCCTCGCCGCGATGGCCGGCTTCGTCCCGTCCCTGCCGCACGCCACCGGTGAGTGGCTCGCCGGGTGCACCGCCTGGCCGGCGGTTCTGGTGAAGGACACCGCCGGGGTGAGCGGCTTCCTGATGCGGCAGATCCCCGGGCGGTTCTTCCGCCGCTTCGACTTCGACCCGGGCAACGCCCGTCCGGCGGGCTTCCAGTACCTGCTCAACCCCCCGGCCTACCTGCGGCGGGCGGGTCTGGCCGTCACACCCGGCCAGCGGTTCGAGCTGCTGCTGGACCTCGCGCGCACCCTGGTGCGGCTGCACTCCCTCGGGGTCGTGGTGGGCGACGTGTCACCGAACAACGTGCTCTTCTGCCTGGACGGTCAGGAGCCCCGGTGCTTCCTGATCGACTGCGACGCCATGGCCCTGCGGGGCAGCTGGGCGCTCCCCGCCGTGGAGACCCCCAACTGGTCCCTGCCCCCGGGCGAGCGGATGGGCGGCCCGGCGGGCGACACGTACAAGTTCGCTCTGCTCGCGGCCCGTCTCTTCTCCGGGGAGCAGGACGGCCGGGACGTGACGGTGCTGCGCGCCGCCCACCCGGCGGTGGGGCAGCTCGCCGAACGGACCCTGTCCGCCGGCCCGGCCGGACGGCCGGTACTCGAACAGTGGCTGGCCGCACTGGCCGACGCGGTCACCGCGGCGTCCGCCACGCCGGGAGGGACGGCGCCGCAGCCGCCCTTCGTGCCGCCGGCGGCCCCCGCGCCGGCCGGACGTCCCGCGCGGCCGGCGGGAGCGGTGCCCCACACACCGCACCCCGGCGGTTCCAGGGCCGGCCGGTGGCTGGTCGCCGCCGGACTCGTCGTCCTGGCCGTCGTCTACGGCCCCGCGCTCCTCGACCTGTCCGACGGGGACCAGGGCCGCTCCGGCTCCGGCGTCTCCGCCGACTCCGCCTATCCGGGCGGCGGTTCGGACCCGGGGAGCGACGAGCCGTCGGCCCAGGGGTCCGAGGAGGAACAGGCCCTGGCCCTGAGCACCCTGCTGGACCGCAACGAGGGCAACCGCAGCGATGTGGGCCGCGCGGTGAACCGGATGACCGGCTGTCCCGGACGCTCCGGGCTCAGGGAGGCCAAGGAGGTCTTCGACGGTGCGGCGGCCGAACGGGAGGAGCTCGTACGGGATCTGGAGGCACTCGGCCCGGACCTCCTGCCCGACTCCATGACGGGGGACCTCCGCTCGGGGTGGCAGGCGTCGGCCGACGCCGACCGCGCGTACGCGCTGCTGGCCGAGGCGGTGATGGACGACTGCACGTCCACGGCCGTGATGTCCTCGTCCCACTGGCGCGACGCGTCCCGCGCCAGCACGCGGGCGACGCGCGCGAAGAAGGACTTCGTCTCGGCCTGGAACCCGCTGGCGGAGCGGCACGGGCTGGCCACGATGTCCTGGGACGAGGTGTGACCCCGGCCTCCGCCCGCCCTGTCCGGCGGGGCCGGCGGGTCCGGACCGGGAGGGCGGAGGCCGGGCCCGGTCCGCGCCCGGTCGGCTCATGGGCTGTGCACCCTCCGGGAGGCCGCTCGGCCCGGCTCCGGCACGATCCGTGAGGCGGCTTCCAGCTCCGCGCACGCCCGCACCACAGCGGCTCTGTGCCCGGGTGCGGAGGCCTCCACGGCGATCCGCACGCGCCGCGTGTGCTCCTGCTCGACCTTCACGGTGGTGCGGTGCGCGATCCAGGCACGGAACAGGCTCGCGGCGGCCGCCGAGGCGGTGAGGACGATCGCGAGTACGGGGTCGATGGCTGCCGGCGGTGTCATGGCTCTCTCCTCGTGGGGCGGTGACCGGGTGTGCCCCAACTCTGCGAGCGGCGGGAGGTTTCCCACTAGGCTGGGGAAACTCCGGGAAACTACTGGGCAGTCGGCGATACGGGGGAGCCATGGCCGGGGGACGTCCGCCGAAAGGCGACCAGCAGCGCTACGCGGAACTGGAGGAACTGGCCGCGTGGTTCCGGCAGGCCGTGTCGGACGCCGGTTACGAGAGCCTCAACGCCGCGGTACGGGCGGAGATCGCCCACCGGAACGTCGTCTACGGGGTCTGCAACGCCGCCCGGATGGTGAAGCCGGCCGTCATCCAGTCCTTCGCCGTGGCCCTGGGGCACGATCCCGGCGCGGTCATGCCCGTATGGATCCGGGCCAGGGAGGCCATGGACCGTGCCGCGAGCGCGGCCGAGCAGGCACGGACCCCCGAGCTGCCGTCGTGGGCGGAACTGCCCCTGCCGTCCCTCATGGTGCGCAACCTGCTGGAGGCCCAGGCCAAGGCGGTGGAGCGACTGCCCTACGACATGCTGGGAGTCACCGAGCCGCCGCTCTCCGCCGTGTACGTCAGACAGCGGATCCGGGTCCCGGCCGAGGCGGGCGCCGGCGTGCCTCGCAAGGGGACGCCCATGGGCGACGGTCCCCCCGTGCCCGCACCCGCGGCGGCTTCCCGGCACACCAGCCCGCAGCGCGCCGAGAACCAGCTGCCCGTGTCGAAGGCGCTGGTGCGGCACAGCCATCTGCTGATCACCGGCGAGCCCGGTGCCGGGAAGTCCACGTTGTCCAGCCACCTCGCCTGGTCGCTGTCACGCATCTGGCTGCGGGACGACACGAGCCTCGACGCTCCGGTCGCCGAGCCCGTGATCCCCGTCAGGGTCGCCGCGCGCACGCTGCTCGGCGAGACGGGCTCGTGGAGCGCGGTCCTGTGCCGGGCGGTGTGCCGCAGCCTGGGGCACAGCCTGATCACCGAGCCCGACGCCCGGCTCTTCCGCGGTCGCGTGCAGGGGGCGCGCTGGATGGTCCTGGTCGACGGCCTGGACGAGGTCGCCGACCTCGCCTCCCGGGCCGAGGTCATCAGGATGATCGCGCTGCACGCCCGGACGGACGGGGACTACCGCTTCGTCATCACCAGCCGTCCGCTGCCCGACGGGGAGCTGGCCCCGCTGCGCGGCGCGGCTGTGGGTGAGTACACCATGGAGCCCTTCGGTGCCGAGGAGCTGAAGGACTTCGCCGGCAAGTGGTTCGCCGCCCAGCACGAGGACAAGGCGTCCGCGCGGGCCGCCGGTGAGCGCTTCCTCGACGAGGTGACGGACGGACGGCTACAGGAGCTGGTCCACAACCCGCTGCTCGCCACCATCGCGGCGGTCACGTCGACCGTCGACCCCACGAGCGCGCTCCCGACCAACCGCCTCGCCCTCTACCAGCGCTTCTTCGACCATCTGCTCACCCGCCGCGACGGAGGACGGGCGGACCTGCGCCGCCGCTACGCCTCCGAGCCGGAGCGCCTGGCCCTGCACCTCTGGCTGGACGGGGAGAAGCGCCGGCTCCTCGGGGAGCTCGGGCACCGCCGGCTCGAGGGCGAGGAGTCGCTCTACCAGGCGGCGCTGGACTGGGTCCGCGCGCACGGCCGCGAGCACCTCGCCCTGGACGGCTGGCAGACGGAGGTCAGGGACTTCCTGCGAGGAACGGGCCTGCTCGTCCAGGAGCAGCACGACTACCGTTTCCTGCACCACTCCTTCGCCGAGTTCTTCGCCGCCCGCTCGTACGCGGAGCTCATCGGGCCCGACTTCCCCGGCCTGGAGTCCTGGATCCTGCGGGCCTTCAACAAGGAGAAGCAGACCCTGGCCATGTTCGTCCTGTGCCTGTGGGCGGAACGGAAGGAGTGTCCGGCGGACCGGATCGCCGGCCAGTTGCTCACCGGGACGGCCGGCGGGCACGACCGGCCCCTGCTGGCCGGTCTGCTCCTCGCCGAGGGGGCCCGCTTCGGCGAGGAGAACCGCGGGCGGCTGGTCGACCGGCTGGAGAGCATCGGCCGCTGCGCCCGGGACGAGGAGGACCAGAAGGACGCCTTCGCGGCACTGGGCGCGCTCGGCGGGGAACCCGGTGTGCTGGAGCGGCTGGAGCGCATCGCACGCGGTGAGTTCCTGGAGGGCGGGAAGCGGCTGCTGGCCGTGGAGGCGTTCAGCCGCCTGGGTCCCGCGGAGGTGACGGAGGAACTCCTCGGCGCGGTGCTGAGCACGGTGTCCGGGTGGCTCGACAGGGCCGCCCGGGTGGCCGTCGCCCTGGGCGACCGGGCGCGGGAGATGGTCCGGAGACGGGCCTGGGAGATGGCGGCGGAGCCCGGTGAGAACGGCTGGCAGCTCTCCTGCGCGGCGGAGGCCCTCGTCCTGATGGAGATGCGCGAGGACACCGTGCGCCTCGCCCGCAAGGTCCTGGAGGACCCGTCCTCGGGGCAGGCCTCCTTGCAGCGGGCCGGTGAGGCGTGGCTCACCGCGATGCCGGACGCGGCGCCGCAGCTCGCCGACATCGTGCTGGCCTGGCCGCCCACCGACCAGACCAGCCACATGGCCGTGGGCAAGGTGCTGGAGAAGTCGGGCGAGATCGAGGCCGCCGCCCGTATCGCCCTGTCGCTGCTCAGGTCGCAGGCCACGGGCACGCGCACCACGGAGTGGGCGGCTTCCCTGTGGGCGACGGCGTACGGCCAGGAGTCCAGGCCGGAGATCGAGGCGGCCTTCGAACGCAGCGGGAGCGACGCGGGCCACTACCTGTGGGTCCCCGCGCACCTGCGGAGCGCGCTGATCGGCCTGGACGACGGGACACGAGCCGGGGACTGGGCGCGCCAGGTGCAACAGGACGGCCACTGGCAGGCGTTGGGAACCGGCTCGGTGGTCGCGACCTGGCTGGCGGCGGAAGGACTGTCCGCCGTCGACACGGTCATGGAACGTCTCTCCCGGGGCAGGGCGCTGGCCCCGGCCGACCGTTCGACCCTGGCCGAGGCGCTCCTGGACAGTGGGGCACGCGCCGAAGCGGGCGAAGTGGCCGAGCTCGCGCTGCGCACCCCGTACTGCTCCCGTTCCGAGTACGAGCAGGCCGCGCGGGTCCTGCTCAAGGCGGGGGGCGAGGGTGCGGCCGACCGCTTCCCGGAGATCTGGGACCGGACTCCGGCACTGGCCGACGACTCCGACTGGCTCCAGGGCGTCCTGCAGGTGCTGCCGCAGGAGGAGGGCCACCTGCGGGTCACGGCCGAGCTCGCCCGCCGGCTCGTGGCGCTGCCCGCGGGCGCCGAGGCCGACGTACTCCGGGGGTTGCGGGTCGTGCTCTCCCTCGAAGGCGGCGGCGCGGCGGACTTCGTGGTGGACACCGCCCTGACCCACCCCTGGGCCAAATGGTTCCAGGTGTGCGACATCGCCATGGAACTGGCGGCTCTGGGCGAGCGGGAGGCGGCCCTGCGTCTGTGGAGGCACGCCCTCGGTCTTCCGACCCCGCCGGAGAACTGGGAGCTCGCCCTGCTCATCGACATGCAGGCCGCCGGGATGGAGGCCGAGGCCGCGGCCCGTATCGAGGAACTCGTCGAGGCCCCGGCGACACGGCCGCCCAGGCGGCTGCGGCTGCGGCAGTTGCTCGCCTGGCTCGACGCCGGCAGGCAGACGCCCCGCCCCGGGACCGTGCCCCGGCAGGGCGCGGACACCCCGTCGCCCGTGGAGGGGACCACGGCGTAGCCGGCGTGCCGTCACGCGGCGGTCCTCGCACCGGCCGGAGGGCGGCCCTGGCCGCCCGTCGCACGGCTAACGCCCGGAAGCGGTCAGCCGTTTCAGCTCGTCCGGCCGGTCGAGGGTCAGCCGGGTGCGCCCGGTCGTGACCCAGCCGTGCCCGCGCCACTGCTCCAGGACACGGCTGACCGTGCGCCGTGAGCTGAGGACGAGGCCGGCGAAGTCGTCCTGGGACAGCGGCAGGGCGATGAGGACGGCGCCGTTCGGCTGCGGGCGGCCGTACTCCGCGCCGAGTTCCAGGAGCAGTGCGGCGAGTCTGGCCTGGACGGCTTCGGACCCGGCGGCAGCCCGGTGGCCGTCCGACTCGCGCAGCCGCTCCGAGAGCACCTGCTGGAGGGCGAACGCGATCGAGGGCACGGACCCGGCGGCGGCGCGGAACGCGGACGACGGGATCGTCAGGGCTTCGACCGGGGTCAGCGACGTGAGGGTGGCCGAGCGTGGTCCGCCGTCCAGGGCCGCCTGTTCGCCGATCAGGTCCCCGGCCCTGCGGATGGCCAGCACGGCCTGGTAGCCCGCGGCGGAGCCGGCCGCGACCTTGGCGCAGCCGCGCCGGATGACGAGCAGGTGGTCGGTGAGGTCGTACTGGCGCAGCAGGGTGTCCTTGGGCCGGAAGGTCACGGTGCGGCCGGCGGAGAGCAGCCGGGACCTGGCGTCGTCGTCGAGCAGCGACCAGAAGGGCATCCGGCGCGGGCGGTGGCGTGGTGTGCTGTCCACAGGGGCCGTTCAGGCGAGCACGAGGGCTGCGGCGACGAGCAGGCTGCCGGCGACGGCCGCGAGCAGGGACTGCTGGACGCGCCGGTGCTTCGTCCAGGTGATCGCGCTGATCACGACGAGCTGGCGGCTGAGGGTCGGCAGGGCGTCGGTTCCGGCGAGCCGGCCGGCGAGATCGTCGGGGGCCCAGTGGCGCAGATGGCCGTAGAAGAGGAACTCGTCCGGCCCGGGGGCGGGCGAGCGGCCCTGCCCGTTGTGCCGCGGCAGGACGACGAGGACGGCGAGGATCGCGGAGAGACCGATGAGGACCACGCCGGCCCAGAGCACGAACGCGGCGGGCCCGCTCACCCGGTCGAGGGCGCGGCCGTCGCCGGCCAGCGCGGCTATGCCGGCGAGGGCGGCGGATTCCAGGGCCAGGGCGAAGGACGCCTTGGCGTCGACGGCGCGGGTCGACTCGTTGAGCGCGGCATGGATCCGCCAGGCCGTTCCCACCGCCCGGGCCTGAGACTCTTCCTGCGACACTTCAGATCCCCCGATCCTCGAAGCCTCCGCCACTATAGCCAGCCGGCGGGCCCGATCGGCCGCCCCGACCGGACTCGTGACGAACGGACCTGGGGCGCGGACCCCGGTCCGGCCCGGTGGCCGTCCCCCGCCGGATCCGGGGGCCGGCTGCCGGGCCGGGGGTTCAGACGCCGACGGGGGTGAACCGTACGGGCAGCGACGCGGGGCCCCGGGTGAAGACGCCCACCTCGGCCGGGCTGAAACCGTCGGCGAGCCGCAGCTCCGGCATCGCGTCGAGCAGTTGGTTGACCCCGGTCTCGACCTCGGCCCTGGCCAGCAGCGCGCCCACGCAGAAGTGCCTGCCCAGGGCGAACGCCAGGTGGTCGGCGGCGGCCGAGAACGCCGTGGTGCTGGTCAGGTCGTCGCGGAACAGGTCGAAGCGGTCCGGGTCGGCGTACCGGGCCCCGTCCCGGTTGGCCGACCCGATCAGGCAGGTCACGGTGGCGCCGGCCGGGACGGTGCCGCCCGACAGCTCCACCTCGCCGACCGTCTGACGCATGATCATGTGGACGGGCGGGGTGTAGCGGAGCGTCTCGGCGAAGGCCCGGTCGACCAGGGAGCGGTCCTGGCGCACGGCGTCGAGCTGCTCGGGGTGGGCGAGCAGGTTGGCGAAGACCGAGGCGATGGCCTTGTCCGTCGTCTCCCCGCCGGCCGCCAGCAGGAGGCTGCAGAACGCCTTGATGTCCTCGTCGCTCATCCGCACCCCGTCCACCTCGGCGGCGCAGAGCGCGGAGAGCAGGTCGTCCCCGGGTTCCTCCCTGCGCCGCTGGATGACCGGGATCATGTACCGGGCGAACTCCTGACGGGTGCGCTCCCCCGCCGCCGCGACCCCGGGGTCGCCCGCGAGGTTGCCGAGGAAGGCGATGACGTTGGTGTACCAGCCGTGGAAGCGCTGGTGGTCCTCCCGGTCGAGCCCGAGCATGTCGGCGATGACCAGGACGGGGAAGCGGGTCGCGAACGCCCCGACGAGGTCGGCCTCCCCGGTGTGCCGGAAGGCGTCGATGAGCTCGCGGGCGTTGCGCTCGATGACGGGCAGGAACTTCTCCTGGAGGTCGGCGCCGCGGAAGGCCGGGGCGACCAGGGCCCTGCGCACGGCGTGTTCCCTGCCGCTGAGCTGGAGGATGGTGCGCCCGTGGACGGGTTCGAGCTGCCAGTCGTAGTTCTCGGTGGTGAACTCCTGGGCCCGGTCCTTGAAGACGCGCTCGACGTCCTCGTACCGGGAGACGAGGTAACTCCCCGTGGCCTCGTGGTGGATCAGGGGGGCGCTCTCGCGCATCGTCCGGTAGGCCCCGTAGGGATCGGCGGCGAAGGCGGGCGAAAGAATGTCTGGCGGTGACGAAGCCTGGGACACGTGTGACTCCTGTGGGGCAGAGATCAGCTGCTTCATGACGGCGAACGGGCAACGCCAGCAAGGTTATTGACGGTCAGCCCGATATCGATACCCCTGGGAGTGTCCTTGATCCCCCTGCCCGGAGCACCACGCCCCTCCGTCCTGTTCGTCACCGATCTCGCCTACGAGGCGCGCGGACGCCGCTACTGCGACGAGGACATCTTCCTCACCTCCCGGCTGCGCGAGAGCTTCGACGTCGCACTCTGTCACCCCCGGGACGCGGCGGCGCTGCTGGACGGCTTCGACGCGGTCGTCGTCCGCAACAGCGGGCCGGTCCTGCACTACCGGGCGGCCTACGACGCCTTCCGGGCCCGCGCGCGGGAGGCGGGGGTCCGGGTCTGCAACACGCTCGACGGCCGGGGGGACATGGCGGGCAAGCAGTACCTGGTCGATCTGAGCAGGGAGGGCTTCCCGGTGATCCCGACCGTGGACCGTGCGGCGGACCTCGGGCTGCTCCCCCGGTCGGACGGGTACGTGGTCAAGCCCAAGCTCGGCGCGGACTCGGTCGGGCTGAGGTTCACCGAGGAGCCGGAACTGCCCGGGGACGCCGACGGCACGCTGCTGGTCCAGCCCCGGATCGACTTCCGCTACGAGGTGTCCTTCTACTTCGTCGACCACGACTTCCAGTACGCCCTGCACGCGCCGGATCCCGAGCGCCGCTGGGTGCTCGAACCCTACGCGCCGGCCCCCGGGGACCTGGACTTCGCACGCCGCTTCGTCGAGTGGAACACGCTCACGCACGGCATCCAGCGGGTGGACGCCTGCCGGACCCGGGAGGGCGGCCTGCTGCTCGTCGAGCTGGAGGACCTCAATCCGTACCTGTCGCTCGACCGGGTCACGGAGGAGGTCCGCGAGGCGTTCGTGGCGCGGATGACGGAGTGCGTACGGGACCTGCTGGCCTGACCCGGACGGCCCGCGCCCGCATGCGTGAGGCGGGGCCGGGTGTGAGGGTGCAGGGGTGACCACTGCCAGCGAGACCCCACCCGCCGCGCAGAGTGCCGCAGCGCCACCCGTCCTGGATCCCCGGCGCCGCAACATCGTGTTCGCCACGATCGTGCTGGGGATCCTGCTCGCCGCGCTGGACCAGACGATCGTGGGGACGGCGCTCCCCACGATCGTCTCGGACCTGGGCGGCGCGGAGCACATGTCCTGGGTCGTGACGGCCTATCTCCTGGCGGAGACCGTGGCCACGGTGCTGGTCGGCAAGTTCGGTGACCTCTTCGGCCGGAAGCTGATCTTCCAGATCTCGGCCGTCATCTTCATCACCGGCTCGTTCCTCTGCGGCCTCGCCTCGGACATGCTGCTGCTGATCATCTGGCGGGGTCTTCAGGGCATCGGCGCGGGCGGGCTCATGGTCACCTCCATGGCCCTGATCGCCGATGTCATCCCGCTGCGCGACCGAGGCAAGTACCAGGGGGCGATCGGTGCGGTCTTCGGCGTCGCCACGGTCGTCGGACCGCTGCTGGGCGGACTGTTCACCGACCATCTGACCTGGCGCTGGGCGTTCTACGTCAATGTGCCGATCGCGGTCGTCGTGGTCATCGCCGCCGCCCGCAACATCCCCTCGGTGCGCGCGGCCGGACGGCCGGTCATCGACTACCTGGGCATCGCGCTGGTCGCGGCCGGCGCCAGCGCGCTGATCCTGGGCACGAGCTGGGGCGGCAACGAGTACGCCTGGGGCTCCCCGGTCATCATCGCCCTCTTCGCCGGCGGGGTCGTCGCACTGGCGCTCTTCTGCGTCGTGGAGACACGGGCGAAGGAGCCGATGCTGCCGATGCGGCTGTTCCGCAACCCGGTCTTCGCGGTCTGTTCCGTCCTGAGCTTCATCGTGGGCTTCGCCATGCTCGGCGCGATGATCTACCTGCCGACCTATCTGCAGTACGTCGACGGGGATTCGGCCACCCTGTCCGGGGTACGGACCCTGCCGCTGGTGCTGGGCCTGCTGGCGGCCTCGATCTTCAGCGGCAACGTGGTCAGCAAGACGGGCCACTACCGTTCCTTCCCCGTCGTCGGTTCGCTCGTGATGGCGGTGGGGCTCTACCTCCTGTCCCGGATGGGCCCGGGCAGCGGGGTGTGGCGGGAGTCGCTGTTCATGCTGGTGCTGGGCATCGGCATCGGACTGTCGATGCAGGTGCTGACGATCGCCGTGCAGAACACCGTCGACTACGCGGACCTGGGCACCGCGACGTCCGGGGTGACGTTCTTCCGCACCCTGGGCAGCTCGTTCGGCACGGCGGTGTTCGGCACGATCTACGCCAACGCGCTGCGGCCGAACCTGACGCGGGGCGTCGAGCAGGCGGCCCGCGCGGGCGGCGATCCGGCGACCCTGGCACGGGTCGCGGAGAGCCCGCAGGCCGTGCACCGTCTGCCCGCGGCGCAGACGGCGCCCCTGGCCCAGGCGTACGCGGACACACTGCACACGGTGTTCCTCTGGACGGTGCCGGTGGCTCTGCTGGGCTTCGTCGTCTCGCTCTTCCTGAAGCAGGTGAAGCTGCGCGACAGCGCGCGGGCGGGTTCGACGGACATGGGCGAGGGCTTCGCCCAGCCGAGCACCGGGGACGCGGCGAAGGTACTCGAATCCGCCGTGGCCAGGATCCTGCGCCAGGCGGGTCCCGACACCGCCCGGCGGATCGTCGTGGAGTCCGACACCAGGCTCGACACGGCGGGGGCCTGGGCCGTGATGCAGGTCGACCTCTTCACCCGGATGGTGGGCCACGCGGGACTCGGGCTGATCGCCGCCCGGCACCGGATCCCCCCGGAGGTGCTGGTGCCCGTCTTCGACCGGATGATCGAGGAGGGGTACCTCACCGGGGACGGCCGGCTCTTCACCCACACGGCGGCCGGCAGCCGTGAAGCGGCGACGATCTCGTCGGCCTGGGGCCGCTGGCTCAACGAGCGGCTGGCCGAGGACGGGGCCAGGCCCGACGACCGGCAGCTGCGGGCGGCGGTAGACGTGATCGCCAAACGGCTGCTCGCGGAGGACCTGGAGCAGCAGCTGGCACCGCCCGAGCGGGTGGCGGCCCCGGTCTGACCGGGCGGCCTACCCGGCGTGGAGCGCGGCCTCGTAGACCCACGCGCCCCGCTCCCGGACGAAACGGCTCCGCTCGTACAGCGAGCCGGGCCCGGCGCCGTCGGTGTAGTGGGCGCGGAAGGTGACCGTGCCGGTGGTGTGGAAGGCGCTGCCCTCGGTGGTCGCGAGGACCTCCAGCCGCTCCCAGCGCGTCGCGGGGTCGAAGTCGACGGCCGGCGGGCGGGCCGACGGATGCCAGGTGCGCAGCAGGTACCCGGCGTCCCGGACGACGAAGGCGGCGTACCGCGAGCGCATCAGCGCCTCGCAGGTGGGGGCCGCGGCCGTGCCCGCGTGCAGCCGGCCGCAGCACTCCCCGTAGGCGGCCGGCAGCCCGCACGGGCACGGGGCCTGCGGGGTGACCCGCGGGGAGCCCTCCTGCGGAGCGGCCGGGCGGCGGGGGCGTGGGGTACGTCGTGACATGCGTCCATTGTCGCCTGCCGGCCGGGCCGCCGGGTGCGCGGGTGGGCGGGGTCCGGCCGGCCGGGGTCAGCGCTTGCGGGCCACGCCCGCGTAGCCGGGGATGGGGTCGTCACCGGGGACCTCGACGGGCTCGCCGAGCTTGGGCCGCCAGTCCGCGGAGAGCGAGACGCCCGGCTCGACGAGTTCGAGGCCGTGGAAGAACGCGGTGAGCTCGGCGCGCGAGCGGGGGCGCAGGGTCATCCCCCGCGCCTTGTACAGGGCGCGGGCCTCGGCGGCGCCCTCGGGGTCGAAGTCGCCGGTGGTGTGCGAGAGCACCAGATAGCTGCCGGAGGGCAGCCGCTCCACGAGCCGGTCGACGAGTTCGGCGGCCCCGTCCTCGTCGTCCACGAAGTGGAGCAGGGCGAGGAGGGAGAGGGCGATCGGACGGTCGAAGTCGAGGATCTTCCCCGCCGCCTCCAGGATCGCGTCGGGCCGGCGGGCGTCGGCCTGGATGTACTCGGTGGCGCCCTCCGGAGTGGAACGCAGCAGCGCCGCCGCGTGCGCGAGCACGATCGGGTCGTTGTCGCAGTAGACGACGCGCGCGTCCGGGGCGGTCCGCTGGGCGATCTGGTGGAGATTCGGCTCGGTGGGTATGCCCGAGCCGATGTCGAGGAACTGGCGCACGCCGTTCTCGGCGAGCCAGCGGGTGGCACGGTGCATGAAGGCACGGTTGACCCGGGCCATGTCACGCCCCCGGGAGTCCAGGGCGAGCAGCTGCTGCGCCATCTGTTCGTCGACCGGGTAGTTGTCCTTGCCGCCGAGGAACCAGTCGTACATCCGCGCGGGATGCGGCTTGCTGGTGTCGATCTCGACGGCCTGGGGTTCCTGCCCGGTCATGACGCACTCCGTTGGTCGGGGACTTCGGCGAACAGCGAGTGGTTGCGAGGATATGTGCCGGCGTGTCAGGTGAGGAGGAAATCCGCCTGACCGGACTTGGCACCCTGGATGAAGGCGGCGATCTCGCCGTTGGAGTAGATGAGCGCGGGGCCGTCGGGGTCGGCGGACTGGCGGACCGCCACTCTGCCGTCGGCCAGCTTCATGGCCTCGATGCAATTGCCCCCGTTACCACCGCTCCACGGCTTGTACCAGCCTTCGGTGCCGAGGTCGGCGGCCGGCATGCCGTTGTATATGTGGTTCATCACAGCTCCTTGCGGAAGTCCCTCAGGATTTCCTTCGTGCGTTGTGCAGTTGCGGCCTGAGCCGCCATGCGGTCCATGACCTCGAGGTAGGAGGCCACCTCGGGGCGCGCGTCGAAGTAGACGGCGCCGGTCAGGTACTCGCTGTAGACCATGTCGGGAAGTTCCGGGACCGCGAACCGGAAGAGGACGAACGGGCCGTACGTGCCCGGGTGGTGGCCGGTCGCGAACTCCGCTATCTGGAGGGTGACGTTGGGCAGCTCGGTCGCTTCGAGCAGCCGGTCGACCTGGGCGCGCATCGCGTCGGGGCTGCCGACGGGGCGGCGCAGGACGGTCTCGTCCATCACCACCCACAGCTTCGGCGCCTCCGCCTTGGTGAGGAGGGACTGGCGTTCCATCCGCAGCGCCACGTGGCGTTCGATGTCCGTGGGCCGGGTCTGGCCGACCGCTCCGGTGCGCAGGACGGACCGGGCGTAGTCCTCGGTCTGGAGCAGACCGGGGACGAAGTGCGGTTCGTAGGTGCGCAGGAGGCTGGCCGCGCCCTCCAGGCTGACGTACATGCTGAACCAGTCGGGCAGCACGTCGTGGAAGCGCTGCCACCAGCCCGGCTTGTTGGCCTCCTCGGCGAGTTCGACGAAGGCGTCGGTCTCGCCGTCGGTGATCCCGTAGGCCTTGAGGAGGAGCTGGACGTACGGGATCTTGAGCCCGACCTCGGCGGTCTCCATCCTGCGTATGGTCCCCGGGGCGACACGGAGCACCTTCGCCGCCTGGTCACGGCTCAGGCCGACGCGCTCCCGCAGATCCTGCAGGCGCTTGCCGAGAACGACCTGACCCACGGTCGGGGCGGACCTCGGTTCGCTCACTTCAGACCTCCCGATGCGCTCTGTGCGAGCAGTGTGCCATGCGCGCGGCTCAAGGGACACTGCCACTCTGAATTTTTCAGAGTGCCTCTTGCCAAGTGTTCATGTCAGGGGGAGAGTTGGTGACCGAACCAAGTTCGCGTGGTGCGCACGCCCCCGTTCCGGGGCGGTGCGGTGCGTGACACAGCCCCCACTGTGAGGAATCGGTCGTGGCACCTGGCAGTGCGCTCATCCCCCGGCTCATGGACCTCAGCCCTGGGACGGAGGCGCTCCGTCACTGCTTCGCGCTGCCCGCTCACCCCGAGTCGGTGGCCGGTGCCAGGCGGCTCACGCGGGCGCGGCTGGCGCGGTGGGGGCTGACGGGGGACGCCCACGACGCCGCGGTGCTGATCGTTTCCGAACTGTTCACCAACGCGGTGGTGCACACCGCGAGCGCCCGGGTCGTCTGCGAGCTGCGCTGCGACGCGGGCCGGCTGCGCATCTCCGTACAGGACCAGGGACATCAGCCCGGCGGCCCCCGGCTCTCCCTCACCGCCGACGGTGAGCACGGGCGCGGTCTCCTGCTCGTCGACTCCATGAGCACCGCCTGGGGCTCCCACGACGCGGGGGACCACTCGGGGCGCATCGTGTGGGCGGAACTGCCGTACGCCCCGGAGCGGCCATGCTGAAGAACGCGCTGTCCCAGTTCCTCGGCACCCGCCGGGCCCGTCCCGTGGAGGAGGACGGCGCGCCGGGCCGGGTCAGGCTTCCGCTGCCGCCCGCGCTGTCGGCGAGCCTCGGCTGCGACGCGGTGGGCGTGCCCGCGCAGTACGGATTCCGCCTGATGTCGCATCTGCCGCGCGCCGGCTGTGTGTTCGCCGACGCGGACCGGTGGTGGTGGATCGTCCCGTCGGGTTCGGACCTCGACCTGGACTGGCCGGAGCAGGCGTCGTACGCCACGGGGGCGTACGTTCCGGCCGGGCGGCCCCGCCTGATCCACGCCCCGGAGAGCCGTACGCCCTACACACCGCCCATCCCGCTCTTCCTGATGGTGTGCCAGGTCACCGGTGTCGCGCCGTCCTGGGGCCCGTCGGGCCCGCCGAGGGCCGTGCCCGCACCCTGACGGGCCCGGGACCCGCTCAGGGCCGGTCGAGATAGGCGAGTCCGGGGTGTACCCCGGTGTAGCCCTCGACGAGGCGGCGGGCCACGGAGACGGAGTCGACCAGCGGGTGCAGGGCGAAGGCCCGCACGGCCGCGGACCGGGAACCGCTCTCCGCCGCTTCGAGCACCGCGCGCTCCACGGCCTTGACCGCGGTGACCAGCCCGACCGCGTGGTACGGGAGCGGGTCGGCGGCCAGGGGAAGCGCGCCGTTGGCGTCGACGAGGCACGGCACTTCGACGACGGCGTCCGCGTCGAGGACCGGCAGGGTGCTCCGGTTGCGGACGTCGAGGATCAGCGAGGTGCGTTCGTCGCGGGCGATCGCCCTCATCAGCGCGAGGGCGACCTGCTCGTAGCCCCCGGACTCCAGATCGCCCTCCTCGCGCTCACCGGCCCCGGCCACGTCACGGTTCTCGGCCATGTACGTCGCCTCGCGTTCGGCACGCGTACGGTCCCAGGTGGCCAGCGGCGGGGCGGCCGGGTCCTTCATCCGGGCGTAGAAGCCCTCCTGCTGGTCGCGGAGGAAGGCGCCGCGGGTCTGCTCGGCGTCCTGGTAGGCGCGGACGGCCTCCCGGGCGAAGTAGTAGTAGTGCAGGTACTCGTTGGGGATCCCGCCCAGCGACCGCAGCCAGTCCGCCCCGAAGAGCCGGCCCTCCTCGAAGGAGCCGAGCAGCGCGGGATCGGCGAGCAGGCGCGGGAGTTCGTCGCGTCCGTCGATCCGGATCCCGCGCACCCAGCCGAGGTGGTTGAGCCCGGCGTAGTCGACGCGGGCCCGGTCCGGGTCCGCGCCCAGGGCCCGGGCGATCCGCCGGCCGAGCCCCACCGGCGAGTCGCAGATGCCGATGACGCGGTCGCCCAGGTGCCGGGACATCGCCTCGGTGACCAGGCCCGCCGGATTGGTGAAGTTGATGACCCACGCCTCCGGCGCGAGGCGGGCGATGCGGCGGGCGATGCCGGTGGCGACGGGGACGGTGCGCAGCCCGTAGGCGATGCCGCCCGCCCCGACCGTCTCCTGGCCCAGGACCCCCTCGTCGAGCGCGACGCGTTCGTCGGCCGCCCGGCCGGCGAGGCCGCCGACCCGGATCGCGGAGAAGACGAAGTCCGCTCCTCGCAGGGCCTCGTCGAGGTCGCCGGTGGTGTGGACGGCGGGTGCGTCCCGGACACCGGCCGCCTGTTCGGCCAGGACGCGTGCGACGGCGGTGAGCCGGTCCGCGTCCGTGTCGTACAGCGTCACGCGCGAGACGCGCCCTTCGGCGTGGTCGCCGAGCAGCGCCCCGTACACGAGAGGGACCCGGAATCCGCCGCCACCAAGAATTGTCAGCTTCACGCTGCTCGATGGTACGGGGAGGGGAGCCCGGCGCCCCGGACCCGGCGGCCCGGGGCGCCCGAACCGAGCGGTCGCACGGCTGTCAGTGGCCGCTCCACCAGCGCACGACGGCGCGCCAGGCCTTCGACGGTCCACCGCGTTGCGCCGGAACGGCGGCCTCCTCGCCGGGGGGCGTGCCGGGTGCGGCGGCCGCGCCGGTCGTGGCGGGCGCCGGCTCGGGGACGGTGGGCGACGACACCACCCAGTCGCCCTGCGACCGGGACCGGGCCACCGCGGGCAGCGGTTCGGCGTCGATCTCCTGCTGCGGGGTGGGGCCGAACGTGGCCGGCAGGTCCACCAGGTGCCGGGACATGAAGTTCCCCGCCCAGCTCAGCTGCTTCTCCTCGACGGCGAGCCCGAGGTCGGGCAGGCGCATCAGCAGGGCGTCGACCCCCACGTCGGCGATGGCGCGTCCGATGTCCTGGCCGGGGCACTCGTGCGGGCCGCTGCTGAACGCCAGGTGGGCGCGGTTGCCCTCCATGCTGACGGTCAGGTCGGGCCGCACGGCGGGATCCGTGTTGGCCGGCGCGATGCCGACGATCAGGGCGTCTCCGGCCTTGATCTGCTGCCCGCCGAGCTCGGTGTCGCCCACCGCCCAGCGGCCGAGGACCGAGGTGAACGGCGGTTCGTCCCACAGGGTCTGCTCGACCGCCTCGGGCACCGTCATGTGCCCGCCGCTGAGCCTGGCCCGGAAGCGGGGGTCCGTGAGGACCATGCGCAGGACGTTGGCGATGAGGTTGGTGGTCGTCTCGTAGGCCACGATCAGGACCACCCGCAGGTGCTCGCTGACCTCCTTGTCGGTGAGGCCGGCGGGGTGCTCGACGAGCCAGGTGGCGAAGTCCTCGGCGGGGACCTCCCGGCGCCGCTGGACGAGCCGGTCCAGGGCGCCGATGACGTAGGCGTTGCTCGCGACGGCGGTCTCCGAGCCCCGGGTCATGTCGCGGGCGGCCTGCACCAGGCGGTCGCCGTACTCCTCGGGCATGCCGATGATCGCGCACATCACCATCATGGGGAGCCGCTCGGCGAACTGGCTGACCAGCTCGGCCCGGCCCTCGCCGCAGAAGTCGTTGACGAGCCGGTTGGAGTACCGGTTGATGTGGCGGCGCACGCCCCGGGTGTCGATGCGCGCCATGCTGTCGGTGACCGCGCCGCGCAGCCGTTCGTGGGTGGTGCCCTCGGCGAAGGAACACACCGGCTGCCAGGTGAAGAGCGGGGCGAGCGGGTGGTCGGGGGCCACGCTGCCGTCCTGAAGGCCGCGCCACCTCCGCGAGTCGCGGGAGAACTGCGAAGGCGTGCGGGTCATGTGGAGGTTCTCGCTGTGCCCGAGCACCAGCCAGGCGGGGACGTCCTCGTGGAGCAGGACGGGCGCCACCGAACCGTGTTCGGCGCGCAGCTTCTCGTACAGGCCCGCCGGGTCGGCCTCCGCCTCGGGACCGTACAGCCGGCGCAGTCCGCCGGGCCCGGTGCCCATGCCGTGCGCGGGGCACTGCGGGGGCGGCACCGGGCCGGTGGCCGAGGCGGGTTCGTGCTGGAAGGGGGTTGTCACAGTGGCTCCAGGGATAAGGCGTCCCGGGAACGGGCGAAGGAGGGACAGGGCCCGTTCACGGGAAGGGGGCGGTACATGCCGTCGTCAGGCGAGCGGGACGGCGATGTTGTGCAGGTAGCGCATCAGGGTCATCAGCACATCGCGGCTGGACGCGCGCAGCCGGGCGTCGCAGTCGATCATCGGAACCTCGTCCGGGAGGTCCAGGGCGGCGCGCAGGGCCTCGACGGGGTGCCGCGGCGCGCCGGGGAAGGTGTTGACGGCCACGACGAAGGGCACGCCGCGCTCCTCCAGCCTGCCGATGACGTCGAAGCTGACCTGGAGGCGCCGGGTGTCGATGAGGACGACGGCCCCGAGCGCTCCTTCGAAGAGCCCGTTCCACAGGAACCAGAAGCGTTCCTGGCCGGGCGTTCCGAACAGGTAGAGGATCAGTTCGTCGCTGAGGCTGATCCGGCCGAAGTCCATGGCGACGGTGGTGGCGGTCTTGGTCTCCACCCCCACGTTGTCGTCCACGCCGACACCGGCCTGGGTCATGGTCTCTTCGGTCGTCAGGGGCCGGATCTCGCTGACCGATCCGACCATGGTCGTCTTGCCGACCCCGAACCCGCCGACGACGACGACCTTCACCGCGGCCGTGGCCGTGTCGGGGAGGACGTCCTCGCTGCGGGGGCCCGTGATCGTGTCAGAGCTTCTGAAGTCCATGCATCACCGCTTCGAGGAGGGACCGGTCCGGAAGCGCCGCGCGGACGATGGGCGCGCGCGATTCGACCAGCTCGGTCGCCAGGAGTTCTGTCAGGAGCGAGGTGACCACGCTGAAGGGGAGGCTCAGGTAGGCCGAGATCTCGGCGACGGACAGCGGCGCCTTGCAGAGCCGCAGGATCGCGGCCTGCTCGGGCTGCACCGTCGGCGACGGCTCGGCCTGCGCCACCACCATGGTGACGAGGTCGAGCGCCGCTCTCCCGCCGTCGGGGGCGCCGGTGATCACGTACAGCCGTTCCGGGTCGCTCACCGCCGGGTCGGCCTTTCGGCGTTCTCGTCGGGGAGGACTCATCCGGCCTGCCCGTCGTGGCGCGGAGGACTCGTCAGGTGCGCGCCGATGCGGACGACCATGTCCCGCATGCGGGCCCCCACGAGTCCGGCGTCGACCGTCTCGCCGGCGAGGACCGCGAGGTAGGCACCCGCGCCCGCGGCCATCAGGTAGAAGAACCCGCCGGTGACCTCGATGACGACGAGCTTCATCAGGCCGTCGCTGTACGGGATCTCGGTGGCGACGGCGGCGGCCAGGCTCTGCAGTCCGGCGCAGGCGGCGGCGAGGCGGTCGGCGACGTCGGGGTCGCCGCCGTGCCGGGCGATCCGCAGGCCGTCGGCGGAGAGCACCACGATCTGGTGGATGCTCGGTACGTCGTCGGCCAGTTCCTTGAGCATCCAGTCCATGTTTCCCCGCTGCTGGATCACTTCTCGTCTCCCTTGTCCCACACGTCGTCAGGGTCTGTGTCGTTCGTCGGCTCCTTGGGCACTCCGTTGACGGCCTGGGTGAAGGCCTCCAGCCAGAGCCCGGGCGGTGCCGTGCCGCCACCGCCGTGCCCGTTGTGCCCGTTGCGCGCGACGGGCTCGGCGGCCGGCGCGGACTGCTGCGGGAGGTTGTGCGAACCGAGGGGGGCGCGCCCTCGGCTGCGGCGCTGCGGGAGCCCGCCGTCGGTCCACTCCGTCACGACGATCTCGTCGTCGCCCATGGCCGCCTGGGCGGGCGCGGACCGGGCGGCGGAGGCCGCCGGGGCCGGCGCGGGCGCGGGCGACGCGAGCGAGGGGACGGGACCGGTCGCGGCGGGCCGTACCTTGTTCTTGCCGCGCGGGGGGACGACGTGCTGCATCTGCGACATGTCGAGCGAGCTCTGCGGCCGCGAGGTGGCGCCGATGCCGTGGGCGATGCCCGGAGCGGGGCCGGTGGTGATCATGTCGCGCGGCACGATGAGTACGGCGCGGACCCCTCCGTACGCTGACTGCCGCAGGGATACCTGGAGTTGGTACATGCGGGCGAGTCGGCCGACCACGGCCATGCCGAGCCGGGGGGACTCCCCGAGGTCGTTCATGTTGATGCCGGCGCGGGCCTGGGCGAGCATGTTCTCGGCCCTCACTCGGGCCTCTTCGCTGAGGCTGACACCGCCGTCCTCGATCTCGATGGCGATGCCGGTCTGCACCTCGACGGCGGTGACGTGCACCCGGGTCTGGGGCGGCGAGTAGCGCGTGGCGTTGTCGAGGAGTTCGGCACAGGCGTGGATGAGCGGCTCGACCGCGGTGCCGACGATGGCGACCTTGGCGATCGAGTGCAGATCGACACGCTGGTACTCCAGGATCCGGGACATCGCGCCGCGCAGCACGCTGAACAGCGGTACGGCCTTGGGCCACTGGCGGCTGGGGCGCGCACCGCCGAGCACGGCGATGGAGTCCGCGAGCCGGCCGATCAGGGCGGTGCCGTGGTCGATGCGGAGGAGGTCGTCGAAGACGTCGGGGTTGCGCCCGTGGTGGTCCTCCATCTCCCGCAGCTCACTGGCCTGGCGGTGGACGATGGCCTGGACCCGGCGGGCGACGCTGACGAAGGCGCGCTGCGCGGAGTCACGCATCGCCTCCTCGTTGTCGATGATGTCGAGCACCTGGAGCACCAGGGCCCGCTGCGCCTTGGGGAGGTCGCGGTAGGTCTCGTCGGCGTCGACGATGTCGCGCATCACCTCCTGCGGCGAGTTGCTGGCGCGCAGCCGGCGGATCGCGGCGGGCAGGAGTTCCTTGCTGAGGCGTTCGGTCTCCCGGTCGTGCGAGGCGATCCGGCGCTCCAGGAAGGCGATGCGCTGTTCGTACGCGGCGCGCTGGACGCGCATCGCACGGCGCCGGCGGTTCAGTACGACGGCGAGCGCGGCGACCACCACGGTGGCGATCGCACCGCACCAGACGACTGCCGCCCGTACGGCCCCGGTGACCGGCACCGCACCGGCCGCGGTGGCGCATGCCATGAGCACGACGGGCAGGAGTGCTGCCCGGACTACGGGGATGTCTCTTTTGGTCGGCGGTGATTCAACACGGACCATCTAAACCCTCTGGCGGTTGATTTCGGGAGGTATACGCACTTGAACGGATAGTTGTGAACAAGCGCTCGAATTCATATCAACTCGACTTCACTGCGCGTGAGCCTAGCCAGATCAGAACAGTGTCTCGGCATATTCGCCCAACCCCCTGCGCGAGCCCGTCGGCGGTAATACACTCACCAGTTTTCACACTCACCGCTGCCGACCGTGTGCGGGGAGTGACGCGCGCCATAAATGGGCAGAAAGACGACAGAGGTGTCCCTCCCTGAGGGACACCTGGTCAACGGGAGCGGCACTGACGGGCTGCCAATTTCCAGTGAGAACGCAAATTTATGGGAACACGCGAGCGGGAAAGCGTGGCTCGTACGAATATTCGCGCACCGCAGAGCAGGACAAGCGCACATGCGATCGAATCAGATCGAAAGGTGCAGATTCCTGAGCGACGAACCCCTGTGCGAAGGGTGTGGCCCGGGGTGCCGCCCGGTACGCGTGCCGAACATCGGACCGCTGGACCGGCGGTCGCTTGCACCCCAAAGGGCGCTCACCCAGAGTGAGGTTCGCCCCCTCCATCCGGGACGGTCCGGCGGTGCCTCCTCCGCCGGACCGTCACCCCTCCGGTGTCAGCGGCGTCCGCCGAGCCGGCCCTCCAGCTGCACCAGCAGCTCACCGAGCTGTGCGCCGAGACCCTCGCGGGTCTCCTCGTCGAGTCCGGAGAGCACCGACCGTTCGTAGGCGAGCTGTTCGGGCAGCAGCCGGTCGACCAGCTCGCGCCCCGCCTCCGTCAGCCCGAGGTGGGCGACCCTGCGGTCCCTGGCATCGCTGCGGCGGCCGACCAGGCCGGACTCCTGGAGGGAACGCAGCCGCTTCGTGACGGCGGCCCCGGACGAGAAGGTCTCGCGGGCCAGTTCCCCCGGGGTGAGCTCGCGGTTGGTGCGCCGCAGCGCGCCGAGCAGGTCGAATTCGGCACGGGTCAGGCCGGCCGCCCGCAGCGGGGCGTCCTCGGCCTGCTGGAGGAGGGCCGCGCAGCGGTTGATGCGGCCGATGACCTCCATCGGTCCCGTGTCCAGCCCCGGGTTGACGGCCTGCCACTGCCGTACCACCGAGGCCACGATGTCGTCGGTCACACCGCTCCGTTCGCCGGGGGCAGGGTGAGCAGGCCCTGCCGTCGTGCTGTCGCGGCGAGCGTACGGTGTCCCGCCTGTTCGGCGGCGAGCAGTTCCTCCTCGGGGAGGGCGCGCTGCCACCATTCGCCGGACGCGACGTCACCCGCGTCGCGCAGCTCGACGAGGGAGGCGGTCAGCCTCCTGCGCGCCGCTTCGAGCGTGAGGGCGTCGGCCGCGGGGTCGGCGACCACCCGCTCGGCACGGTCCCGGGCCTCCCCCGCCGCGGCGAGGGCGCGCTCCACCCGGCCGGACGCCCGGCGGTTGGTGACGGCGATCGCGGCGAGGAAGCCGACCGCCACGCCGACGAGGGTGTCCAGGGCGCGGTCCGTGACGAGCTGACCGGCCGGCTGGAATCCGCCGAACTCCAGGATCAGCAGGGCCATCGGTGTCACGGCGATGGAGCCGAGCCAGTAGTTGCGGGTGATCAGGGCCTCGGCGGCGAAGTTGAAGAACAGCACGCACAGGACGAGGGCGAGCGGTCCGACCCGCGCGAGGGGGATGACGGCGGCGAAGACCAGCACCCCGAGGAGGTTGCCGACGGTCCGCTGCACGGCCCTGCTCCAGGAGAGGGCGAGGTTGGGCTGGTAGACGGACGCCGCGGTGACGATGGCCCAGTACGGGTGACCGACGCCGAGCGCCGAGGAGACGTACCCGGCCAGGGCGCAGCCGACGAGCGTGCGGACGGCGACCGGCAGCACCGGGGAGCCGGGGCCGAGCGCGCGCAGCAGCCGGCGCCGGGCCTCGCGCCTGCCGCGCCGCATCCGCTGTCCGGCGCGTTCGGCGTCGATCCCGAAGAGCTGCTCGACGGTGCCGGGCGCGGGCGGCGGTCCGGGGACGGGACCGCGGCTTCGGGTCTGCGCCGCCCAGCGGCGCAGCTCGCCGGGGTCGGCGGCGGTCCCCCCGGCCGAGGTGGTGGCGAGGGCGCGCTCGGCGTGGACGACGAGCCGTTCGAGCCCCTGGCGCACGGGGGTGGGGCGGCCGGAGGCCAGCAGCGACTGCCAGGCGCCCTGGACCGCCGCCGCGGCGGCGTGCCGGCTCCGGGCGCCCGGATCCGCCGCGTACGCCGCCGCGGCGTCGAGCGCGCGGGCGGTGGCGAGCCGCTCGGGTCCCTCCCGGTGCCACAGGGCGGGGCCCGCGGTGACGAGCCAGGCGAAGGCGCCCGCCGCCAGCATCAGGGCCATGTGCGCCGGCACCTGCCCGAGCTCCTGCGGCGCGAAGAGCGCCGCCGAGGTGACGAAGGCGAAGATCACGTTGCCGGGCGGACCGATGCGGGTGGCGTCGCAGAAGGTCTTCTGCACGGCCGCGAGCAGCGCGCCGACGGCGATCAGCACGGCGGTCGAGCCGGTGAGCGAGGCCGTGACCAGGGCGACCGCGAGGCCCGCCGCCATGCCCAGGACGACGCGCGGAACGGTGTGGGCCCGGCGGGCGTACGGCAGGTTGTGCCCGTAGAGGGCGCAGAGCGATCCCGCCATCGTGTACATGACCAGGTCGAGCCGGCCGAGGGAGTACAGCAGCAGATTCGGGACGGCCGAGGCCACGACCACGCTCAGCGCGGGCTTGTACCAGGTCTCCGCCGGGCTGTTCAGCCGCAGGAGACCGGTGACCGGCAGTTTGTGGACGGATCGCTTCCGGGGTCGCACAGCTGTATCACTCACTCATTTACTTTAACAGGTGTTACACACGTAAAACATCTTTCCCGGTCCGGCCGCCCCGGGTCGCCGCCGCTCCCGGACGGCCCTAGCGTGCTGCACGACAGCGTAGGAACGTGACGGACCGCCCGCCCCGGGAGGAATCAGCGTGAAGCTCACCGGACCGGTGCCCGGCGGCCCCTGCTGGGCCGGGCTGGCGACCTCGGACGTGCCGGCCGCCCGGGCCTTCTACGCGGGGCTGTTCGGGTGGCGGTCCGAGACCGATCCACGGCCCGAGGCGGGCGGGTACACGACGGCGCGCCTCGGCGAGGACGCCGTCGCGGCCCTGAGCCCCCTCCGCGACCCGGGGCAGCTGCCGGCCTGGACCCTCTCGTTCGCCACCGAGGACGCGGACGCGTCGGCCGGTGCCGTCCGGTCGGCGGGCGGCACGGTGCTGGTGGACCCGCTGGACGTCCTCGACCGGGGAAGGTTCGCGGTGGCCGCCGATCCGGCCGGCGCGGTGTTCGCCCTCTGGCAGGCCCGCGGCTTCCCCGGCGCGGGGCGTTTCAACGCCCCGGGGACGCTCGGCTGGACCGAGCTCCGCACCTCCGACCCGCGGGGCGCCCTCACCTTCTACCGGGCGGTGTTCGGCTGGAGCGTGGACGCCTCCGAGCGCTTCACCCACTGGGGCGTGGCCGGTGCCGACTTCGGCGGCGTGAAGGAGCAGGACGACGACGAGCAGGCGGAGACGCCACCGCACTGGCTCCCCTACTTCACGGTGTCCGACACCGAGTACACCGTGGCCAGGGCCCTGACGGCGGGCGGTGAGCCACTGGCACCCCCGGTCCGGGTCCCGGGCGGGCCCTGTGTCGCGACGCTCCACGACCCCCAGGGGGCGGGGTTCGGCGTGCTCGCCCCCTGAGCGGCGCCCTCACCGGCCCGGCGGCCCGGCCCCTTCCGGCACCCGGAAGGTCTCGGCGGCGTCCGCCACCCTGCGCATCAGGTCGAAGAGCGTCCGCTGCTCGTCCGCGGAGAGCGGGCCGAGGAAGACCTGGTTCATCCCGGCCGTGCGCCGGGCGAGGCGCCGGTGGGTGCGGGCGCCCTCGTCCGTGAGCCGGAGCAGGGAGCGCCGTCCGTCCAGCGGGTCACGGACCTTGTCCAGCAGCTCCCGGCGCAGCAGCCTGCCTACCACCTCGGCGACGGTGGACCGGTCGAGGCCGACCCGCTCCCCCACCGTCCGCTGGTCGAGGCCGGGTTCGGCGGTCAGGGCGTTCAGCACGGCGAACTGGGGTGAGGTGATCTCCTGGGAGACCATCGTGTTCCACAGCAGGTGGTGCGCCTGCTGGAGCCGTCGGGCCAGGTGCCCCGGATGGATGCTCAGGTCGACCGCCTGCACGGCACCGTCCCCTCCCTGTCGTCCGCCGGCCCGGCGGCTCCGGGCTCGGCCGGCCCGGTCGGCCGGATGGCGGAAATACACAGTGTACTGAGGGTCTTGACCCCAACGACAAGCCCTGGGTAGCTTCATGGCCATCGCATTTTACTCAGTGTACTGAGCATTATCAGACTCACGGAGCCGTGACATGACCGCACGTGACCTTTCCGCAGATCCGCTGCCCGACGGACTGAGCCAGCAGGAGATCGACGCCGAGGTGGCCCGGGCCCAGGCGGCGGCGGAGCCGGGTGCCCACCATCCGCCGCGCGACTACCCCCCGTACCGCAGCAGCCACTTCCGTCATCCGCACCGCGCGCTCATACCCGTGCGCGATCCGGAGGCGGTCGAGCTGTCCGGGCCGGCCTTCGGCGTCACGGACGTGACCGCGCTGGACCGTGACCTGACCGCCCGGCACGACGGCGAGCCGCTCGGGGAGCGGATCACGGTCACCGGCCGGGTGCGGGACAGGGCGGGCAGGCCGGTGCGGGGTCAGCTCGTCGAGGTGTGGCAGGCCAACGCCTCCGGGCGGTACGCGCACCAGCTCGACCAGCACCCGGCCCCGCTCGACCCCAACTTCACCGGCTTCGGGCGGTGCCTGACCGACGACGACGGCGGGTACTCGTTCACGACCGTCAGACCGGGCGCCTACCCGTGGCGCAACCACACCAACGCCTGGCGCCCCGCGCACATCCACTTCTCGCTGTTCGGCACGTCGTTCAGCCAGCGGCTGGTCACCCAGATGTACTTCCCCGGCGATCCGCTCCTCCCCTACGACCCGGTGATCCGCTCCGTCACGGACCGGGCCGCGCGCGAGCGGCTGGTCTCGGCGTACGACCACGGGCTGTCCGTTCCCGAGCGGTCGCTCGGCTACCGCTGGGACATCGTCCTGGACGGGCCGTGCGCGACCTGGACCGAGGAAGAAGGCGATCACTGATGTCCCACGCCCCCACGCCCTCCCAGACCGTCGGCCCCTTCTACGGTTACGCGCTGCCCTTCCCCGGCGGCGGCGAGGTCGCCCCGGCCGGGCACCCCGACACCGTCACCGTCCACGGGCACGTGCTCGACGGCCGGGGCGACCCGGTGCCGGACGCGATCGTCGAGACCTGGCAGCCCGCACCCGACGGATCACGCGCCGGCCTCCCGGGTTCGCTGCGGCACGACCCCGCCACGGGCAGGGTGATCGGACGCAACGGGGTCGACTTCACCGGCTTCGGCCGCGCGCCGACGGACGCGGACGGACGCTGGGTGGTGCGTACGCTCCCGCCGGGCGGCGTCCCCTACCTCTGCGCGGCCGTGTTCGCCCGCGGCCTGGTCCACCACCTCTACACCCGGGTGTACCTCCCTGACCTGCTGGAAGAGGGTGCGGGCGCGACGGCCGACCCGGTGCTGGAGTCGCTGGACGCGGGGCGGCGCGCGACACTGATCGCGACACGCACGGACCCCCGTACCTACCGCTTCGACATCCGTCTCCAGGGCGATGACGAGACGGTCTTCCTGGAGTTCAGCTGATGCACGAGAGCGATGCCGGCCTCCTCGCCCCCGGGAGGGCCGGCTCCGGCGCCGAGACGGCCACCGGCGACCAGGCCTTCCTGCGGGCGCTGCTGGACGCGGAGGCCGCGCTCACCCGGGCCGGGGCCGCCTGCGGGCTCGCTCCCGCCGGAGCGGGGCGGGCGGTCACCGCGGCGGCGGACGCCGGCCGGTTCGACGTGCGGGAGCTGGCCCTGCGGGCGCGGTCCGGCGGCAATCCGGTCATTCCGCTGGTCGCCGCCCTCTCGGCCGCGGTCGGCGAGGACGCGCGCCCGTACGTCCACCGGGGCGCGACCAGCCAGGACATCCTGGACACCGCGGCGATGCTGGTGGCGTCACGGACCCTGACGCTCGTCCTCGACGACCTGGAGCGGACCGCGGGTGCGCTGGGGCGGCTGGCGGCCGGCCACCGGGACACGCCGATGCCGGGCCGCACCCTGACGCAGCACGCCGTCCCGACGACCTTCGGGCTGAAGGCCGCCGGGTGGCGGTCGCTGGTGCTCGACGCGCGCGACCGGCTGCGGACGGTACGCGACGCGCTGCCCGTCCAGCTGGGCGGCGCGGCGGGCACGCTGGCCGCCTTCACCACGGCCGGCGGCGACCCGGCGGGACCCGGACTCGTCGCCGCGTACGCCCGGGAACTGGGCCTGGCCGAACCGCCGCTGCCCTGGCACACCCTGCGCACCCCGGTCGCCGACCTGGCGGGGGCGCTCGCCTTCACCGCGGGCGCGCTCGGAAAGACGGCGGCCGACGTGCTGACCCTGTCCCGTACGGAGATCTCCGAGGTGGCCGAGGGATCGGGCGGCGGCTCCTCCGCGATGCCGCACAAGGCCAATCCGGTGCGGGCCGTCCTGATCGCCGCCGCCGCCCGCCGCGCACCGGCGCTGGCGGCCACGCTGTACGGCTCCCTCGTCGCCGAGGACGAGCGGCCCGCCGGGGCCTGGCACGCCGAATGGGAGCCGCTGCGCGACCTGTTGCGCCTGGCCGGCGGTGCCGCGCGGGACTCGGCGGAACTCGCCCGGGGGCTCAAGGTGTTCCCTTCGGCCATGCGGAGCCACCTGGGGCTGACCGGCGGACTGATCGTCTCGGAGCGGCTGGCCGCCGTCGCCGGTGACCGGGTGGGCCGTGCGCGCGCCCAGGAGATCCTCACCGCCGCGGCGGGCCGGGCGCGCGACGAGGGCAGGCCGCTCGCGGAGATCCTCGCCGGGGAGCCCGCCTTCGACGGCCTGGATCTCGTGGAACTGACCGACCCCGCCCGGTACACCGGCTGTGCCGGGCCTCTCACCGACCGCGCCCTGGAGCGCCGATGACCACGACACCCGCCCGTCTGCTCCACCACCGCGCCGAAGGGCCCGCGCACGCACCCCCGCTCCTGCTCGGCCCGTCGCTCGGCACCTCCACGGCGCTCTGGGACGGGGTCGCCCCGGACCTCTCCGTCACCCACCGGGTGCTGCGGTGGGACCTCCCCGGCCACGGCGGCTCGCCCGCCGGACTGATCGGGCCCGGTGCGCGCATCGCCGATCTGGGCACGCTGGTCCTGGACCTGGCCGACTCGCTGTCCCTGGAGCGGTTCTCGTACGCCGGGGTGTCGCTGGGCGGTGCCGTCGGCCTCTGGCTCGCCGTCCACCACCCGGAACGCGTGGACCGCCTGGCCGTCGTCTGTTCCTCCGCCCACTTCGGCGATCCCGGGCCCTGGCGGGAGCGGGCCGCGCTCGTGCGCGCCGAGGGCCTCGGCAAGGTCGCGGAGAGCGCGGCGGGCCGCTGGTTCACGCCCGGGTTCACCGAGCCGGGGCTGCTGGACGACCTCCTCGGCACGGACCCGGGAGCGTACGCCGCCTGCTGCGACGCGCTCGCCGACTGCGATCTGCGGCCCGGGCTGTCCGGGGTGCGGGCGCCCACGCTCGTCGTCGCGGGCCGCGAGGACCCGGCGACGCCGCCGGCACACGCGCGGGAGATCGCCGACGGGATCCCCGGCGCCGCGCTGACCGAACTGCCGCACGCCTCCCACCTCGCCCCGGCGGAACGCCCCGAGGCCGTACGGGAGGCCCTGCGCGCCCACTTCGCGCCCCGGGAGCGCGGGAGCGGGACGGCGGTGCGCCGGGAGGTGCTCGGCGATGCGCACGTGGACCGGGCGCAGGCGGCGACCACGGAGTTCACCGCGCCCTTCCAGGACTTCATCTCCCGCTACGCCTGGGGCGAGATCTGGACCGACCCGACGCTGTCCCGCCGCGAGCGCAGCCTGATCACGCTGACCGCGCTCGTCGCGCACGGCCACCACGGCGAGCTGGCGATGCACGTCCGCGCGGCGGTGCGCAACGGCCTCAGCCCTCGGGAGATCGGCGCCGCCCTGTTGCAGACGGGGGTCTACTGCGGGGTCCCGGCGGCGAACGCCGCGTTCGCGGTGGCCGAGCGGGTGCTGTCGGAACCGGCGCGGACGGAGCGGGGGGACACGGAGGGGCGGGAGGACACGGAGGGGCGGGAGGACACGGAGGGGCGGGAGGACACGGAGGGGCGGGAGGACACGGAGGGGCGGGAGGACACGGAGGGGACGTAGGCGCGGCGTACGCCGGGCGCGCCCCCCGGGGGGTGCGCGCGGGGTCCCACCGCCGGGCCGTCCGTTCCGGCGCCGCACCGGGACCCGGGGTCCCGCCGAACCGTGGGCCGAACTGTTTGAACCTTCACACGCCATCTACGATGGCGGCGATGACCAGAGCAAGCGGGCGGACGGACCGGCGACCGGGCGGCAGCCTGCTCGCCGCACCGGTCTGGGCACTCATGCTCCTGGCGGTCTTCCTCTGCTGCTCCCCGGCCGGCCCGGCCTCGTCCCGTGCCGAGGTCCCGTCCGCCGGGGCGGCAAGGGCCTTCACCCCCGCGCCCTCGGCCGCCGTGTCGGTGGTCGTGGCCGACGCCCCGGACGAACGCGGGGCCGGCAGCTCCTGCCACGGAACGGCGGACCGTTCGGCGGCCGTCGTCCTGCCCGGCCACCCCGCCCCTCTCGCCCTGCCCTGCCCCTCGGCGGCCCCCAGGACCGCGCCGCTCACCGGGGCCGCGGTGATCCGGGGCCCCTCGAACGACGGTGTGGGCGCCGTCGACCAACTGCGTCTCCAGGTACAGCGGATCTAGAGGGTGTCCCCCGGGGTCCCGCCGCGGGCCGCGCCCCATGGGCGTACGGCGGTACTCCACGGACACCCCGAGGCCCCCGGATCCCCCTTCCGCGCCGCCGATGCGCCGGGGGCGGGCTCCCGTAAGCCGTTTACCGCGTGGCGCGCCCCCGCGCGCACGCGATCCGCCGAACCCGAGGACCTGACATGGCTTCCGCCAAGAACCAGAACAGCTCTGCCGCCGCGCGCCGCGCCAAGCTCGACGAGGCCCGCCGCAAGGAGCGGGCCCGTGAGCGCCGCAGCCGGATCATCACCATCACCGCGGCCGTGGCCGTGCTCGCCGGCCTCGTCGCCGGGGGCGGCTACCTGATGTCGGCCGCCGACGAGAAGGACCAGGCCGAGGAGCAGGCCAGGACCTCCCCCGTCACGGGTGAGAAGTCCTGGGACGACCTGACCCAGGACCACGTCGAGACGCCCGTGGACTACCCGATGAACCCGCCCGTCGGCGGCAACCACAACCCGGTCTGGATGAACTGCGACGCCGACGTCTACACCGAGGCGATACCGAAGGAGAACGCCGTCCACTCCCTGGAGCACGGCGCCGTGTGGGTCACGTACAACGACAAGGCGGCGGAGGCCGACGTCACGGCGCTCTCCGAGCGCGTGGCCAGGACCCCCTACTCGCTGATGAGCCCGGTGACCGACCAGAAGGACCCGCTGATGCTGAGCGCCTGGGGCAAGCAGCTCACCGTGAAGAGCGCCACGGACGCCCGGGTCGCCCAGTTCTTCACCAAGTACGTCCAGGGCGCGCAGACCCCGGAGCCGGGCGCCGCCTGCTCCGGCGGGGTCGCCAAGTGAGTGCGGGGGTCCGCGCTCCCCGTTCGCTGGTGTGGGCGGGGGCCGCGGTGTTCGCCCTGGCCGTGGGGCTCGTCCTGCTGATGGTCGTACGGCCCTCGGCGGCGTCCCCGGCCGGCACCGCGGCCGCCCCCGCCGAGGCCTCGGCCGATGTGGGCTTCGCCCGGGACATGTCGGTCCACCACCAGCAGGCGGTGGAGATGGCCTTCATCGTCCGGGACCGCACCGATGACGAGGACGTGCGCCGGCTCGCCTACGACATCATCAACACCCAGGCCAACCAGCGCGGCATGATGCTGGGCTGGCTGGAGTCCTGGGGCAGGCCGAAGAGTTCGGACCGGCCGCCGATGGAGTGGATGGGCCACCCGGTCACGGCGTCCGACGGCTCGCTCATGCCGGGCATGGCGACGGACACCGAGCTGGACCGGCTGCGCGCGGCCGAGGGCAGGGACGCCGAGGTGCTGTTCCTGCGCCTGATGACCGTCCACCACCGCGCGGGTGCCGACATGGCACGGGCGGCGGCAGGTGCGGCGGGCACGGACGGGATCAGGGGTCTGGCGGCGGGCATGGCCCGTGCCCAGGAGTCGGAGATCTCGCTCATGGCGGACATGCTGAAGGCCAGGGGCGCGCAGCCCTGAGTGCCTGCGGGGACCGGGGCGGGGGGGGCGCGGCCCCCCCCCCCCCCCCCGCGGCGGGCGCGAGCGGCCCAGCGGCGGCGGCGAGCGGGGCCAGGAGGGCCCCCCCCGGGCGCACCCAGCGCAGCCCG
>NZ_JBHVQX010000026.1:0-1938 GCF_042886395.1 Streptomyces sp. NPDC058008 | reverse complement strand
TTGATGATGCCCAGGGGCGCGCCGCCTTTTCTGCCTGCGGGGTCGGGGGGGGCGCCACACGTCGCCCCCCCGGCTCCAGGCGGCGACGTGTGCCGCAGGTCCGGCTCCGTGGCGCCTTGCGTGCGCCCCGCTCCGCGTCGTCCTCACGGACACGCCCCCGACGCGGCGCTCCACCGCACTCCTCTCACCGGTCATGAGCACGCCGCTCCGGCAACGGGGGCCTTCGGGCCCGCACCGCTCCTCCCGTCCGTCGGCGGGCGCCGTCCTGAGCACGGCGCCGATCACCCTCCTCCCCGACGTCCCGCCCCCGCGCGTCCGCTGCCGTCCGTCGGCGCGACGCCCGGGACGGCGACCTGTACGACGAGGAGGCGGGCCGCGGTGCCCACGCCCCCGGCCGCCCCGCGATCCGGCGCGACGGCGCCGGTCCCGGGCGCGGTCCGGACGTCGCCACCGTGCTCGTCGGCCGCCGGGCGGGGACGGCGCGCCCGTGGGCCTGTGGTCGCTCCCTGGCGCGAGCCGTGTTCCGCGGGGCATCGCATAGGCTCGGCGGCGACATGAAGAGCTACCTCACGCCCCTGGGGTCCAAGGCCGACAAGGACACCGTGCGGCGCCACAACCTGAGCCTGGTGCTCCGCGCCGTGCGCGACGAGGGCGAGGCCGGTGAGGCGACCCGGGCCGGAGTGTCCGCCCGGGTCGGGCTCACCCGGGCCGCGGTGTCCTCGCTGGTCGAGCAGTTGCTGGAGAGCGGTTTCCTCACCGAGTCGGGCAAGACGTTCAGCGGCCAGGCGGGGCGCCCGGGCACGGCACTGAAGGTGGCGCGCACCGGGCCCGCCGGGCTGGGCGTGGAGGTCAACATCGACTACGTGTCGGTCTGCGTGGTGGACCTGGCGGGCACCGGGCGGGTCCGGCGGACCGAGCACCTGGACAACCGGGGCGCACCGCCGGGAGAGGTCCTGGCCCGCGCGGCGGGAATCGCCGCGCGCACCCTGGACTCGGCGCGGGAGCAGGATCTGCGCCCGGTCGGCACGGCGCTCGCGCTGCCGGGGCTCGTCTCGGGCGGTTCGGTGCGCCAGGCCCCCAACCTGGGCTGGAACCAGGTCGCCGCCGAGGAGCTGTTCGCCGGGGCGCTCGCCGGTCTGCGCCCCGGCACCGCGCCGCTGCCCGTGCGCTCGGAGAACGAGGCGAATCTCGCGGCACTGGCCGAACTGTGGTTCGGCGGGCTCGGCCCGGTCCGCAGCTTCCTCTATCTGACGGGCGAGATCGGTGTCGGCGGCGCCCTGGTCCTCGACGGCGAACTGCTGCGCGGCGCCCATGGATTCGCCGGGGAGATCGGGCACGTGGTGGTGGACCCGGCCGGCCCGGAGTGCCGCTGCGGCTCACGCGGCTGCCTGGAGCAGTACGCCGGGCAGTCGGCTCTGCTGCGCGCGGCCGGCATCGACGAGGCCGCGGGCGGCGCGGCGGGGGTGATGGAGCTGGAGCGGCGGGCGCAGGCGGGTGATCCGGTGGCTCTGGCCGCGGTGGCCGGGGCCGGCCGGATGCTGGGGCAGGTGCTGTCCGGCGCGGTCAATCTGTTCGACCCGGACGCGGTGGTCCTCGGCGGGATCTACCGCGGTCTGATGCCGTGGCTCTCACCGCCCGCCGACGAGGAGCTGACGGGCCGCGTGGTGTCCGGCCTCTGGTCCGGGGACGGCGGCCGCCTGCGCGCGTCGTCCGTCGCGGGCGACGCGGCCCGGGGCGCGGCGGCGCTGGTGGTGCAGGACGTGCTGGCCGACCCGGTCGCCTACGCCCGGTCCGCGCCGGAGGACGCCTGACGCGTCCCCGGCGGGGCGGGGTGCCCGGTGGTGTGGGCCGGGCACCCGTGGGGGTGGGGGTCAGCGGACGCCGAGGAGGTGTTCCATGGCGAGCTGGTCGAGGGCTTCGAAGGCCATGGAGCGTTCG
>NZ_JBHVQX010000025.1:61880-121340 GCF_042886395.1 Streptomyces sp. NPDC058008 | reverse complement strand
GTGCGTGGGGGCCCGCTTCTTTTTTTTATCACCCCCCCCCCCCGGGCGGCGCCGCGGGGCCGCCGGCCCCGGCCCGGCCCCCCCCCTTCCGCGTCGTCCGGTGGCCCGGGTCAGGCCTGGCGGGCCGCGAGACGCTCGGCGGCCTTGCGCCGCTGCGCCTGGGACGGATCCACCTGGGTCCCGGCGCCGAGCCCCGGGGTGTGGTTCCAGCCCCGGATCTTCGCGGCGGTCTTCGTCAGGCGCTCGTCACCCGGCGGCACGTCGAGGGAGAACAGCGACTCGTCCGGCCTGCGGTCGTCGCCGCCCCAGCGCACCACGCCCTCGCACTCGGCGAGGATGTCGCGGATCACCAGCTCCTGGAGGGGGAAGAAGCCCCCGCGGGCGCCCGACGGGTAGGACCCGGGCCGGATCCGGACCGCCGTGCCGGACGCCAGGTTGGACTCGGCGAGCCCCTTCCGCACGGAACCCGGTGCCTGCCAGCCGGTCACCTCCCCGGCGCGCAGGGTGTCGATCTCGTAGTGGAACCGGGTGATCACATGGACCAGGACCGTCTCCACGTCGCCCATGCGCATCCGCACGCCTTCGAGAGCGGTCCCTGGGACGGGTCTGGTGTAGACGCTGCCCCGGTCGTCCGCCAGCTTCTCCATCTCCCAGCCGTTCTTCGACGGGACCCCGCTCAGGACCCGCTTGTTGCGCTCCTGCGCCGCGGCGATCTCCTTGCGCAGCGTCTCGGGGTCGGGAGTGCGGTCGGCGGCGCGGGCGGGAGCGGACAGCACCTGCGAGCCGACGGCGGCGGCAGCCGCCACGAACGCCGCACGCCTCAGGGCGGTCCGGCGGGATATCTTCACGGTCACTTCTTCGTCTCCTCGAGCCAGTTCTTCGGGCGGGCGGCGTAGGTCAGTGCGGCGGCGGTCACGCCGAAGAGCCCCGCCGCGGGATTCACGTATCCGGGAACGAAGGCGTCGTACGTCTGCCCGCCGGTGACACGGCACCTGAACTCCAGGGGGAGGAAGGCGTAGGCGTACCCGTCGACGGACCGGGCCCGCTCGGCTCCCAGCCGTTCCTCGCAGACCTGCGGCCGGCGGCTCTCGTCGAGGGCCGCGAAGTGGAGCAGCCCCCAGGTGTAGAAGCCGAACGCACAGGCCCACGCGGCGGCCGCGGCACCCCTGACGAGGGTGTGCGCGTCGCGCGTGCCGCGTCCGCGGAGCAGCAGCCGCAGACCGCGTACGGCCAGCCAGAGCGTGAGGCCGACGCCCAGCGGCGTCAGCAGGAACACGAGCCCGATGTGGAGGTCGTCGGAGGAGTCTGTCACCAGCATGCGACGCGCCCTGTCAGTTGTGCCGGGAGATGGAGTTGTACTTCTCCATGATCTGGTACAGGGCCATGCGCTGGCGGGCGTGCTGCACCGCCTCGTCGTTGGTGCCCTGGTAGCGCCGGAGGATCTGGAAGATCTCCGACTCCGTGTAGTTCAGCCGCATCGAGCGCAGCGGTGTCTCCTCCGGGGTCGCGCCCGGTGCCCCGTCGGCGTTCCAGAGGTGGATCAGCGGCACGGTCGACATGGAGAACTGGTCGTCGTGGCGGCAGTCCGCCCAGATGTTGTACTTGTCCTCGTCATTGGTGACATCGCGGATGGAGCCCTCCGCGTACCCCTTCCGGACGGCGTTGTTCCAGGCCAGGACCGCCGTCTTGCCGAAGATCTGCGCGATGCCGGTGGAGCTGTCCCGGAAGCTCCTGGTCGTCAGGAACTCCAGCGCGACCTCGGCGTCGACCGACAGGTCGATGGGGTCGATGTGCCGCATCTCCCAGTAGGCGGTCGTCTGGATCAGCGCCTTGCGCATGTTGTAGCGGTAGGCGAGGAGCGTGGTGACGCTGTCGTACTCCAGGACCACCCGGCGGAAGCACTCCTCGTGGGTGTGGGACCGCAGCCCTCCGTCGTTGGGGAAGCCGATCGACTCCATGTACTTGCCGACGTCGCTGCGCATGGCCGTGATGAGGTCGGAGTGCAGCGCGGTGTCGGGGAGCTGTGCCCGGGGGGTGTCGAACGCGCCCTGTCCGGTGTCCCGTCCCGAGGCGATGTTGATGTCGATGTTGATCGATCCGGCGCCGCTGCCGACGGTGCGGGTGACGATCTGGTCGTAGGCCCAGTTCGTCGGCAGCGGGTAGCCGAAGTTGCCGGAGAAGCCCGACGACATGTCGGAGACGAACGACGCGGTGGCGTGGCCCGCCTCCCCGACGCGCGTGCAGACGTTGCGCGGCCCGTACACGCCGATGCCGAAGCGGTTGCCGTCGTCGGCGATGGCGTCCTGGATGCCCTTGAAGTGCGGGAGGACGTTGCGCGTGACGTCCTCGTCCAGGGCGTCGAAGTCGACGGCGAAGAAGATCCGGCTGCCCGTCCTGAAGCCGTGGTCCAGCGCCGCGTTCACCGCCGCCTGTCCCGCCGCGCGCCCCTGCGGGTAGCTGAAGTTCGCCGCGGCGCGCCCGAACGTCTGGTAGATCGGGAAACAGCGCAGCCCGTTGTCGGCGATCGTCCGCAGTTCCCCGGGCTGGATCTCCTTCTCCGGGAGATCGGGGTCGTCCGGGATCGGGTTCGTGAGATAGCGGCCTATGTAGCTGATGCCCTGGGCCTTCAGGGTGGCGGCACGCGCGGCGGTGATCTTCGTGACGCCGTCGCAGGCCTCGCCGTTGCGGGACTGGTCCCCGTAGGACACCAGGAGGGAGGCCCAGGTCGAGAAGTTGCCGGTGCCCGTCACGGGCAGCTTCACGAAGGACTGGAAGGTCGAGACGGCCGAGGCCAGGGCGCTGGTGAAGGTGCCGGTGAAGGAGACGCCCGGACGCTGGTTGAGCACCATGCCGGCCGAGAAGAGCTGCACCCAGGGGCCGGAGTCGCCGGTGGACACCGTGTGGCTCTTGAGCCCGCTCTGGGTGCCCGGGCCGAAGACGCCGTTGGCCGTGCCGTCGGCCATGCCGAGCTCGTACTGCACGGCGAAGAGCATCGACCTGGCGACGTCGCGCGAGTGGTTGCCGTCGGCCGGGATGATGTAGAAGTCCTGGCGGGTCACGTACGAGCCGTTGAGCCACCGCTGGACCGCCCGTATGGTCTCCGTGCCGCCGTTGGAGGCGACGTAGGCGTCCATGTTCAGGAGGCCCTTGAAGACCTTCGGTACCAGGTTGCCGCCGGGGTAGGCGAAGTCGACGCCCATGTTCTGCTTCAGGAGGGCCATCGACGAGGCCACGCGGGCGCTGTACGTGCCGTCGATGTCACCGCCGTCGTAGCCCTTGCAGTACAGCCCCGACTGGATGATCTTGGTGAAGTTCTCCGACGGCACCGTGGTCGGGCTGAGCACCGGGTACTTCGCCGTCAGGGTGTTCAGCGTGGTGGGACCGAACGCGTCGGACAGGCTGGTGATGCCCAGTTCGTACTGGAGGGCGCGGGTCAGGGCGAACATGGTCGACCACCCGGTCACCCCGGTCTCCGGCAGGCGGTCGATGCCCAGCTTTCCTCCGTAGACACCATTGATGAACTGCTGCGCCTTGCGCACCATCTCGTCGGCCACGAGGGCTCCTTCGGTCACTCGGTGAGGGACGTTTCAGGCGGCCGACGGGTGGAGGAGCGGAGAGAAGCGCAGCGCGCGGCCGGCCGTTTCCGGCCTGGATGACGCCTTCCCCCCGTGACGTTCGCCCCCGCTCGTACGTCGCCGCACGCCCGGACTCGTCGGAGCCCGGCGGCGTGCCCGGTCAACTTAGTTGTCAAGGAGGCGCCATGGGGAGGTAAAGATCCTGAGCGACGCCGTCCATGTCTCGAAAAAACCCATTGACGTGAAGTCTTGTACGTGAAATTGCCGTCGATCACGCGGACGCCGGAGCGGGTGCGCGCGGAATCCGTCATTCCGCAGAGCGGGGAATGGCTGAATCCCGACGGTTCACGGTTCCGCCGGTGCGTAAGGCCGGTGCGGAGGTCTCCACGCACGGGACGCGTTCGAGAGTTTCAGGCGGAGGTCAGGGCTCCGGCCGCGTTCCGGCCGGGAAGAGGGGAGCCGCGCTCAACCGAGGCTGCCACTGCTCAAGGTCTTGACGGGGGGCACCCCAAAACGCTCAGCTTAGAGTTCACATGTTAGAGAAAACGGCAGGAGTGAGTGAGTCGATGGAGACTCCGGGGTCGCAGACGTCTCTGCATCGGGCCAACCTTGAGCGGGTCGTACGTGCCGTGAGGATGGCGGGGTCCCTGACCCAGGCCGAGATCGCCAGGAGCACCGGTCTCTCCGCAGCCACTGTCTCCAACATCGTGCGTGAACTCAAGGACAGCGGCACGGTCGAGGTGACCCCCACCTCGGCCGGCGGGCGCCGGGCCAGAAGCGTGTCCCTGAGCGGGGACGCGGGCATCGTCATAGGGGTCGACTTCGGGCACACCCACCTCCGGGTCGCCATCGGCAACCTGGCCCACCAGGTGCTGGCCGAGGAGTCCGAGCCGCTCGACGTGGACGCCTCGTCGGCCCAGGGCTTCGGGCGGGCGGAACAGCTGGTCAACCGCCTGGTCGAGACCACGGGGATCGCCCCGGAGAAGGTGATCGGCGTCGGTCTCGGCGTGCCGGGCCCCATCGACGTCGAATCGGGGACGCTGGGCTCCACCTCGATCCTCCCGGGCTGGACGGGCATCAATCCCGGCCAGGAGCTCGCCGGACGCCTCGGGGTGCCGGTGTACGTGGACAACGACGCCAACCTGGGGGCGCTCGGCGAGCTCGTCTGGGGCAGCGGCAGGGGCGTCAAGGACCTGGCGTACATCAAGGTCGCCAGTGGTGTCGGGGCGGGACTGGTGATCGACGGGCACATCTACCGGGGTCCCGGCGGCACGGCCGGGGAGATCGGCCACATCACCCTCGACGAGTCGGGCCCCGTCTGCCGCTGCGGGAACCGCGGCTGCCTGGAGACCTTCACCGCGGCCCGGTACGTCCTGCCGCTGCTCAGGCCCAGCCACGGGCCCGACCTCACCATGGAGCGGATGGTCCAGCTGGCCCGGGAGGGCGATCCGGGCTGCCGCCGGGTCATCGGGGACGTCGGCCGGCACATCGGCAGCGGGGTGGCGAACCTCTGCAACCTGCTCAACCCCAGCCGGGTCGTGCTCGGCGGATCCCTCGCGGAGGCCGGGGAGTTGGTGCTGGCACCCATCCGCGACTCGGTCTCGCGCTACGCCATACCCAGTGCGGCCAGGCAGCTCTCCGTGCTCCCCGGGGCGCTCGGGGGCCGGGCCGAGGTGCTGGGCGCCCTCGCCCTCGTGCTCAGCGAGATGGGGGATTCGACCCTTTTGGAGAGCACGCTCCCCGCGGCCACCCCTGCCTTCACTTAGATAACGAATGGCACCGTTGTCATCTCGTTAAGAATTTACTCCTTGACGCCGCCCCTGCGGCCGAGTTGACTTCCAGCCACCTCGGCCGCAACGTCGCGGCCTCGTCAGGGAGGTTCGAAATGAACACGCGTATGCGTCGTGCCGCCGTTGCCGTTGCCGCCACCACCATGGCCGTCTCGCTCGCTGCCTGCGGGAGTGCCAAGGAGTCCGGTGACAAGGCCACCACGGACGCGGGCAAGAAGAAGGGCGACGATCTCAAGATCGGTCTGCTCCTCCCCGAGAACGTCACGGCCCGCTACGAGAAGTTCGACAAGCCGATCATCGAGAAGAAGGTCAGCGAGCTGACCGGCGGCAAGGCGGAGGTCACCTACGCCAACGCCAAGCAGGACGCCACGCTCCAGGCGCAGCAGGTCGACACCATGATCACGAACAAGGTCGACGCGCTCATCATCGACGCCGTGGACGCCAAGGCCATCGAGAACAGCGTGAAGAAGGCCAAGGCCGAGGGCATCCCCGTCGTCGCCTTCGACCGCCTCGCCGAGGGCCCGATCGACGCCTACACCTCCTTCGACAACGAAGAGGTCGGCCGCGTGCAGGGCAAGGCCCTGCTGGAGGCCCTGGGCACCGCCGACAAGCCCACCGTCGTGATGATGAACGGGTCGATCACCGACCCGAACGCCGCCCTCTTCAAGAAGGGCGCCAAGTCGGTCCTCGACGGCAAGGTGACGTACGGCAAGGAGTACGACACCAAGGAGTGGAAGCCGGAGAACGCCAACTCCAACATGGAGGGCGCGATCACGGCCCTCGGCAAGGACAAGATCGCCGGGGTCTACTCCGCCAACGACGGCATGGCCGGGGGCATCATCCAGGCCCTCAAGTCCGCCGGGCTCTCCAAGCTCCCGCCGGTCACCGGCCAGGACGCCGAGCTCGCGGGCGTGCAGCGCATCGTCACCGGTGAGCAGTTCATGAGCGTCTACAAGCCCTACCCGCAGGAGGGCATCGTCGCCGCGCAGATGGCCGTCGCGCTCGCCAAGGGCGAGAAGCTCGACTCCATCGCCACGTCCAAGGTCGACAACACCGGCACGAAGGGCATCGCCACCGTGCTCGTCCCGGTCGTCTCGCTGACCAAGGCCAACATCAAGGACACCGTCATCAAGGACGGCATCTGGACGCTCGACGAGATCTGCACGGCCAAGTACAAGGCCGCCTGCACCTCTGCGGGCCTGTAGCAGGCCCCTGCCCGTCCGGGCCGGGCCCCGCACGGCCCGCCCGGCGGCCCCGAAGCCTGTCCGGCGCCCCGCCCACCAACTGTCCCGCTACCGGGCGGGGCGCCGGACGGAACGCCTCGGGAGCTCTTCCCCAATTCTTCTGCTCGACCACCGCGCCTTCCCCCAGGCGCGGCATCCCCGCCGGGTCAGGCGGCGAAGGAGATGGTTCACGTGTCCGCTACGCCCGTGCTGGCGTTGCGAGGGGTCTCCAAGCGATTCGGTGCCGTCCAGGCGCTCACCGACGTAGAGCTTGAGGTCCACGCCGGTGAGGTGGTCGCCCTCGTGGGTGACAACGGTGCCGGCAAGTCAACGCTCGTCAAGACGATCGCCGGAGTACACCCCATCGATGACGGCGTCATCGAGTGGGACGGCCGGGCCGTCCAGATCAACAAGCCGCACGACGCCCAGAGTCTGGGGATCGCGACCGTCTACCAGGACCTCGCGCTCTGCGACAACATCGACGTCGTCGGCAACCTCTACCTCGGCCGGGAGCTCCGCAGGTTCGGAGTCCTCGACGAGGTCGAGATGGAGCGCCGCTCGCGCGAGCTCCTCAGCACGCTGTCGATCCGCATCCCCAGCGTCCGCATCCCGATCGCGTCGCTCTCCGGCGGGCAGCGCCAGACCGTCGCCATCGCCCGCTCGATGCTGGGCGAGCCCAAGCTCGTCATCCTCGACGAGCCCACCGCCGCGCTCGGCGTCGAGCAGACCGCCCAGGTCCTCGACCTCGTGGAGCGGCTGCGCGAGCGGGGCCACGCGGTCATCCTCATCAGCCACAACATGGCCGATGTGAAGGCCGTCGCCGACAAGGTCGCCGTGCTCCGGCTGGGCCGGAACAACGGGGTCTTCGACGTGAAGACCACCTCGCAGGAAGAGATCATCTCCGCCATCACGGGCGCCACGGAGAACGCCGTGACCCGTCGTGCGGCCCGCAACGCGGAGGCCCAGAAGTGACAACCGACAAGACGTCCACCGCAGTGGTCAACCCGGAGGCGGCCAAGGGCGCCGACACCGTGGTCGACCCCCGGCTCCTCGTGCGCGAGCAGGGCCTCGGCGGCTACCTCACCGAGTTCAGGCGCAAGATGCGCGGCGGTGACCTGGGCTCGATCCCCGTGATCATCGGCCTGATCATCATCTGCGTCGTCTTCCAGAGCCTGAACTCCGAGTTCCTCTCCGCGAAGAACGTCAGCGACATCGCCGTCACGATGGTGGCCACCGGCATGATGGCCGTCGGCATCATCTTCGTGCTGCTGCTCGGTGAGATCGACCTCTCGGTCGGCTCCGTCAGCGGTGTCTCGGGCGCCGTCGTCGCCGTGCTCAGCGTCACGCACGGCATGAACGAGTGGCTCGCCGTCCTCGTCGCGATCCTCAGCGGTGCGGTCATCGGTGCCATCCACGGCTTCTTCTTCGCCCGGATAGGCGCCCCCGCGTTCGCCGTCACCCTCGCCGGCCTGCTGTTCTGGCTGGGCTTCATGCTCCAGCTGCTCGGTGACACCGGCACGATCAACCTGGACAGCGACGGGGTCGTCGGCAAGCTGACCACGTTCTACTTCTCGGACGTCGCCGCGGCCTACGGTCTCGCGGCCGTCGCGGTGATCGGCTACTTCGCCTCCGCGTTCCTGGACACCCGCCGCCGCGAGGCCGCCGGCGTCCCGTCGCGGCCGCTCGTGGACATCGTGATCCGCACCGTCGTGCTCGCCGTGTTCGGCTTCGGCGCGGCGTTCATGTTCAACCAGTACCGCGGCCTCCCGCTGGCCCTGGTCCTCTTCCTGGTCGTGCTGGTCGGTACGGACTTCGTCCTGCGCCGCACCTCCTACGGGCGCAAGATCTTCGCGCTCGGCGGCAGCGTCGAGGCGTCCCGGCGCGCCGGCATCAACGTCACCGCGATCCGCGTCTCGGTCTTCGCCATCGCCGGCACCTTCGCGGCGATCGGCGGCCTGTTCTGGGCCTCCAAGATCGCCGCGGCCAACCAGGGCTCCGGCGGCGGCGACCTCCTGATGAACGTCATCGCGGCGGCCGTCATCGGCGGCACCAGCCTCTTCGGCGGCCGGGGCCGCACCTGGAACGCCCTGCTCGGCGTCATGGTGATCGTCTCGATCCAGTACGGCCTGGCACTGGAAGGCATCGCCACGCCGATCAACTACATGATCACCGGCGCTGTTCTTCTCATCACGGTCGTCATCGACTCCATCACCCGTAAGACGCAGAAGACCGCGGGCCGCGCCTGACCGTCCTACCCGCACACCTGTGCCCGGCGTCCCCGGTGGCGCCGGGCACACGCGCGTCCGGCGCCACCGGCGCGGCGCGGTGCAAATGAGGCGCCCGATGACCCGGGCCGCCGACGGAACATTAGACTCATCGGATCGGCTCGCTCGATCAGCTCACACGCAAGGAGGCACGGGTGGATCTGCTGACCCGCATCAGGGGACCGCGCGACCTGGACCGGCTCGACTCCGAGCAGCTGGACCGGCTCGCCGGCGAGATCCGTACCTTCCTCGTCGAGGCGGTGTCCAAGACCGGCGGCCACCTCGGCCCGAACCTGGGCGTGGTCGAGCTGACCATCGCCCTGCACCGGGTCTTCGAGTCCCCGCAGGACAAGGTCCTCTTCGACACCGGCCACCAGAGCTACGTGCACAAGCTGCTCACCGGCCGGCAGGACTTCTCGAAGCTCAAGAGCAAGGGCGGACTCTCGGGATACCCGTCCCGCGCGGAGTCCGAGCACGACGTCATCGAGAACTCCCACGCCTCGACCGTGCTCGGCTGGGCCGACGGCCTCGCCAAGGCCAACGAGGTCCTGGGCAAGGACGACCACGTCGTCGCCGTCATCGGTGACGGTGCCCTCACGGGCGGTATGGCCTGGGAGGCGCTGAACAACATCGCCGCCGCCAAGGACCGCCCCCTCGTCATCGTCGTCAACGACAACGAGCGCTCGTACGCCCCGACCATCGGCGGCCTCGCGAACCACCTCGCCACCCTGCGCACGACCGACGGGTACGAGCGGTTCCTGGCCCGTGGCAAGGACCTCCTGGAGCGCACGCCCGTCGTCGGCAGGCCGCTGTACGAGACCCTGCACGGCGCGAAGAAGGGCCTGAAGGACTTCATCGCCCCGCAGGGCATGTTCGAGGACCTCGGCCTGAAGTACGTCGGGCCGATCGACGGCCACGACATCGAGGCCCTGGAATCCGCCCTCCAGCGCGCCAAGCGCTTCGGCGGCCCGGTCATCGTGCACTGCCTCACCGAGAAGGGCCGTGGCTACACCCCCGCCCTCGAGGACGAGGCGGACCGCTTCCACGCGGTCGGCAAGATCCACCCGGACACCGGCCTGCCCATCTCCACCTCCGGCCTCGACTGGACCTCGGTCTTCGGCGAGGAGATGGTGAGGCTCGGCCGCGAGCGCGAGGACGTCGTCGCCATCACGGCGGCCATGCTCCAGCCCGTCGGCCTCGGCAAGTTCGAGGAGGCCTTCCCGGACCGGATCTACGACGTCGGGATCGCCGAGCAGCACGGCGCGGTCTCCGCGGCCGGCCTGGCCACCGGCGGGCTGCACCCCGTCTTCGCCGTCTACGCCACCTTCCTCAACCGCGCCTTCGACCAGGTGCTGATGGACGTCGCCCTGCACAAGTGCGGTGTGACCTTCGTCCTGGACCGGGCCGGCGTCACCGGTACGGACGGTGCCTCGCACAACGGCATGTGGGACATGTCGATCCTGCAGTGCGTGCCGACGCTGCGCATCGCCGCCCCGCGCGACGCCGACCAGGTCCGCGCCCAGCTGCGGGAGGCCGTCGACGTCGACGACGCGCCGACCGTCGTGCGCTTCTCCAAGGGCGCGGTCGGCCCGGCGGTCAAGGCCGTCTCCACCGTCGGCGGCATGGACGTCCTGCGCGAGGCCGGCACGGACGCGCCCGACGTCCTGCTGGTCTCCGTCGGGGCGCTCGCCCCGATGTGCCTGGAGATCGCGACCCTGCTGGACGCCCAGGGGATCTCCACCACCGTGGTCGACCCCCGCTGGGTCAAGCCCGTCGACGAGGCGCTCGCCCCGCTCGCCGCGCAGCACCGGGTCGTCGTCACCGTCGAGGACAACAGCAGGGCCGGCGGTGTCGGCTCCGCCATCGCCCAGGCGCTGCGTGACGCCGACGTCGACGTACCGCTGCGCGACTTCGGCATCCCGCCGGTGTTCCTCGACCACGCCTCGCGCGGTGAGGTCATGGCCGAGATCGGGCTGACCGCGCCGGACATCGCGCGCCAGGTCACCGGCCTGGTCGCCAAGCTCGACGGCCGGTACGAGAGCCGAGCGGTGGCGCCCGTCCGCGACTGACCCGTCCGCGCGGCCGAGGGCCGGCCGGACCACCTCACCCGGGTGGCCCGACCGGCCCATTCGCGTGAAATCGGGGCATATCGTGCGTTCGGCGACATTCCGGGGACCGGCGGTTCCGAATCATGGCGTGCACGACGAGCGCGTGGAGGTACGCCGGTGAGCACGCAGCAGGGCAGGCCACCCAGCGGAGGGGGGCTGTTCCGGACCAAGACGGTCGAACAGTCCATCCGCGACACGGAAGAACCGGAGCACGCGCTCAAGAAGTCCCTCTCCGCGCTGGACCTCACGGTCTTCGGGGTCGGCGTCATCATCGGCACCGGCATCTTCGTCCTCACGGGCAAGGTCGCCAAGGAGACGGCGGGCCCCGCCACCGCCCTCGCCTTCGTCGTGGCCGGGGCCGTCTGCGCCCTCGCCGCCCTCTGCTACGCGGAATTCGCCTCCACCGTCCCGGTGGCCGGATCGGCGTACACCTTCTCGTACGCCTCGCTCGGCGAGCTGGTCGCCTGGATCATCGGCTGGGACCTGGTGCTGGAGTTCGCCCTGGGCACCGCGGTCGTGGCGGTCGGCTGGTCCGGCTACGTCCGCTCCCTGATGGAGAACGTCGGCTGGACCATGCCCGGAGCGCTCTCCGGCACCGATGCGGCGAACGGCTTCGGCTTCGACATCCTGGCGTTCGCCCTGGTGCTGGTCCTGACGGTCGTCCTGGTCCTCGGGATGAAGCTCTCCGCCCGGGTCACCACGGTCGTCGTCGGCATCAAGCTGGCGGTCGTGGGCATCGTGATCATCGCGGGCCTGTTCTTCGTCAAGGCCTCGAACTACACGCCCTTCATCCCCGAGGCGCAGAAGCAGCCCGGCGGATCGGGCCTGAACGCCCCGCTGGTCCAGCTCATCTTCGGCTACGAACCGACGAACTTCGGCGTCATGGGCGTCTTCACCGCCGCCTCCATCGTCTTCTTCGCCTTCATCGGCTTCGACGTCGTGGCCACCGCGGCCGAGGAGACCAGGCTCCCGCAGCGTGACATGCCGCGCGGCATCCTGGCCTCGCTGGTCATCTGCACGCTGCTCTACGTCGCCGTCTCGGTCGTGGTCACCGGGATGGAGAAGTACTCCGACCTCTCGGTCACCGCCCCGCTCGCCGACGCCTTCAAGGCCGTCGGTCACCCCTTCTACGCGGGCGTCATCAGCTTCGGTGCGGCGGTCGGCCTCACCACGGTCTGCATGATCCTGCTGCTCGGCCAGACCCGGGTGTTCTTCGCGATGAGCCGCGACGGACTGCTGCCGAGGTTCTTCTCGGTGACGCACCCGCGGTTCGGCACCCCGTACCGGCCGACCATCCTGCTCGGGGTGATCATCGCGGTCGTGGCCGGCTTCACGAGCATCGACGAACTCGCGACCCTGGTGAACATCGGCACGCTCTTCGCGTTCGTGGTCGTCGCCCTCGGTGTGATCGTGCTGCGCCGCACCCGCCCCGGGCTCCACCGCGCCTTCCGCACCCCGTGGGTGCCGCTGCTGCCGGTCCTCTCGGTGGCCGCGTCGGTCTGGCTGATGCTGAACCTGCCGGCCGAGACCTGGCTCCGGTTCGGGATCTGGATGGTGATCGGCGTCATCATCTACGTCGCGTACGGGCGCCGCAACAGCCGCCTGGCGAAGGCCTCCTGACCCGGGGGCGCCGCGACACGGCGGCGGCCGTACCGTACGGGCCCCGCACGGTACGGCCGCCGCCGTCAGGTCAGCCGCCGGTGGCCGGGGACTTCTTCGCCGACTCGGGGATCGTCCCGTCGGTGCGGATCGCCTTCCAGAGTTCGCCCGCCTGCGGATCCGCCGCCACGACGCGGTTGGGGTCCTGCTTGTCGTAGGCGACCGGCAGCATGATCGTCTCCATGGCGGAGGGATCGACGCCGTTCATCGAGCGCGCGAACTCGCTGAGCGAGGTCAGCGAGGCGAGCCCGTCGTCGGTCGTCAGCGACTTGGTCGCGGACTTGGCGATCTTGTACGTGGTCGCCGGACTGCCCAGCAGGTCCTGCGACTTGATCTCGGTGAGCAGCGCGAGCAGGAACTGCTGCTGGAGCCCGATCCGGCCGAGGTCGCTGCCGTCCCCGATGCCGTGCCGGGTGCGGACGAAGGCGAGGGACTCGGTGCCGTCGAGCTTGTGCGTACCGGCCGTCAGGTCGAGGCCCGAGGCCTTGTCCTTGATCGGTTCGTCGACCTTGACGGTGACCCCGCCGATCGCGTCGACCAGGTCCTTGAACCCGGCGAAGTTGATCTCCAGGTAGTGGTCGATCCGGACCCCGGACATCTTCTCCACGGTCTTCACCACACAGGCCGGACCGACCTGGGAGTAGACGGAGTTGAACATGACCCGCTCGGCGGACGCCATGGTCGAACCGTCCGCCTTGGCGCACTCCGGCCGCGTCACCAGGGTGTCGCGCGGGATGGAGACGGCGACGGCCTGGGTGCGGCCCTCGGGTATGTGCACCACCAGGGCCGTGTCCGACCGCGCCCCGCTGACGGCGCCGCCCCCGCCCAGCTCCTGGTTCTCCGCCCCGGCACGGGAGTCGGAACCGAGGACGAGGAGGTTCTGGCCCGTGGTGGGGAGCTTCTCCGGACGGTCCTCGCCGAGCGCCTTGTTGATGTCGACGCCCGTGATGTTGTTGTCGAGGTCCCGGTACATCCAGTACGCGGTACCACCGGCGGCGAGCAGGAGCACCAGCAGCACCAGGAGCGTGATCTTGAGGCCGCTGCGGCGCCTGCGTTCCTTCTTGCGGCCCCGTGCGGGGGATTCACCCCGGCGTGAGGCGCGTCCGCCCGGAGGCATGACGTCGTTGCTCATCCTGTTCGAGTCCCTTGATCTCGCGGCCCGGTAGGGCTGTCGGCGGGTTGGACCCGGGTGGGGGGAGGAGCCGGTCCGACTTCGGTGTGCGTAGCACTATAGACAGTTCATCGCTTACACGTACGAGTGCTGTGGGGTTCCTCGCGAGCCGTTCCCCCCTCGCGAGGCCGCCCGCCCGGCACCGGGCCGTCACCGTTCGAGCACTGAATAATCTCTCATGTGAGGGACTAGTATGTGCCAGATTCGAAATCATGCGCGATGTGCCGGATGCCTGGGAAGGTGACTGCGGAAATGCTCGGACAGGATTCCCGCGCGGCCTCCAGGGTCGCTCCCGGAGCGGACGCGGTGCGCGGCATCCGGCTCACCCGGGGCAAGGAGGGCCGTCTCACGGCGTACGCCCCGGCCGAGGGCGGGATCAGGCGCTGGACGGAGAGCCGTCCGGGAAGTCTGGTCTGGGAACCGCCCGTACTGCTCCCCGTGCCGGGTCTCTCCGATCTGACCGTCACCCAGGACGCCAACTCCTACGTGCACCTCGTCGGGCGCCGTGAGCGCCGGACGGCCGACCGCCGGACCACCGTGGACGTCGTGTACGCGATCCAGTACCAGTCGGGGCGCGCGGTCACCGAGTGGCGTTCGCTGGGCAACCCGCACAAGGACCCCCAGGACGCCGCCGCGCTCGGTGTCCCGGCCGTCGTGGTGACCGGCACGGGGATGGTGCACGTCTTCGTCCGGAAGGCGGACGGCGGTCTGACCCTCCGGCGCGAGCGGAGCGACGGCAAGTGGCGGGGGTGGGAGGACCGCAAGGGTGTGACCGGCGTCGAGGGGGGCCTCGCCGGCATCGCGCTCTCGTCGGGCCGCATGGAGCTGTTCGCGACGACCACCGAGGGCACGCTCCACTGGTTCCAGAAGGAGCCGGGCGGCGTCCTGGGCGACGGGTACCCGGCCCGGCTCGCGGTGGCCCGGGACACCCTGGCCGTCCTGGAGACAGGCCCCGACCGGCCCACCTTCTACTGGACCGATCCGGGCGGCCGCGGAGTGGTGGCCTACCGGGCGGGAGGCTGGCCGATGGCGCTGGGGGGCGCGCCGGGTGAAGGCCCGCACACGGCCGTCCGCACGTTCCTGGACGGTTACGACTGCACGGTGCTGGCCCATCGCGGAGCGGAGGGCACCGCCGTCGTGGGAGTGGGTGTCACCGAGGACGAGGGCAACGGCATGTGGTGGTCGGACACGGGGCTGCGGTGTCTGGCCGCGCCGGCGCTCGCCCAGGACGTGTTCGGCAGGCTCGTGGTGGCGGTCGTCGGCGAGGACGGGGTCCCGAAGGTGGCCCGGCAGACGGACGAACCCGGGCTGACCCTTTCGGAATGGCGCACTCTCTGAGCTCCGGCCGGGCCGTTTCCCGGCCCCGCCGTTCCCGTGACGGGCGGGCCGTACGGCTCAGGGCGTTCTGAGTCAGATCGACGAGTGACCCTTTAGGTTGTGCGCCGCGAAGTATGGCGTGTATCACGCGACCCTGTCGAGTGCTGTGCATGATCTTGCACCGAATCTGCACGTTGACATCTTTTAATGTTCATTTAAGATTTGCGTCTGAAGCGACAGTTCGAGAGCTGAGCCGCGAGCGCTCGACGGGGGTGTCCGGCTCGGGTCGATGAAGACCCGGCCGGGCGATGCGCGGGGTCGGGACGTCGGAATGGTGCAGGTGATCTCTCCTGCCTCGAACTGGAGTGTGCATAGTGACCGCTGGGCCACGTCTGAGCGTGATCGTCCCGTTCCAGGACGTCGAGACGTATCTCACGGAGTGCCTGGAGTCCATCGCGAGACAGACCTTCGGTGATTTCGAGGTCCTGATGGTCGACGACGGATCGACGGACTCCTCCACGGCTATCGCCGAGGGCTTCTGCGCCGACGACCCCCGCTTCCACCTGATACGCCAGGAGTCGCACGGCCCCGGCCACGCCCGCAACACCGGGCTGCGCGCGATGCATCCGTCCGGCGAGTTCCTGGTGTTCGCCGACGGCGACGACGTCATTCCCGAATACGCCTACGAACTCCTCATCCGCACCCTCTCGGAGTCCGGATCGGATTTCGTCTCCGGCAACGTGCAGATGATGAACTCCACGACGAAGTGGCAGTCCCCCCTGCACAAGGGGCCGATGCAGCGGGACCGCAAGGGCACCCACATCACCCGTTTCGAGGCGCTCATCTACGACCGCACCGTCTGGAACAAGGTGTTCCGGCGGAGTTTCTGGGACTACCACTTCATCCAGTTCCCCGAAGGAGTTCTCTACGAGGACTCCTGGGTCAACATGTTCGCCCACTTCAAGGCGAAGAAGGTCGATGTCATCAGCGACATCGTCTACTTCTGGCGCAGGCGTGACGGGGGAGCCGCCCCGTCGATCACCCAGCGGCACACCGAGCTCAGCAACCTCCAGGACCGCGTCGCAGCCGTGCAGTCCGTCAGCCGGTTCCTCGGCCAGCACCGCTCCCGCTCGTTCCGGGACCACAAGCGCAAGTACGACCTCGCCTGCCTGAAGTCCGACCTGATGCTGCACCTGAAGGTGCTTCCCGACGCGGACGAGGAGTACCGCGACGCGTTCATGTACGCCGCCCAGGCCTTCCTGGGCGAGGCGGACGACGACCTCATCGAGGAACTCCCCGCCGACGCCCGCGTGAAGTGGCTCCTCGTGCACCAGGGGCGGCTCGACGAACTCATGGACGTACTCGAGTTCGAGCGGAAAGGCGGTCCGCTGCCGGTCCGCAGGCGCTTCCGCCGCTACCTGAACTACCCGCACCTGGGCAACCGGGAGACGGGGCTCTACAAGCGTGACTACCGGCTCGACAAGGAGCTGTCGCCCTTCAGCTCGCTCACCGACGCGCGGTGGACCGGCGAGTGGCTCACCCTGACCGGGTCCGCCTACGTGCGCTTCATCAACGTCCACAAGCGCCACATGTCCACCAAGATGCTGGCCCTGCGGAACAAGAAGACCAGCAGCACGCTCGTCAACCTGGCCAGGACCACGTTCTACCCGCAGGCCACCGAGCACTCGAACCAGAACCGCTACTGCTACGACTGGGCCGGCTTCGAGAGCCGCTTCGACACCACACGCCTCAAGAAGAAGGGCGAGTGGGTGGAGGGCACCTGGGACGTCGCGGCCGGGGTGTTCAGCCGCGGCCTGTTCCGGTACAAGAGCATCGGACGCGGCGGGGCGGGATCCGCGGCCAACCCGCCCGCCCGTTACGTCGACAGGAACACGCGCATCGTGCCCCTGTTCGTGCAGGGCGGCCTCAAGATCCGCGTCGAGCGGGTGCGGTGCCGCATCACCAGGCACCGGGTGGCCGGCCAGTACCTCGAGATCGGCGGGGTCCTCCTCGGCCCCGCGGTCCCCGAGTGGGGGAAGCTCCGCGTCACCAGCATGAACGGCGCCGGGCGCCACGACGCCCGGATGTCCTTCCAGCCCGGCGGCGAGGGCTGGTGCACCTTCGTCGCGCGCGTCCCGCTGACCAGCCTGGTACCGGGCTCCCGGGGATCGGGCGACGGCGCCGTCCCCCAGGCGTGGACCATGGGGAGCAACGGCTGGAAGACCACCGTCCACGTGGAGGGGCGCAAGGCGGCGCTGTACCCCGTGATGGCCGAGGACACCGACGACGGGCACTACCGCATGCCCGAAGGGCTCCAGACCGACGACGGCGACCGCGAGATCGTCGTCCACCGCAACGGGTCCGGCTACGTGGTCCTCTTCGAGCGCGCCGCCCTGCCGCTGGTCTCCGACCACGGCTGGCGCGAGGACGGCTCGCTCGAACTCGTCGGCCGCTACGCCTTCGCGGACCGGCTCACCCCGCGCGAGAGGGACGCGGCCCACGTGGTCGTGCGGTCACGCGCCCACGGCGCGGAGCGCGCGGTCCCGGTCGAGTGGGACGGCGACCGCTTCCGGTGCGTGGTCACCCCCGCGGCGGCGCGCACCCTGGCCGGGGCCATCCCGCTCGCCGCGGGCCGCTGGGACTTCTTCCTGCGCCGTCAGGACCCCTCCGAGGTGCCGCCGGACGAGCGGCTGCCCGACCTCATGCTCAAGATCGAGCAGAGCCTCGTCCCCACCTTCCCGCAGGAGATGGAGGCCGCGGGCCGGGGGTACGACCTCCAGGCCGAGGCCTACGACCGGCTCTCGCTCCTCGTCCGCTCCGCCATGGCCGAGGACGCCAGGGGCCCCTACCGGCAGAAGCTGCTGCGCACCAGGAGCTACCCCCAGGCACGCCGCGCGCCGATCAGGCCCGCCGTGCTGTTCGACGCCTTCAAGGGGACCCAGTACTCGGACAGTCCGCGCGCCGTCCACGAGGAACTGGTCCGGCGCGGAGCCGGCCTGGAGCACCTGTGGGTGGTCCGCGACGACCAGGTCGCCGTGCCGCCGACGGCCCGCCCGGTCCGCATGTGGTCCCTGGAGTGGTACGAGGCCCTGGCGACCTCCCGCTACGTCGTCGCCAACAACCACCTCCCCGACTGGTTCCAGAAGCGCGACGACCAGGTCGTCGTGCAGACCTGGCACGGCACGCCGCTGAAGAAGATCGGCCACGACATCGAGGCCGTCCACTTCGCCGACCAGCGCTACCTGGAGCGGGTCGCGAAGGAGGTGCGGAACTGGGACATGCTGGTCTCCCCGAACAGCTTCTCCACCCCCATCCTCCAGCGGGCCTTCCAGTTCCCCGGGGAGATGGTCGAGTGCGGCTACCCCCGCAACGACATCCTCCGGCGGCCGGGCACGGAGCGCCGCGCCGAGGAGATCAGACGGCGCATCGGGCTGCCCCCGGGCAAGCGCGTCATCATGTACGCCCCCACCTGGCGCGACGACCAGTTCTACGCACCCGGCAAGTACAAGTTCGACTTCCGGATCGACCTCGACGACGCCCGCGCCCGCCTCGGCGCCGACCACGTGCTGATGGTCCGCCGCCACCCCAACGTCGTGGACCCGGTCCCCGGCGCCGGGGACGGTTTCGTCTTCGACGTGTCCGACTACCCGGACATGGCGGACCTCTCCCTCATCACCGACGTGATGATCACGGACTACTCGTCCCTGATGTTCGACTTCGTCAACACGGGACGCCCCATCCTGTTCTTCACGTACGACCTGGACCACTACCGCGACACGCTCCGGGGCTTCTACTTCGACTTCGAGCGGAGCGCCCCCGGGCCCCTGCTCTTCGAGTCCGCCGAACTCGTCTCGGCCGTCGAGGACATCGACCGCATCCAGGAGGGCTACGCCGACCGCTACCAGTGGTTCCAGGAGGAGTTCTGCGACCTGGACGACGGGTACGCCTCGGCCCGGCTGGCGGACCACATCCTCGCCGCCGGAGGCGATCTCGCGCACCCGGCCGGGGCACACGGGCCGGCCGGCGGCCTCGGGTTCCTTCCGCGGGCCGGCGACGGTACCGCGAGGGCGGTCCTCCACCAGGAGGGCGGCGCGGGCCAGGACCCGTACCCGCCGGCCGGACAGCAGTCCCCGGTGAGAATGGATTCCGCGCATGTCTGACACCGCCGCGGCCGGCCGCCGGATCTTCACGGGCGTGGAGGCGTCGGGGAAGTTCCCCATCGAGTACAGGTTCACGCACGCGAGGAACGGCAACCGGCGCCTGATGGTCGTCTTCGCCAACCTCAACGCGCCCGAGGAGTACGGGTGGGGCAACGGGGTCCTCGACAGGACGCGCTCCAACATCCTCTGGATACGCGACAAGTTCGACGGGGTGAACAGCTACTACCTGTGCAAGGAGATGGACTTCTCGCTGGAGGAGTCCGTCATCGGCCTCATCTCCCGCGTCATGCACGCGCTCGACCTGACCCCGGCCGACTGCATCATGTTCGGCAGCTCGAAGGGCGGCACCGCGGCCCTGTACTACGGGCTGAAGTACGGGTTCCGCGACATCGTGGCCAGCGTGCCCCAGTTCGAGATCGGCTCCTTCGTGAAGGAGCACATGAAGCCCACGGCGCGCTTCATGATGGGCGAGGGCGTGCCGGAGCACAACGTCGGGATCATCGACGCCCTGCTGCCGGAGACGGTGTGGCGCAGCGGCAACCGCGACGCCAACATCTACCTGATCTCCTCGCCGCAGGACGAGCAGTACCGGCAGCACGTCGAGCCGTACCTCGGGCACTTCCGCGACTACAGCAACTTCAACTTCATCTACAACGACTCACCCCTCATCGCCGGCCACGGCAAGGTGACGCTGCGCAACCTCCCCGTCATGCTGGGCCTGGCCAACCTCCTCGTCGACGGCGTCACACCCCGCATCGGGACCATCCGCAACGGGTACGAGGAACCGGACCGCGGCACCGCCGGCATCGACGACTACCTCAGGTCGACGTCCCGGCTCAAGGACACCTTCGCCGCGCCCCAGGTCCACGCGCCCGTGCAGGGCGGTACGACGCCGGGACGGACGGTGCTCTTCGCCGGCTCGGCGCCCGGCGCGGTGCGGGTGAGCCTCTGGGAGAACGGGAAGTTCCTGACGTCCCCCCAGGTCGGGCCCGACGGGAACTGGAGCTGGGACCCGGGCCGTGACTGGGCGGCCGGCAAGCACGTCGTCCGCCTGTTCGCGGTGGACCCGGCGGGCTTCCACTCCCCGCGGACCGAGGTCGTGTTCACCGTTCCGCCGCGGAGTCCGGCGGCGGCGGCACCGGCATCCGGCGGCCCGCCCTCCGCGGGCCTGCCGTTCCCCGGCCGGACCCCGACGGCGCTCCCCGCACCGGTCGTCTCGGTCCCGGCCCCCGGCCAGCAGGTGTCCGGCCCCGTCATCGGACTCATGGGGTACGCCCAGGGGGCGGCACACGTGGGGTTCACCGAGGACGGCATGCCCCTCGGGATGACGCCGGTCGCGCCGGACGGCGGCTGGTCCTGGGAATCGGGCTGGTCCTGGATGGACGGTCAGCACACCGTGGAGTGCTACGCGGTGGACCCGAACGGCACCGAGTCCCCGCGCTCCGCGGTCACCTTCGGCGTGGTCAACGCCCTGGACGGCCTCACCCCCGGATACCGACCCGCATGACGAGCGCCAGGTGGTCCGAGGCCCCGGTGCCGGCCACGGAGCAGCGCGTGCGGGGCAGCGCGGTGAAGAGGTAGTCCACCTTGTGCCCCGTGCGGTGCGTGGCCCTGCCGCCGCGTGAGGCGGCCGAGGCCTGGTCGCACTCCCGGTAGGTGCGGTAGGCGGCGTACGGCCAGATCCAGCTGTCCCTGTCGCCGGGCCCGGGCGGGGCGCTGTTCAGGTCGCCGCCGAACACCGTGCGCCGGTCCGCCGCGCCCACCAGCGACGCCAGCTGGTCGTCGCGGAACTCCCGGTCCCGGCCGGCGCCCGGCAGACTGAGGTGGGCGTTGCACACCCGGACGGCGAGATCGGCGGCCGTGGCGCAGACGATCCCCCGGTGCAGCCCGGCCGCCGGCTGCGGTGCGGGCACCACCGAGACTCCGGTGAGCGAGGAGAGGGCGAGTATCGCGAGGCCCGCCGTCCCCGCTCCCGCGCACCGGACCTCCGTACGCCGCCCCGCCGCGTCCTGGACCGCGTACGGCACGAACGTGGTGTTCCAGCCCGCCCCCAGCGCGCTCCGGGCGGCGGCGAGGTCCCCCGAGCAGGCTTCCTGCAGCATGATGACGCGGGCGCCCTCGGTGACGGCCAGCCGTTCCAGCGCCCGGACCTTCGCGGCGCCGGTCCCGGTGCCCTCGCAGTTCCACTGCCGGACCCCGCACATGTTCCAGGTCGCGACGCTCAGCCGCCCCTCCACGGAGTCCAGGAGCGCCGCCGGGCCGGGGCGCAGCGGATGCGTCAGCCCCAGCAGGACGAGCGCGCACACCCCCGGCACCAGCCACCGGCGGCGGAACCCCGCTCCGGGGCCCGCACGACCCCTTCCGGCACGACGCCGCATGATCTCTTCTTCCCGCCTGCCCGGGCCCGAACGGGAACGGGCCGTACGGAGATGATCCCGTACGGCCCGTCCCCGGTGCTGCCCGGCGTCAGGCCGGGACGCTCGCCACGCCCTGGGCCAGGAACGGCTTCCCGTTGACCCGCTCGGAGACGCCCTCGCGGTCCAGGTACGGCGTGATGCCGCCCAGGTGGAAGGGCCAGCCCGCGCCCGTGATCAGGCAGAGGTCGATGTCCTGGGGCTCGGCTACGACGCCCTCGTCCAGCATCAGACCGATCTCCTGCGCCACCGCGTCCAGGACGCGGTCACGGACCTGCTCCTCGGTCAGGACGGTGTCGCCCTGCTGGAGGAGGGCGGCGACCTCCGGGTCCAGCTCCGGCTTGCCGGAGTCGTAGACGTAGAAGCCGCGCTTGCCCGCCGCGACGACGGCCGCGAGGTTCGCGGAGACCGTGAAGCGGTCCGGGAAGGCGCGGTTCAGGGTCTCGGAGACGTGCAGGCCGATCGCCGGGCCGACCAGCTCCAGGAGCACCAGCGGGGACATCGGCAGGCCGAGGGGCTCGATGGCCTTCTCCGCCGTCGCGACCGGGGTGCCCTCGTCGATGACGTTCTGGATCTCGCCCATGAAGCGGGTGAGGATGCGGTTGACGACGAACGCCGGGGCGTCCTTCACCAGGACCGCCGTCTTCTTCAGCTTGCGGGCGACGCCGAAGGCCGTGGCCAGCGAGGCGTCGTCGGTCCGCTCGCCGCGGACGATCTCCAGGAGCGGCAGGACCGCGACCGGGTTGAAGAAGTGGAAGCCGACGACCCGCTCGGGGTTCTTCAGCTTCGACGCCATCTCGGTGACCGAGAGGGAGGAGGTGTTCGTGGCGAGGACCGCGTGCGCCGGGGCGACCGCCTCGACCTCCGCGAACACCTTCTGCTTGACGCCGATCTCCTCGAAGACGGCCTCGATGATGAAGTCGGCGTCGGAGAAGCCCTCCGCCTTGTCCAGCACACCGGAGACCAGGGCCTTGAGGCGGTTCGCCCTGTCCTGGTTGACGCGGCCCTTGCCGAGCAGCTTGTCGATCTCGGCGTGGACGTAGCCCACGCCCTTGTCGACGCGCGCCTGGTCGATGTCCGTGAGGACGACCGGGACCTCCAGGCGGCGCAGGAACAGCAGCGCGAGCTGGCTGGCCATCAGGCCCGCGCCCACCACGCCGACCTTGGTGACCGGGCGGGCCAGGGCCTTGTCCGGGGCACCGGCCGGGCGCTTGGCGCGCTTCTGGACCAGGTTGAAGGAGTAGATCCCCGAACGCAGCTCGCCGCCCATGATCAGGTCGGCGAGGGCCTGGTCCTCGGCGTCGAAACCGGCGCCCAGGTCGCCGTCCTTGGCCGCGGCGATGATCTCCAGCGCGCGGTAGGCGGCCGGGGCGGCGCCGTGCACCTTGGAGTCGGCGATCGCCCTGCCGCGTGCGACGGCCTGGTCCCAGGCGTCACCGCGGTCCACCTCGGGGCGCTCCACCGTGAGTTCGCCCTTGAGGACGGAGGCCGTCCAGACCAGCGACTGCTCCAGGAAGTCCGCGCCCTCGAAGAGCGCGTCGGCGATCCCGAGCTCGAAGACCTGCCTCCCCTTGAGCTGGCGGTTCTGGTTCAGCGAGTTCTCGATGATCACCGAGACGGCGCGGTCGGCACCGATCAGGTTGGGGAGCAGCGCGCAGCCGCCCCAGCCGGGCACCAGGCCGAGGAAGACCTCGGGCAGCGAGAACGCCGGGAGCGCGCTGGAGACGGTGCGGTACGAGCAGTGCAGCCCGATCTCGACGCCACCGCCCATGGCCGCGCCGTTGTAGTACGCGAAGGTCGGGACCGCGAGACCGGACAGACGGCGGAAGACGTCGTGGCCGCCCTTGCCGATGGCCAGCGCGTCCTGGTGGTTCTTGAGCAGTTCGACGCCCTTGAGGTCGGCGCCGACCGCGAAGATGAACGGCTTGCCGGTGATGCCGACCCCGGTGATCGCGCCCTCGGCGGCCTCCTTCTCGACCTGGTCGACGGCGGCGTTCAGGTTCGCCAGCGACTGCGGGCCGATGGTCGTCGGCTTCGTGTGGTCCAGGCCGTTGTCCAGCGTGATGAGCGCGAAACGGCCCGCCCCGCCGGGGAGGTCCAGGTGGCGTACGTGGGCCTGCGTGACGACCTCACCGGGGAACAGCTCGGCCGCGCCCTTCAGAAGCTCGGTGGTGGAGCTCACTTGTTGCCTCCGTCGGCCTTGTCGAAGTGCGGGTTCTCCCAGACGACCGTCGCGCCCATGCCGAAGCCGACGCACATGGTCGTCACGCCGTAGCGGACCTCCGGCTGCTCCTCGAACTGGCGGGCCAGCTGGGTCATCAGGCGGACGCCGGAGGAGGCGAGCGGGTGGCCGTAGGCGATGGCGCCGCCGTACTGGTTGACCCGCTGGTCGTCGTCGGCGATGCCGTAGTGCTCCAGGAACGCCAGCACCTGCACGGCGAAGGCCTCGTTGATCTCGAAGAGACCGATGTCCTCGATGGAGAGACCGGCCTTGGCCAGCGCCTTCTCCGTCGCCGGGATCGGGCCGTAGCCCATGACCTCCGGCTCGACGCCCGCGAAGGCGTACGACACGAGGCGCATCCTGACCGGGAGGCCCAGCTCGCGGGCGGTCTCCTCGGACGCGAGCAGCGAGGCGGTGGCGCCGTCGTTGAGCCCGGCGGCGTTGCCGGCCGTCACACGGCCGTGGGCGCGGAAGGGGGTCTTCAGACCGGCCAGCGACTCCATCGTGGTGCCCGGGCGCATCGGCTCGTCCGCGGTGACCAGGCCCCAGCCCGTCTCGCCCGCCCCGGCGTCGGTGCGGCGCACCGAGACCGGTACCAGGTCCTGCTGGATCTTGCCGTTGGCGTACGCCTTGGCGGCCTTCTCCTGCGAACGCACCGCGTACTCGTCGGCGCGCTGCTTGGTGATCGTGGGGTACCGGTCGTGCAGGTTCTCCGCGGTCATGCCCATGAACAGGGCGGACTCGTCGACCAGCTTCTCCGACACGAAGCGGGGGTTGGGGTCCACGCCCTCGCCCATCGGGTGGCGGCCCATGTGCTCGACACCGCCCGCGATGACGACGTCGTACGCGCCGAAGGCGATGGAGCCGGCCGTCGAGGTGACGGCGGTCAGGGCGCCCGCGCACATGCGGTCGATCGAGTAACCGGGGACCGACTGCGGCAGACCGGCCAGGATTCCGGCGGTACGCCCGAGGGTGAGGCCCTGGTCGCCGATCTGGGTGGTCGCGGCGATGGCGACCTCGTCGATCTTCGCGGGGTCCAGGTCCGGGTTGCGGCGCAGCAGCTCCCGGATGGCCTTCACGACGAGATCGTCGGCGCGGGTCTCGTGGTAGATGCCCTTCGGGCCCGCTTTGCCGAACGGGGTGCGGACGCCGTCGACGAAGACGACGTCCCGGATGGTACGAGGCACGGTGGCTCTCCTCCAGGGTGCGGGGTGGCACTGCTGCGGGCGCGCCCTTCGGTGCGCCACGCCCCTCATGCTACTTGCGGGTAACCAGACTGCCCAGCCCCCCTCACCGGAGCGGCGTACGTCACACGCGCGGGGGCGCCGCCGGTGGCCCGGGAAGACCGGGTAACTGGCGTGAATTCGATCCTCCTCGACGAGGTGGCCGGGGGTGCGGTCCCGACACGCGTACGCCCCCCTGCCGCATCCGGCAGGGGGGCGTACGCATGGGTCGGGTCATGTCAGGCGCTGGTGTCCAGGGCCCGCAGCAGCAGGGGGCCGACCTGCTCGATCTGCCAGTGGCGCGCGCCGTGCCCGGCCAGCGCGGTCTCGACCGCGTCCGGCGTCAGGGTCCTGGGCGGTTCCCAGCAGACCCGGCGCACGGTGTCCGGGGTGATCAGGTTCTCCTGCGGCATGTGCAGCCGCTCGGCCAGCTCCGACACGGCGGTGCGCGCCGCCGACAGCCGGGCCGCCGCGGCCGGGTCCTTGTCGGCCCACGAGCGGGGCGGCGGGGGGCCCGCCGGCTGCTGGCCGGGCTGCGGCAGCTCCGACTCGGGCAGCTGCCTGGCCCGGTCGACGGCCGCCTGCCACTGCTCCAGCTGACGGCGCCCCATCCGGTGCCCGAAGCCGGGCAGCGCGGTCAGCGCGGTCACGTTCACCGGGAGTGCCAGGGCCGCCTCGATGATCGCGGCGTCGCCGAGCACCTTGCCGGGGGAGACGTCACGTCGCTGCGCCACCTGGTCACGGGTGGTCCACAGCTCGCGTACGACCGCGATCTGACGGCGGCGGCGCACCTTGTGCATGCCGGAGGTCCGGCGCCAGGGGTCCTTGCGCGGGGGAGCGGGCGGCGCCGAGGCGATGGCGGCGAACTCCTCCAGCGCCCAGTCCAGCTTGCCCTGCCGGTCCAGCTCCTCCTCCAGGGCGTCGCGCAGGTCCACCAGCAGCTCGACGTCGAGCGCGGCGTAGCGCAGCCAGGGGTCGGGCAGCGGGCGGGTCGACCAGTCGACCGCCGAGTGGCCCTTCTCCAGGGCGTAGCCGAGGACGTTCTCGACTATGGCGCCCAGGCCGACGCGGGGGAACCCCGCCAGGCGCCCGGCGAGCTCGGTGTCGAAGAGCGAGGTCGGCGTCATGCCTATGTCGCGCAGGCAGGGCAGGTCCTGGGTCGCGGCGTGCAGGATCCACTCGCTGCCGGAGAGGGCCTCGCCGAGCGCGGACAGGTCGGGGCAGCCGACCGGGTCGATCAGCGCGCTCCCCGCGCCCTCGCGGCGCAGCTGCACCAGGTAGGCGCGCTGGCCGTAGCGGTAGCCGGAGGCACGCTCGGCGTCGACGGCGACGGGGCCGGTGCCGGCCGCGAAGTCGGCGACCACCCGGGCCAGCGCGTCGTCGGTCGCCACCACCGGGGGGATGCCCTCGCGCGGTTCGAGCAAGGGGATCGGCGCCGGGGCGACGTCGTCCGGGGGAGCGCCCCCGGTGTTTCGCAGTGAAGTGTCTGCTGCGGTCTCTTGGGCGTCGGTCACATGCCAAGGGTATCTGTGTATGCGCGCCGCCCGTCGACGGAAGGTTCCGTCGACGGGCGGCCATGCGCGTAAACCGGCCGGTTCCGCATCCGCGCGGGTACCGGCGGCCAGGGCCTGTCGTCGCGGGCGGGTCCGCCCGCGACCGCGGTCCGGTACCGGGGCCCGTGGGCCCGGCGTGATCCGGAGGCGTGGCCCCTGCGGGTCAGTGGATGATGCCCGTGCGCAGGGCGACGGCGACCATTCCGGCGCGGTCTCCGGTGCCGAGCTTGCGGGCGATGCGGGCGAGGTGGCTCTTGACCGTGAGGGCGGAGAGGCCCATCGAGACGCCGATGGCCTTGTTGGACTGGCCTTCGGCGACCAGGCGGAGCACCTCCACCTCGCGGCCGGACAGTTCGCGGTAGCCGCCCGGGTGGCTCGGGGAGCCGGGAGGCCTGCGGTGCATACGGGCGGCGTTGGCCCCGATCGGGGCGACGCCGGGACGGGTGGGGTGGCCGATGTTGGTGCGGGTGCCGGTGACGACGTAGCCCTTCACTCCGCCCGCGAGGGCGTTGCGCACCGCGCCGATGTCGTCGGCAGCGGAGAGGGCGAGGCCGTTCGGCCAGCCGGCGGCTCGGGTCTCGGACAACAGGGTCAGCCCGGAACCGTCGGGCAGGTGGACGTCGGCAACGCAGATGTCGCGCGGGTTGCCGACGCGGGGGCGGGCCTCCGCGATGGACGACGCCTCGATGACGTCACGAACTCCGAGGGCCCACAGATGGCGGGTGACGGTGGAACGGACGCGCGGGTCGGCCACGACGACCATGGCCGTCGGCTTGTTCGGGCGGTAGGCGACCAGGCTTGCGGGCTGCTCGAGGAGAACGGACACCAGGCCTCCTGGGGAGTGGCGGGACGGGCCGGCTCGGGGGTGAAGCCGGGGCGAACCATGCTTGAAGGGTCATTGACCTCTTCGGCAGCAGGTGCGTCCTCCTTTAGGGGAAGATCACGATTTAGTGAGTAACAATTCGGGCAAATCGGACGGGCGATCGATTGTACGAAAAGAGAGCCGGTCGCTGTGCGACCGACTCTCCCCGATGGTCACGCAGCGTCAGGAGACCTGGGGTCCGCGCCGCTGGGGCAGGGTCACCACCGCCGCGTCCACCGTGCCCGACGGCGGCAGCCCGGCCAGCTGGCACAGCAGATCGCCCCAGGCGACCAGGTGCGCCGCCATGTCCGGCACCCCGCCGCGCCCCTCGCGCGGCGTCCACGAGGCCCGGATCTCGATCTGTGTCGCGGGCCGGCGCGCGGACAGCGCCCCGAAGTAGTGCGAGCCGGCCCGCGTCACCGTCCCGCCGGCCTCCCCGTAGGAGAGTCCCCGGGCGTCGAGCGCCCCCGTGAGCCAGGACCAGCACACCTCGGGCAGCAGCGGGTCGGCCGCCATCTCCGGTTCCAGCTCCGCCCGCACGAGCGTCACCAGGCGGAACGTTCCCTTCCAGGCATCGTGTCCCGACGGGTCGTGCAGGAGGACCAGGCGGCCGTCGGCGAGGTCGTCCTCGCCCTCCACGACGGCGGCCTCGACCGCGTACGCGTGCGGCGCCAGCCGCTGCGGCGGCCGTGTGGGCTCGACCTCCAGCTCGGGGCGCAGCCGGGCGGAACGCAGCGCGTCGACCGCCGACCGGAACGCGGGCGGGGCGGTGTCACCGTCCGCGTCCCCCTCGCTGCCGGTGCCGTTGGAATGATCGGAAAATTGTCCCTGGGGCGGAGCCATGCGGGGAAGAGTAGGCGGAACGGGGGCGCCGTGCAGGGAGAGACACCCATGCGGCGTCCGGCTCGTTGCCGCTCCGTGCGAAGATTCTGTGCGTGAGTGCCAACGACCTTCCCCAAGAGCTCAGCTCCGTCCGATCAGGGGAGGGCCCGTCCTCGGGCCTGCGGACCATCCCCGCCACCCACGAATCGGCCTTCCTCAAGGCCTGCCGCCGTGAGCCGGTGCCGCACACGCCGGTCTGGTTCATGCGTCAGGCGGGACGCTCGCTGCCCGAGTACCTGAAGGTCCGCGAGGGCATCGCGATGCTCGACTCCTGCATGATGCCGGAGCTGGTCACCGAGATCACGCTCCAGCCCGTACGCCGTCACAAGGTCGACGCCGCGATCTACTTCAGCGACATCGTCGTCCCCCTCAAGGCCATCGGCATCGACCTGGACATCAAGCCCGGCATCGGGCCGGTCATCGCCGAGCCGATCCGCACCCGCGCCGATCTGGCCCGGCTGCGCGACCTCACGCCCGAGGACGTCCCGTACGTCACCGCGGCCATCGGGATGCTCACCGCCGAGCTCGGCGCCACACCGCTGATCGGCTTCGCCGGCGCCCCGTTCACGCTGGCGAGCTACCTCGTGGAGGGCGGCCCGTCCCGCAACCACGAGCGCACCAAGGCCATGATGTACGGCGACCCGGAGCTCTGGGCCGACCTGCTCGACCGGCTCGCGGAGATCACCGGCGCGTTCCTGAAGGTCCAGATCGAGGCCGGCGCCTCCGCGGTCCAGCTCTTCGACTCCTGGGTCGGCGCCCTGGCCCCGGCGGACTACCGCCGCTCCGTGATGCCCGCCTCCGCGAAGGTCTTCGACGCCGTCGCGTCGTACGGCGTCCCGCGCATCCACTTCGGCGTAGGCACCGGCGAGCTGCTGGGCCTGATGGGCGAGGCGGGCGCGGACGTCGTCGGCGTGGACTGGCGCGTCCCGATGGACGAGGGCGCCCGCCGGGTCGGTCCCGGCAAGGCGCTCCAGGGCAACCTCGACCCCGCGGTGCTGTTCGCGCCGACCGAGGCGGTGCGGGAGAAGACCCGCGAGGTGCTCGCCGCCGCCGCCGGGCTCGAGGGCCACATCTTCAACCTCGGGCATGGTGTCATGCCGTCCACCGACCCGGACGCGCTCACCCGGCTCGTGGAGTACGTCCACGAGCGCACGGCCCGCTGAGGCGCCTTCCTCAGCCCTCCTCCCGCAGGGCCGCCCGCACCGCCGACACGGCCTTGCGGGCGGCCACCAGCACCGGGTCCCAGACCGGGGAGAACGGCGGGGCGTAGCCCAGGTCGAGGGCCGTCATCGCCTCGACCGTCATCCCGGCGGTGAGGGCCACCGCCGCGACGTCCACGCGCTTCGCCGCCCCCTCGCGGCCGACGATCTGCACCCCCAGGAGACGGCCGGTGCGGTACTCCGCGAGCATCTTCACCGTCATCGGCTTCGCCCCCGGGTAGTAGCCGGCGCGGCCCGTCGACTCGATCGTCGCCGTGACGTAGCGCAGACCGACCGCACGTGCGTCCTTCTCCCGCAGCCCGGTCCTGGCGATCTCCAGGTCGCAGACCTTGCTCACCGCCGTACCGACCACGCCGGGGAAGGTGCCGTAGCCGCCCCCCACGTTGGCCCCGATGATCTGGCCGTGCTTGTTGGCGTGGGTGCCGAGCGGGATGTGCCGCGTACGCCCGGCGACGAGGTCGAGGACCTCGACGCAGTCCCCGCCCGCCCAGATGTCCTCCTGTCCCACGACGCGCATCGAGAGGTCCGTCAGCAGGCCGCCGTGCGGGCCGAGCGGCAGACCGGCCTCGCGGGCCAGGGTGGTCTCCGGCTCTACGCCGATGCCCAGCACCACGACGTCCGCCGGGTAGCGGTCCTCCTCCGTGACGACCGCGGTGACCCGGCCGTCCCCGTCGGTGTCGATCCCGGTGACGGCGGCGCCGTTGACCGTGGTGATGCCCAGCCCGTCCATCGCCTCGTGGACCAGCCGGCCCATGTCCGGATCGAGCGTCGCCATCGGCTGCGCGCCACGGTTGAGCACCGTCACCTCGAAGCCGCGCTTGAGCATCGCCTCGGCCATCTCGACGCCGATGTAGCCCGCGCCGACGACGACCGCCCGGCGCCCCGGAGCCCGGTCCAGCGACTCCAGGAGCGCCTGGCCGTCGCCCAGGGTCTGCACGCCGTGGACGCCCCGGGCGTCGATCCCGGGCAGGTCCGGGCGCACCGGCCGGGCGCCGGTGGCGATCACCAGCTTGTCGTAGTCCGTCCAGCGGGTCTCGCCGCTCGCACGGTCCAGCGCCCGTACCCGGTGCCCGGCGACGTCGATCGCGGTCACCTCCGTCCGGGTGCGCAGATCGATGGAACGCGCCCGGTGCTCCTCCGGCGTACGGGCGATGAGGTCGTCGGGCCCCTCGACGTCGCCGCTCACCCAGTACGGGATGCCGCACGCCGAGTACGACGTGAAACCGCCGCGTTCGAAGGCGACGATGCTCATCTCCTCCGGCCGCCTGAGCCTGCGGGCCTGCGACGCGGCGGACATGCCCGCCGCGTCGCCTCCGACGACCACCAGTCGCTCCGCCGCCATGCCGGGTCCCTTCGCCGCCGTGTGCAGGTCGGGGCCCACGCTACGGCGCCTAGGAGGCCGGTGTGGTTCCGGAGCCCTCCGCGGCCTGCCGCGACGTCCCGGTGCGGCGGCCGGGCAGGCGGCCGCGCAGGCGGCCGCGCAGCAGGCGCCACAGGAGCGCCAGGACGGCCGCCGCGGCCAGGAACGGGGCGGTGGCGCCGATCGCCACCATGATCCACCGCAGCATCGTCACGAACGCGTCCCAGCCGCCGCCCAGCGCGTCCAGGAAGCCCGTCCTCTCCTCCCCGGGGTCCCCGGTGTTCTCCTCCCGTTCGCCGAGTTCGAGCGTGATCGTCGCGAGCGTGGTGCGGTCCTTCAGCGACGCCTGCTGGGCGAGGAGCGACTCCAGGGCCGCCTGCCTGCTGCTCAGTTCGCCCTCCAGCGTCACCACGTCGGTGAGCTTCACGGCCTGGTCCATGAGGTCGCGGACCCGTGCCACGCTCGCCCGCTGGGTGGCGATCCGGCTCTCGACGTCCACGACCTGTCCGGTGACGTCCTTGGCGTTCGACGTGCGGGACAGCAGCTTGCCGGTACCGGCCAGGGTGCGCATCACCTCCTCGTAGCGGGCCTGCGGCACCCGCAGGACGAGATGGGACATGTCATGGGTGTCGTCGACCCGTTCCGTGTTCTCCTCGGCGACGAGCCCGCCCGCGCCCTCCGCGACGCCGCGGGCCGCGGAGACCGCCCTGGGCACGCTCTTCACCTCGATGGAGAGCGTGGCCGTCCGGATCACGTGGACGGCCACCGCGGAGCCGGGCTCCCGCGTCTTCGCGGCGCCGTCGGCGGTCTCCGCCCCGTCGGGCGCCGCCGCCCCCGCCCCGGCCGCGCCGGGCGCCGCCTTCTCGTCGGACGCCGAGTTCAGCCCCTGGCCGCCGGAGGCGCAGGCGGCGGTGGCCAGCAGGACCGCGAGCAGCCCGGCGGCGGCCAGCGCGCGGGTGCGGCGGCGGCCGGTACGGACCGGCGGATGACCGTCGGTGTGTCGTGCGTATGGCATGCGAGTCCCCCCAGGACAGGTGTCTGTGGCGCGGGTTGGACGTACGTGCCCCGTGCGGGGGTTGCCGCCCGGCGGTTTCGAAGTGGTCACGTTCATGACGCGGGACGGGTTTGAGAGAGTGGACCCATGCAGCGTCCTCCTCAGCGCGACACCACACGCACCGCCCATGCCGTCGTCATCGGCGGTGGCATCGCCGGACTCGCCGCCGCCCACCGGCTGTTGGCCTCGGGCCTCCGGGTCACCGTCCTGGAGGCGACCGCGCGGCTCGGCGGCAAGCTGATGACCGGCGAGATCGCGGGCACCCAGGTCGACCTCGGCGCCGAGTCCATGCTCGCGCGCCGGCCGGAAGGGGTCGGGCTGGCCACCGCGGCGGGGCTCGGGGACCGGCTCCGGCCGCCCGCCACGGCCACCGCCTCGGTCTGGACCCGCGACGCCCTGCGCCCCATGCCCAAGGGCCATGTGATGGGTGTGCCGGGCGACCCGGCGGTGCTCGGCGGGGTGCTCTCGCCCGAGGGACTGGCCCGGATCGCCCAGGAGCGCGACCTGACCCCGACCGCCGTCGGCGAGGACGTGTCCGTCGGCTCGTACGTCGCCGACCGGCTCGGCCGCGAGGTCGTCGACCGGCTCGTGGAGCCGCTGCTCGGCGGGGTGTACGCGGGGGATGCCTACCGGATCTCGATGCGCGCGGCCGTGCCCCAGCTCTTCGAGGCCGTGAAGGAGGGCGGCCCGCTCCTCGACGGCGTACTCCGCATCCAGGAGAGGGCCGCCGCCCGGCAGCCGGGCGGACCGGTCTTCCAGGGCATCGAAGGGGGCATCGGCACCCTGCCGGGCGCCGTGGCGGACACCGTGCGGGCCGGGGGCGGCGAGATCCTCACGGAGACCCCGGTGCTGGGTCTGACCCGGACCGGCCAGGGCTGGGACGTGCGCACCGACACCCGGGTGATCGCCGCCGACGCCGTCGTCATGGCCACCCCGGCCTGGTCCGCCTCCACCCTGCTCGCCGCCGAGTGCCCGGCCGCCTCCGTGGAGCTGGCCGCCGTCGAGTACGCCTCGATGGCCCTGGTCACCATGGCCTTCCGGCGCTCCGACATCGAGGGCACCGAGGCGCTCCAGGGCCGTTCGGGCTTCCTCGTACCGCCCGTCGACGGGCGCACGATCAAGGCCGCCACCTTCTCCAGCAACAAGTGGCGGTGGGTCGCCGACGCCGCGCCCGGCCTCTTCGTGCTGCGGACCTCGGTCGGCCGCTACGGCGAGGAGGAGCACCTGCACCGCGAGGACTCCGAGCTGGTCGCCGCCTCCCTCGGCGACCTCGCCGCCGCTGCCGGGCTCACCGCCCGGCCCGTGGACACCGAGGTCACCCGGTGGATCGGCGGGCTGCCCCAGTACCCCGTCGGCCACCTCGCCCGTGTCGCGCGGATCCGTGACGAGGTCGCCAAGCTGCCCGGTCTGCGGGTGTGCGGAGCGGTCTACGACGGCGTCGGCATCCCGGGCTGTGTCGCGAGCGCGCACCGGGCGGCGGACGAGATCCTCCGGGACCTCGGGGCACCGGCCGCGGGGGAGATCGACAACACGCCGACCCGGGTTCGGGGCGCCGGGAGCGAGGCGGGACAATAGCCGTATGAGTGCGCCAGAAAAGCTTCCGAACGCAGGCAAGAAGGCCAAGGACCTCAACGAGGTCATCCGCTACACCCTGTGGTCCGTCTTCAAGCTGAAGGACGTCCTTCCGCTGGACCGCGCCGGTTACGCCGACGAGGTCCAGGAGCTGTTCGACCAGCTCGCGGCCAAGGACATCACGGTCCGGGGCACCTACGACGTGTCCGGTCTGCGTGCCGACGCCGATCTGATGATCTGGTGGCACGCGGAGACCTCCGACGAGCTCCAGGAGGCGTACAACCTCTTCCGGCGCACCCGGCTGGGCCGCGCGCTCGACCCGGTCTGGTCGAACATGGCGCTGCACCGCCCCGCCGAGTTCAACAAGTCGCACGTGCCGGCCTTCCTGGCGGACGAGACCCCGCGCGACTACATCAGCGTGTACCCCTTCGTGCGCAGCTACGACTGGTACCTGCTGCCCGACGAGGACCGCCGCCGCATGCTCGCGGACCACGGCAAGATGGCCCGTGGCTACCCCGACGTGCGCGCCAACACCGTCGCCTCCTTCTCGCTGGGCGACTACGAGTGGGTCCTCGCCTTCGAGGCCGACGAGCTGTACCGCATCGTCGACCTCATGCGTCACCTGCGGGCTTCCGAGGCACGGCTGCACGTCCGTGAGGAGGTCCCGTTCTACACGGGACGCAGGAAGTCCGTCGCAGACTTGGTGGCCGGACTCGCATAGCCAGCGTTTCCGGTCATCCCGACCCGGAAGATCAGTTGGCGGGCAACGGCGCGTGTGACGCCGCCCGTCGTTCCAGCGACACCGGGTCCGGTACCGGGTACACATCGGCCGACGGCCGGCGAACCGTCGTGGCCCGCGGGGGAGTCAGCCATTCCTCCCCGCGGACCGCCGCACCTCGCCGGGTCCGGCCGATGTGTCCCGGGCCGCACGACTCCGCATGACACACCGGGGCCGGCAGCGAGTCCAGCCAGCGCTGCCCGGACGGGGAGGCCCACGGGCTGGACGGATGGTTCTCCACCCGCGCTATGGCCAGGCAGCCCAGCGTCAGGACCAGCGGGAGCCCGAACCAGGCCGCCACCGGGCCCGCGTACCCCGTCTCCTGACCGGGCATCAGCGCGGAGGCGGCGGCCAGGACCACCACCAGCACCGCCGTGCCCCGCACGGCCCGCACCGCCGACTCCAGGCTCGTGCGGGTCCCCTGCGGTACGGCGAGCCCCGCCGCGACGAGGCGGTCGGCGAGGGAGCGTACGGCCTCGGCCGCCGCCGCGGCGGCCCGGGTCGGGGCTATCCGGGACTGACCCTCCGGGCCGATCACCCGGATCACCGTGCGCTCGACCTCGTCACGCCCCTCCGGGTCGACGACCGTCGCCCAGCCCGTGCGGGCCAGCAGCAGCCGGTGGCGCAGATGCATGGAGACCAGGGCGAGATCGGCCACCCGCTGGGGGCCGCCGGCCAGGAACGCCGTCTCGTAGAGGGTGAGTTCGGGGGTGACGGGCGCACGCGCGGGACCGGGGTCCCGCCGCACGGCACCCGCGGTGACGAGACACAGCCGGATGCAGGAGACGGCGGCCGCGCCCCACGCGACCAGAAGAAGCAGGACCCAGAGCATGGCGGATTTCTATGCGAGATCCGTGGGGGGACGCCATGGCCTGTTCACGATATGGACACATTCCACGCACGGAAGGTCGCAGGTGGCCGAAACCGTTCGCGCGTCAGGCCCCCGCTCAGGTACCGCCTCCGCAACTGGACCCCCCGCCGCAGCTCGAACCGCCCCCGCAGCTGGAGCCGCCCCCACAGCTCGACCCGCTGCTCCCGCAACCGGACCCGCTGCTCCCGCAGCTCGACCCCGAGCCGCACGTGGAACCCGTCCCCGAGTCGCCGCCCCCGCCGCTGGAACCGCCGCAGCCCCCGCCGTCCGGGCCCACCCCCGCGCACCACACCACCGGCACGAGCGTCACGGCGGCGGCCGAGGAAGCAGCGGCGGCCGAGGGCCTGGAGAACGACGGGGAACGTCCGCCGCGCCCCTGCGCGGCGGCGGCCACCAGCTGCGCCCGGAGCTCGGGGTCGCGCAGCGAGCGCAGCCCCCGGGTGGCCACGTCATGGGCCGGATCGTCCGTGTGCGCGTGGGCCGCCCGGTAGGCCTCGGCGGCCCTGCGCCCCGGCTTGGTGAGCCGTGCCTTGACCGCACCCGCGGTGGCCAGGCCGAGGACGGCCCCCACCAGGAGTGCGGGCAGCACCTTCAGGAAGAAGGGGAACGGAATGTCCTCGTACCCCTCCTGAAGCGCGTACTGCGCGACCGTCAGGGCGATGGCGGCCGGGAACCCCACGACGCAGGCGATGCCCTGGACGAGCGCCCAGGCGCGGTGCGCCCGCCGCGACCCGGGCGTGACCAGCAGCCCCCTGGCGGCCAGACCGTCCCCGATCTCCTGCACCGCCGGATGCCGCATCACGGCCTCCCGCAGGGTGTGCAGGGCGCCGCTCGGGGCCGCCGCCAGCTCCTGGAGCACGGCGCGCTCCACGGGGTCACGGGCCTCGCTCCGCCGCACCGTGACGATGCCGGGGCCGCCGACGGCCAGCCGCCCGTCCGCGTGCATGCGGGTGAGGGCGGTGTCCACCACCCTGGCCGGACCGCCGTGGAGGAACGCCGCCTCGTGGAGGTCGTGCACCTGTGGCGTGGCGCCGCCGTCCCACGGGCCCGAGCGGCGCGTGGAGACGACCAGGAGTACCGAGGAGACGGCCACGGCGAGCGTCACCAGCAGAGCGAGGGTGTTCATCGCGGTCACCTTCCGAGGAGTGCGGTACGGGCGGCGCGGACCAGGCGGGTCCCACGGCGCGGCGGACGGGGGGCGGCACGCTCCTGCCACCAGCGGGTCAGCCGTCGGCGGGCGGCGGCGTCGGCCGGCCTGTCCGTGACGAGCAGGTGCTCGGCGAAGCCGAGCGCGTCACGGCGGTAACCGGCGGACATCGGCCTGTTCCTGGCGTACGCCAGGAACTCCTTGCGGTAACCGTCGCCGAGGATCTCGGGCAGCTCCGGGGCGACCTTGGCGACGACACCGGCCCGCTTCGCGGCCAGCGCCCGGCTCTGCACCCGCAGGCGCCCGGGGTCGAAGCCGTCCGGTGCGGGGGTGCCCGCCACCAGGTGCGAGAGCAGCGCGGTCTGCGCCACGGCGGTCCGGCCACGCGCCCCGTCCGGACGGGACGACGGCTCCGGCACCCGGGCGGGACGGGCCCGCCCGGTCAGGGGCACCGCGCCCGCCGCGGCCGGCGTGGAGCGGATCGCGTCCAGTTCGCGCGCCAGCTCCCCGGCCGGGGGGAAGTCGTCGTCGCGCTCCAGCAGGACCCCCGGCGGGTCGACCCGGGAGCGGAGTTCGGCCAGCACGTCCAGGACGGGGCGCGTCACAGGGTGGGCGTGCGTGTCGTGCCAGACCCCGTCCTTCTCGACGCCGCCCGCCACATGGACGTACGCGATGGCCTCCACCGGCAGTTCGTCGAGGGCCGCCGCCGGGTCCTCGCCGCGGTTGACGTGGTTGGTGTGCAGGTTGGCGACGTCGATCAGCAGCCCCACGCCGGTGCGCTCGACCAGCTCCGCGAGGAACTGGCCCTCGGTCAGCTCCTCGTCCGGCCAGGAGATGAGCGCGGCGATGTTCTCCAGGGCCAGCGGTACGGGCAGCGAGTCCTGGGCGATCCGCACGTTCTCGCAGAGCACGTCCAGCGCGTCCCAGGTCCGGGCCACCGGCAGCAGATGGCCCGCCTCCAGGTCCGGGGACGCCGTCCGCGGACCTCCGGCGCGTACGAACGCGATGTGCTCGGTGACCAGCGGCGCGCCCAGCAGGGTGGCGCGCGCCGCCAGGCCGGCGAGACGGCCGGGGTCGGGGCGGCCGGCCCCGCCCAGGCCCAGCGAGACGCCGTGCGGGACGACCGTCACGCCGCGCTCCCTGAGCCGTACGAGGGAGTCGGGGAGGTGGTCCGCGCAGAGGTTCTCCGCGACCGCCTCGACCCAGTCGATCCCCGGAAGTCCTTCGACGGCGTCCGCGATCTCGGGCCGCCAGCCGATACCTGTCCCCAGCCTCATGATGTCCCCTCCCCGTCCCCGTGCAGGGGTCATGGCCCCGCCGGCCGCCGGCGAACCCGCAAGGGGGGACGTTCAGAGGTGAATTTGAGGTTCCCGGCCAGGGCCGGAATGTTCCGTTATCCGATCGTGATGCTTCCGGAGGGGTGTCCGGAACCCCGCCCACCTGCGCAGACGCGGAGCCGCGCGGATGTGCCGACGAGCCGGACGGTCCGGATTAATTCCACAGTCTGTTGACGTAGATCAACAGCCGTTCGCATGCTGATCGACATGCCATCCAAGGACGGCCCCGCGGCTCGCTCGTGGCGGGGCGTGACGCGCGCGGCCCGCGACGGCCGGGCGGCGGTGCCGTGTCCGCCCGGAGCGGGACCGGCGGCCCCCACGGGCTGTCCGGGGCCACCGCGCACGGGCACGGCCCCGCGGACCCCGTAGCCCGCCCGGCACACGCGGGCGTCCGGCGGGGAGAGCGGCCCCGCCCCGAACGACCCGAGCCGGTCCGACCGGAACCGGCCCGCACCCGGGCCCGGTGATCCGGCATGCCCGCCCACGGTCCCTCCGGAGGGCCGCCGGAGCCCCGGTACCCCGGACGAACGAAGGAGAACGTGACCGATGACCAGTACCGAGAACCGGCCGCACCTGGGACGCCGTTCCCTGCTGACCCGTGCCGCCGGTGTGGGCGCGGCGGCGGCCCTGCCCGTCGCCGCCGTACCCGCCGCGCAGGCCTCGGCCGCTCCCGCCCCGGCCGCGCACACCCCGGCCCCGGCGAAACGGCGGTACCCGGCGAACTGGCCCGACCCCGAGACCTACGGCCTCGCGGACACCCGGCCGGACCTGTGGCCCCGCGACGACAACTCCTTCGTCCTCCCGCTGGAGCTGCGCCCCCGTGACAAGGAGCGCGGGGTGGTCTGGATGCGGGACACCTACGTCAACTGCTTCGTCGTCGACGGCCGTCCGCTCTACGTCGCCACGGGCACCACCCGGGTGCCCGGGCTCGAAGCGGCCGGCCCCTGGAACGACGGCATCTTCGTCTGGACCGCCCGTTCGCTCAAGGGCCCGTGGAAGCTGGCCGACACGACGCGGATCCGGCCCGGCGCGGAGAAGGGCAAGGTGTGGTCGCCCGAGTTCAGCGGCGAGAACCGGCCCGGGCGCACGGTCGTCGCCCCGTGGCAGGAGTACTGGTACGACGAGCAGTTCGGCAAGCGCGGCCAGGCGTGGGCCCCCGAGCTGCACCACTTCCGGGGGAAGTGGTACATGGTCGCGTGCATGGGCGACCACTCGAAGAAGGTCGGCTCCTTCATGCTCGTGAGCGAGGGCGGGGTCGAGGGCCCGTACCGGCTGATCGAGGGCAACCTGGAGAAGCCCTTCGGGGACTCGTTCATCGGCGGGCCGAGCTTCATCGCCCCCGGCGCCTACCACCACATCGACGGCAGCCTCTACTCCGAGGGCCGCGACGCGTGGCTGGTCCTGCACAACAACCTCTACGCGAAGTTCCGCGGCGACATGGAGGACATCGTCCCCACGACGAACCTCCCCGCCTTCGAGCAGACCCCGTACACGCCCGAGCCGTACCTCGAAGGCGCGTACGTGTTCAAGCACGGCGGGAAGTACTTCCTCCTGCACGCCGCCTGGGACCGGACCTCGGTCAACGCCGACGGCACCCCGCGCCACGCCTACGACGTGGGCGGCACCGGCCGCGTGCAGTACCAGTACGACGCGGTCGCGGCCGTCTCGGACCGCTTCGAGGGCCCGTACTCGCAGCGCTGGACCGTCGGTGTCGGCGCTGGGCACAACAACTTCTTCGAGGACGCCGACGGCGACCTGTGGGCGACCTTCTTCCGCAACCCGAACTTCGGCTACTGGTCCAACCCGTCGCGTCTCGCCGACGCCGCCGTACCCGGTGTCGTCCGGGTGGAGTGGACCGGACCGAAGGGCAACCGCCTGTACGCGCGGCGCCGCGACTGAGTCCGGCGCGCTCCGGAGCCGGGCCGCCGGTTCCGGAGCGCGGGCGTACCCGGCCCCCGGATCAGCGGCGCAGGGCCGGGTGGTCGGCGACGACCGTGCAGGACCCCGGCGCGATCTCGGTGAATCCCGCGTCCCGCACCACCGGCAGCCCGCCCGCGGTGAGCGCGCGCCAGCGGGCGGGGTCCGGGGTGGCGACGGACAGCGGGAACCCGGCCTCGCGCCACGCCTTGCGCTCGGTGTCCGACAGCTCCCACCAGGCGAGCTGGGCACCGTGACCGGCCTGGGCCATCGCCTTGCCCGCCGACATGCCGACCTCCGGGTTCATCCAGAGCACCGGGCCCGCGGGACCGGGTGCGGGCGGGGCCTCGGGGTCGTCCAGGTCCGTGCCCGACACCTGGAGCTTGGACAGCTCCTTGGGCCAGCCGTCCAGGGGTACCGGCGGGAACACCCTGACCTCGGCGCGCACGCCCGTGACCGTGATCCCGGGCAGCGCGGACGCCTTGCGCCACTCCGCCCCGCGCGCCCGCCGCACCACCTTGCGGATCCGGGCGTCCTGCCAGTCGCGCACGGCCCGCGCCCACTCGCCCTCGCCCTCGCTCCCGATCTCGTCCGCGCCGAGCGAACGGGGGTCGGAGAGGAGGGTGAGCACCGCGCGGGCGGCCGTGACCAGGGCGTCGTTGCGCGCCGGGGGATCCGCCTTCTCGATGTGCACCACCAGCGGCAGAACGAACTGCGGAGCCTCGTCACGGGACGTCGGCTCCGTGCGGAACGGGCTGTCGGAGGGGGCCGGGGACCCGGCGGGAAGGGGCTCGGGAATGCTGTCGCTGCTCACGCCACCAGTCTGCCAGGCAGCCGCGACGACGACTCCTTGGCGGAACGAAGGGCTCCGGGCGAGGATGCGGGGCATGAAGAGCGACCTCTTTTCCAGTGAGCACATGGCGCAGCCCGCCACCGCCCCCGGCATGACCCTCCAGAACGCCAAATCCATCAAGTACGCCGTCAACGGCGAGATGCACGCGCGTCAGGGGTCGATGATCGCCTTCCGCGGCGACCTCCGGTTCGAACGCAAGGGCCAGGGCATCGGCGGCCTGCTCAAGCGGGCGGTGACCGGCGAGGGACTGGCCCTGATGGCGGTCACGGGACAGGGCGAGGCGTGGTTCGCGCACGAGGCGGCCAACTGCTTCATCGTGGAGATGGAGCAGGGCGACGTCCTGACCATCAACGGCCGCAACGTCCTCTGCTTCGACGCGAGCCTGTCCTACGAGATCAAGACCGTGAAGGGCGCGGGCATGACCGGCGGAGGCCTCTTCAACAGCGTCTTCAGCGGATACGGCAAGCTCGGCCTGATCTGCGACGGCCACCCCATAGTGATCCCCGTCACCGCGCGGCAGCCGGTGTACGTCGACACGGACGCGGTCGTCGGCTGGAGCGCCCAGCTCTCCACCTCGCTGCACCGCTCGCAGAGCTTCGGCTCGATGGTGCGCGGCGGATCCGGCGAGGCGGTCCAGCTGATGCTCCAGGGCGAGGGGTTCGTGATCGTACGCCCCAGCGAGCTCAAGCCGGAGAAGCAGTCGGCCGGCTGATCGCGCGGGGAGCGGGCCGGCGGAAGGCCTCCGGTCCCGGGGCCGGTGCCGTGCGGGCGGACCCGGGGAGGGCCGCCGCCCGGTGCGGGTGGGTACGCTCGTCGCATGGACGACGACGCGTACTGCGGGACGCCCGCGCCGGCCCCCGCACCCGTGGACGCGGGTCCGCCGTGCGCCGAGTGCGTGCTGTGCCGGAAGCCGACCGAGTACCCGGAGTCGACGAAGGGCAGCACCCTCTGCCCGGTCTGCGCCTGGCAGGAGGCGGGGCGCACCGCCTGTTCCGGCTGACGCGGGGGACCCGTTCAGCCGCGCATCAGCTCGGAGACCTTGACGAAGCGGTAGCCGCGCCCGCGCAGCTCCGGGACGATCCGGCGCAGGGCCTCGTCGGTGACGGGCGCCGCGCTGCGGGTGCAGTGCATGACGACCAGAGACCCCGGCTTCACCCCCTCCAGCACCTGCTCGGCCACCGCGTCCGCGTCCGTGGCGAAGGCGTCCCCGCTGACCACGTCCCACTGGACCGCCGTCACCCCGGTCGGGGCCAGGGCCTTCAGCGCGGTGTCGTCGTAGCAGCCGCCGGGGAAGCGGAAGTACGGCACGACCTGGCGCGCCCCCGTCTCCCGGATCGCCGTGAAGGCCCGCTCCACGTCGGCCCGCATGTCCTCCTCGGCGACGGTCGGCAGTCCGTAGCAGGGGGAGGAGAAGGCGTAGTGGCTGAAGGAGTGGTTGGCGATCTCGAACAGGGGGTCCGTGCCGATGGAGCGGGCCTGGGACGGGTACTCCTGTGCCCACCTGCCCGTCATGAAGACCGTCGAGGGGACCTTCAGCCTGCGGAGCGACGCGATCAGCCCGGGGTTGTCGAAGTGCTCGCCCCCGGCGGCCCGCTGCCCCTGATCCGCCGTCATGTCGGCGTCGAAGGTGAGGGCGACGACCTTGGCGTCCCCACCCGTCGCCTTCCGGGAGGCGGAGCTTTCGGCCCGTCCTGCGAAGACGGGGGTGAGACCGCCGGGGCCCGGGGCCAGCACGGGCGGACCGCTCGCCGGGGCCCGCGAAGGCGCCGCGGGCCCCGGCGAGGGTTCCCCGGAGATCGCCGGACCCGCGGCGGCTCCGGTGCGGAGGGTCTCGGGGTGCCCGCAACCGGCGAGCACCCCACCCAGAACAGTCAGCACGATCATCGTACGAACGGATGTGATCACCGGGGGACGCTAGCTGATCACCGATCAGATCACGTGTACGGCGCTCCGGCCGCCCGCACGGGGGCCGGCCGGATCACCCGTCCGCCCGTGCTCCGGTCAGCGCCAGGGGCCCGTCACGGCGAACGTCGTCCCCGGCGTGTAGCAGTTCACGAACATCGTGGCGCCGTCCGGTGAGAACGTGACGCCCGCGAACTCGCCCCACTCGGGGTCCTCGGCCGTCCCGATGTTCTGCCGCCCCCGCGCCATCGGGTAGACCTCGCCGCGCCGTGTCAGCCCGAGCACGTGCTGTGCGCCGCCCCCGTCCTCGCAGACCATCAGCCCGCCCCCGGCGGCCAGGCAGATGTTGTCGGGGGACTCGCCCGGCAGCTGGATGTCGGTGTCCGGCCCGAAGACGACGACCAGGGTGAGCCTGCGCCGCGCCGGGTCGTACCGCCACACCTGGCCGAAGTGGTCGGCGGCCGACCCCTCCGAGCTGTGCGCGAAGCTGGAGACGAAGTACACCGAGGAGCCGCCCCAGTAGCAGCCCTCCAGCTTCTGGGCGTGCGTGATGCCCTTCGGGCCGAAGTCCTGCAACCGGACCGGTGTGCCGGCGGCCTGCGGATCCGGTACGGGCACCCACTCGATCCGGTCGAAGCTCGCGCCCGTCTCCTGGACCACGGAGAGGTCGGGCACGCCGGGCACCCGCATCGCCTCGAGCGCGCCACCGGCCCGCAGGGAGCCCGTCCCGCCGAGCGGTTTCTCGGGGAGGAAGCGGTAGAAGAGCCCGAACGGCTCGTCGAACGCGTCCTCCGTCTCGTACACGATGCCGTTCCGCGGGTCCACCGCGATGGCCTCGTGCTGGAAGCGGCCCATCGCGGTCAGGGGGACGGCGCCGGTGCGGCGCGGATCGGCGCCGTCCACCTCGAAGACGAAGCCGTGGTCCTTCGTGTAGCCGTTGGTGCCGGCCCGGTCCTCGGTCTCCTCGCAGGTCAGCCAGGTGTTCCACGGGGTGGGGCCCCCGGCGCAGTTGACGGCCGTCCCCGCGATGGCGACGCGCTCGCCGAGCAGGTTCCCCCGGCCGTCGAGTTCGAGCGAGGTGCAGCCGCCCTTGGCCATGGGGTCGTAGGTGAGGCCCTCGACCGTGGGGACGGCGATCTTCGCGGTGACGCGGTTCTCGTGGTTGCGTACGAGGTGCACCCGGCCGGCCCGGCCCCTGAAGGCGGCCATGCCGTCGTGGTTGCTCGGGACCAGGCCCCCGCCTGAGCGGAGCGGGTCGCCCTCCCGGGAGAGCACCCGGTAGCGGAAACCTTTCGGCAGATCGAGCAGGCCGTCCGGGTCCGGTACGAGGGGGCCGTAGCCGCTGTGGCCCCGGGCTTCGGCGGTGCCGGAGAAGAGTTCGCCGAAGGTTCCGGTGAAGGCGACCGAGGCCGCGGCCGCGGCACTGCCGGCCAGGACCTTCCGTCGTGTCGCGGATCGTCGAGGTGCGGATGACATGAGGCAACTCCCTGTTGGCGGACAGGTGAAGTGACCCGCATGTGTGTAGCACGCGCTGTGGCGCGCGGGAACCACGCGGGCCACGGTGCCCCGTGTGTCCCCGGGACGGACGATGCCCCGGGGACCGGTGGGATCAGGCCAGCGACGCGGTGAGCGTGATGGTGGTGCCCGTGAGCGCCTGGCTGACCGGGCAGTTCGCCTTGGCGTCCTCGGCGGCCTTCACGAAGCCCGCCTCGTCCAGGCCCGGGACCTCGCCCTCCACCGTGAGGTGGATGCCGGTGATGCCGGTGCCGGGCTGGAAGGTGACCTCGGCCTGCGTGTTCAGCCGGGTGGGCGGGGTCCCCGCCGTGGCCAGGCCGTTGGACAGGGCCATCGAGAAGCAGCTGGAGTGCGCTGCCGCGATGAGCTCCTCGGGGCTGGTCTTCCCGTTCGCCTTCTCCGCGCGAGACGGCCAGGAGACCGGGTACTCGCCGATCCCGGAGGAGTCCAGGGTGACGACGCCCTTGCCCTCGAGCAGGTTGCCTTCCCAGACCGTGTGCGCCTGACGCGTGGTAGCCATGCTGGTTCCCTTCGAACGGTGAACGCGGTAACGGGCGTACGCCGCACCCGGAGGCACCCGTACGCCCTTCGCCCCCGAACCTACTGCGCCACCAGTCCCTTCGCGTCACGCGCCAGTGCCGTCAGCCGTGAGATGGCCCGGAAGTACTTCTTGCGGTACCCGCCGTTCAGCATCTCGTCGCTGAACAGCCGGTCGAAGGGGAGGCCGGAGGCGAGCACCGGGACCTCCCGGTCGTACAGCCGGTCGGCGAGCACCACCAGGCGCAGGGCCGTCGACTGGTCGGGCACCGGCCGCACATCGGTGAGGCAGACCGCCGTGACGCCGTCCGTGAGCGCCCCGTACCGGCTGGGGTGGACCCGGGCCAGATGGTCGAGCAGGGACGGGAAGTCGTCGAGCGAGGCACCGGCGGTCGCGTACGCGGCCCTGGTGACCTGGTCGTCCGTGTACGGGGGCGGCGCCTCGGGCAGTCCCCGGTGGCGGTAGTCCTCGCCGTCGATCCGCAGCGGCCGGAAGTGCGAGGACAGCCCCTGGATCTCGCGGAGGAAGTCCGCCGCCGCGAACCGGCCCTCCCCGAGCTTGCCCGGCAGGGTGTTCGACGTGGCGGCCAGCGCGACGCCCGCCTCCACGAGCCTGCTGAGCAGGGACGACACCAGGACGGTGTCGCCCGGGTCGTCCAGCTCGAATTCGTCGATGCAGAGCAGCCGGTGCCCGCTCAGGGTCTGCACGGTCTGCTGGAAGCCCAGCGCGCCGACCAGGTTCGTCAGCTCGACGAAGGTGCCGAAGGCCTTGAGCGACGGCGCGGCCGGGGTGGCGTGCCAGAGGGAGGCGAGCAGGTGTGTCTTGCCGACGCCGTACCCGCCGTCGAGGTAGACACCGCGCGGTCCGGCGGGCGCCGCGGCCTGCTTCTTCCCGAACCACCTGCGCCTGGCGGTCCCCGTGGCGTGCGCCCCGCCGAGCCCGTCGGCGAAGTCGGCGAGCACGTGGACCGCCTCGGTCTGGCTCGGCTGGTTCGGGTCGGGCACGTACGTATCGAAGCGCACCGAGTCGAAGCGCGGCGGCGGCACCATCTCCGCGACCAGCCGGTCAGCGGGGACGCGCGGTTCGAGGGCGCACAGGGACTGCGGGGCCGTTTCGGCTATGGGGCTCTGCCCCGGCACGGCTGTGGAGGACGACACAACTCTCCACCTTAAGGCCTCGCCCCGCAGGCCTCCGGCGTCGTGCCAGACTGCCCGGCATGCGACGCCTGCTCCCTGTGACCCGCCCGACGTCCCCGTCCGCCGCCGCCGACCGTGAGTGGACGCTCGGGGAACTGGCCGACGCCTACGCCTACCCCGGGGACGGCCGCCCCTGGCTCCGCGCCAACATGGTGTCCACCCTGGACGGGGCCGCCCACCACGACGGCCGTTCCCAGGGCATCTCGTCGCCCGCCGACATGCGGATCTTCGGCACGCTGCGCGGCCTGGCCGACGTGGTCGTCGTCGGTGCCCGGACGGTGCGCCAGGAGGGCTACCGGCCCGCGCGCGCCCGTGAGGCCTTCGCCGCCCGGCGCGAGGCGGCGGGGCAGGGGCCCGCCCCGGCCGTCGCGGTCGTCAGCGCGAGCCTCGACCTCGACTTCTCGCTCCCGCTCTTCGTCTCGCCGCTGGTGCCCACCTTCGTGGTCACCGGGGCGGCGGCGCCCCCGGACCGGGTCCGCGCGGCGGGGGAGGCGGGGGTCCAGGTGCTCGTCGCCGGGGACGGCGCCTCGGTCGACCCGGCGCGCGTGGTCGCGGAGCTGGGCCGGCGCGGCTTCAGCCGGCTCCTCACCGAGGGCGGACCGCGCCTGCTCGGCCAGTTCGTGGCAGCCGGGGTGCTGGACGAGCTCTGCCTGACCCTCTCCCCGCTCCTCGCCGCCGGGGACGCACAGCGCATCGCGGGCGGTCCGTCCATCCCCGTGCCGGAACGTTTCTCCCTCGTTTCGCTCCTGGAGGAGGCAGGATTCCTCTTCACCCGGTACGGGAAGATCTGAGAGAGAGCGGAATTACCCGTTCCGGTTAGCCCCGGGTGGGCACACTAAGTCCTGCACCCCCGTGCAATTGCGGGGAAGGATGGTTTCAGCAACTGCGGCCGTCCCTGCGGCCGACGAGATGAAGCGGAAGGGCGCCTGTCGTGTTCACAAGCGTTTTGATGATCGAGAAGCCCCTCACCCCCGAGGACGTGGAGTTCGTCACCACCCTCCACGGCGAGGAGCGGATCTCGTTCGTCGTACTGATGCAGCCCCGCAGCGACCAGGCCGACGTCCTGCTGCGCGCGATCGACGACGTGGCGATCGGCGAGCTCCGGGAAGCCGTCCGTGAGGGGGAGCGGCCGGAGGGCAAGGAGGCCAGGGAGCCCGCCGAGATGGCGCTGGAGTACTCGCTGCGGGAACTGCGCGAGGCGGGGTCGGAGGCCGTCGGCCAGGTCGTCGAGGAGCATCCCCTGGACAAGCTGAAGTCCGTGGTCGACGACTCGGGCGCCGACGAGGTCATCGTGCTGACGGCGCCGCACTACGTGGAGGAGTTCTTCCACCGCGACTGGGCGTCCCGGGCCCGTCACAAGGTCGGCGTACCGGTGCTCAAGCTCTTCGCGCACAGCGAATAGGCTGGGGCGGACCGACCCACGTCACACCTCGGGAGAGACACGTATGGCACCCGGTATTCCTGCCGCTCTGGAACGGCCGCACTTCATCGGCATCGGCGGCGCCGGAATGTCGGGCATCGCGAAGATCCTCGCCCAGCGCGGCGCGAAGGTGGCGGGCAGCGACGCCAGGGAGTCCGCCACCGCCGAGGCCCTGCGCGCGCTGGGGGCGACCGTCCACATCGGGCACGCCGCCGGCCATCTGGCCGACGACGCGACCTCGGTGGTCGTCTCCAGCGCCATCCGCGCCGACAACCCCGAGCTGGTCCGCGCCGCCGAGCTGGACATCCCCGTCGTGCACCGCTCCGACGCGCTGGCCTCCCTGATGGTGGGGCTGCGCTCCCTCGCGGTCGCCGGCACGCACGGCAAGACCACCACCACGTCGATGCTGGCGGTCGCGCTGTCCGAGCTGGCCCTCGACCCCTCGTACGCCATCGGCGGCGACCTGGAGGGCCCGGGCACCAACGCCGCGCACGGCGGCGGCGACATCTTCGTCGCGGAGGCGGACGAGAGCGACCGCAGCTTCCAGAAGTACGCCCCCGAGGTCGCGATCGTCCTCAACGTCGAGCTGGACCACCACGCGAACTACGCGTCGATGGACGAGATCTACGAGTCCTTCGAGACGTTCGCGGGCAGGATCGTCCCCGGCGGTACCCTCGTCGTCGCCGCCGACCAGCCCGGCGCCGTCGAGCTGACCCGGCGGCTCCGCGGGCGCTCCGGCCTCGGCGTCGTCACCTACGGTGAGTCCGAGGGCGCGGACGTCCGCGTGCACAAGGTCACCCCGCGCGGTCTGACCAGCGAGGTCACGGTCGTCCTCAACGGGAAGTACCTCACCTTCACGGTCTCCGTGCCCGGCCGCCACTACGCGCACAACGCGGTCGCCGCGCTCGCCGCCGGTGTCGCCCTCGGCATCCCCGCGCACAACCTGGCCTCCGCCCTCGGCAAGTACACCGGGGTCAAGCGCCGCCTCCAGCTCAAGGGGGAGGCGGCCGGCGTCCAGGTCATCGACTCGTACGCGCACCACCCCACGGAGATGACCGCCGACCTGGAGGCCATGCGCGGCGCGGCGACCGGTTCCCGGCTCCTGGTGGTCTTCCAGCCCCACCTCTTCTCCCGCACCCAGGAGCTCGGCACGGAGATGGGCCAGGCCCTCGCCCTCGCCGACGCCTCGCTGGTCCTGGACATCTACCCGGCCAGGGAGGACCCGGTCCCCGGCGTCACGAGCGCGCTGATCACCGATGCCGCGAAGGCCGCGGGCGCCGACGTGACGGCCGTCCACGACCAGGCCGACGTCCCCGCCGCCGTCGCGGGAATGGCGAAGCCCGGTGATCTCGTTCTCACCATGGGAGCGGGCGATGTCACCGACCTCGGCCCGCGGATCCTGGACCACCTGTCGAGCTGAGGGAGCCACCGTGTCGTACGACGTCGAGAAGTCCGACGAGCAATGGCGGGCGGAGCTGACGCCCGCCGAGTACGCGGTGCTGCGCAAGGCCGGCACCGAGCCCGCGTTCGTGGGTGAGTACACCGACACCAGGACGGAGGGTGTCTACTCCTGCCGTGCCTGCGGTGCGGAGCTGTTCCGCTCCGACACCAAGTTCGAGTCGCACTGTGGCTGGCCGTCCTTCTACGACCCGAAGGACAGCGACGCCGTCGAACTGCTCCAGGACAACAGCCTCGGCATGGCGCGCACCGAGGTGCGCTGCGCCCGCTGCGGCTCCCACCTGGGGCACGTCTTCGAGGGCGAGGGCTACGCGACGCCCACGGACCAGCGGTACTGCATCAACTCGATCTCGCTGACCCTGGCGCCGGACGGGAGCTGAGCCGGCCGGTCCCGGCGCCCGGCCCGGACGTACCGGTGCCCCCGGTCCCTCGCACCGCGAGGGACCGGGGGCACCGTCGTGCTCACGTCCTGACGAGGTCGTCCTCGCTCCGCCGCACCGGGATCTCGCGTTGCAGCCGCTCGCCCTCGATGTCGAGGTCGGGCAGGACCCGGTCGACCGGGCGGGGCAGCCACCAGGCGGCGCGGCCCAGGAGGTGCATGACCGCGGGCACGAGGGCCATGCGGACGACGAAGGCGTCGACGAGCACGCCGATGGCCAGGGCGAACCCGATGGACTTGATGATCGGGTCGGGCATGAACACGAACCCGCCGAAGACGGCGGTCATGATCACCGCCGCGGCCGTGACCACGCGCGCGTTGTGGCCGACACCGCTGATGACGGCCTCCCGCGCGTCGGTGCCGTGGACGAAGTCCTCGCGCATCCGGGAGACGAGGAAGACCTCGTAGTCCATCGCCAGTCCGAAGAGGATGCCGATCAGCAGGATGGGCAGGAAGCTGACCAGCGGGCCGGGCGTGTCGAGGCCGACCAGTGCCGCCAGGTGGCCTTCCTGGAAGATGGCGACGGTGATCCCGAAGGTCGCGCCGATGGTCAGCAGGAAGCCCAGCGCCGCCTTGACCGGCACCAGGAACGACCGGAAGACGAGCATCAGCAGCAGGACGGACAGCCCGACCACCAGCAGCAGGTAGACCGGCAGGGCCCCGGCGAGCTTCTCCGAGACGTCGATGCCGACGGCGGTGGCACCGGTCAGCGAGATGGCGGCCCCCTGGACGCCCGCCACCCGGTCGCGGATCTCGTGGACGGTGTCCTCGGTCGCCGCGTCGGTGGGGCCGGTCTCGGGGATCACGGCGAGGAGGGCGGTGGTGCCCTTCTCGTTCATCTGGGGGGCGGCGACGGCCAGTACCCCGTCGGTGCCCGTGATCAGGGTGGCGGCCTCCTTGGCCGCCGCACCGGTCGCCTGCGCGGTGTCGCCGGACACGACGGCGACCAGGCGGCCGTTGAAGCCCTCGCCGAAGCCCTCGGTGGTCAGGTCGTAGGCCTCGCGGTTGGGCGAGCCGACCGCCTCGGTGCTCGCGTCGGGCAGCGCCAGCCGCATGTCCTGCACCGGCAGGGCGAGGGCGCCCAGCCCGGCCACCCCGAGCACGAGCACGGGGACGCGCAGCCGTGCCACGATCCGGCCCCAGCGGAAGCCGAAGCTGCCTTCGGCGGGAGTCGCCGCCGGGGTCCGGTCGCGTGCCCGCTGCTTCCGGGGCAGGACGCGGACGCCCGCGAAGCCGAGCACGGCCGGGAGCAGGGTCAGGGACACCAGTACGGCGAGGGCGACGGTGGCCGCCGCGGCCAGGCCCATGACCGTCAGGAACGGCACCCCGGCGACGGTGAGCCCGGCCAGCGCGATGACGACGGTGGCGCCCGCGAACACGACGGCCGAACCGGCGGTCCCGGCCGCACGGCCCGCCGCCTCCTCCCCGTCCATGCCTTCCGCGAGGTAGTGGCGGTAGCGGGAGGTGATGAACAGGGCGTAGTCGATGCCGACGGCCAGCCCCAGCATGAGCGCCAGGATGGGCGCGGTGCTGGTCAGCTCCACGGTGCTGCTGAGGGCGAACAGCCCGGCCATGCCGGCGGCGACGCCGACCAGGGCGTTCAGCAGGGTCATGCCGGCCGCGACCAGGGAGCCGAAGGTGAGGACCAGCACGAGCGCGGCGACGGCCACGCCGAGGCCTTCGGTCGAGCCGATCTCCGGGACGCCGCGCATGATCTCGCCGCCGTGTTCGACGCGCAGGTCCGTGACGGACGCGCCCGCGTCCGAGAAGGCCTCACGCTGGGCGTCGGTGATGCCGTCGACACCCGACTCGAACTGCACCTGGATCAGGGCGTAACGGCCGTCCTGCGACACGGCCTTGGACACGAAGGGGTCGACGGCCGCGAGGACACCGGGAACCTCGGCGGCCTCCGCGGTCACGGGGGCGACGGCCGAGGGCGTGAGCTTGCCGCCCTCGGGCGCCGCGACGACTATGGTCCCGGTCGCACCGCTCGCCTGCGGGAATTCCCGGGTGAGCGAGTCCAGGGCCTTCTGGGACTCGGTTCCGGGAATGGAGAACTTGCTGGTGGTGGGCCCGCTGAAGGCGGCGGCCCCGCCACCGAGCAGTGCGAGCAGCAGGAGCCACAGGGCGAGGACACGTCCTCGCCTGCGGAAGGACAGCCGGCCGAGCCGGTACAGGAGGATTGCCATGCGAAAGAGACGTCTTTCTCTTTGATCTGGACGACTTCTGTCAGCCGGCCGGGCGCCCGAGGGTTCTCCGTGCTCCCCGGACCAGTTCGGCGCGCATCGTGCCGGGTTCGACATCCACGTCGGAGGCGACCGTGACAGCCACGCCGCCGATCACCATCTGCGCCGCGACGCGTGCTCCCGGTTCCCGCGAACGGCCGGCCAGCGCGTCGGCGAGCTGGTCCACCGCCTCGGGGATGACCGCCAGTACCGGATGGCCGAGCATGTCGGGCAGCCCGGCAAAGATGATCTTCACTTCCAGGTGGAAGCGCATCGCGAGGGCGACGAAGTCCGTCACGGCCGACTCGACGGCCTGATCGCCGTCCAGCGCGGCCAGTTCCCCGCTCATGGCGGAGAGGCTCTCGGCCGGCGGGGTCAGCAGTTCGGTGAGGATCGCGTCCTTGCCGGCGAAGTGGTAGAGCAGGGACGCCTTGGAGCAGTGCGCCTCGACCGCGATGTCGTGCAGCGAGGTCCCCTTGAAGCCGTGCTCGGCGAAGAGGCGCAGCGCGGAGTCGAGAATCTGACGGCGCATCGTGGAGGGCGGGCGTGGCATGGGTTCACCGTAGCTGACCGATCGGTCAGCCCTGACCGATCGGTCAGGGGCGTTCTGTGAGGCGCGCCACGTCCGGGCCTGGCTGTCCGGGTGCGCCAGGAGCGCGGACGGGCCCGCGAACGGACGACGGCCCTCCGCTGTGGCTGGAGGGCCGTCCGAGGGCGGGGTCCCGCCAGGAGGTGCCCCCGAGGTGAGGGGGCGGTGGCGTCACCCGCCCGACGGCCCTCCCCGGCCCACGAGTTCGCCGTCCCGCGCGACGACGGCGCCGCCGTGCACGACCATGTCCCGGCCGGGCATGTCGACGACGACCTGGGGCAGGCACTCGCCGCGTACGAGGACGAAGTCCGCCGGTGCGCCGGGCCGGAGGTCCGCGTGGGCGAGGCCCATGACGTCCGCGCCGCCGTGGGCCGCGACGCGGTAGCAGTCCGCCAGTTCCTCGTCGAGGCGTACGTCGGTGACCCATCCGAGCAGGTGGGCGCGGTGCAGCATGTCGGCGTCGCCGAAGGGGCTCCAGGAGTCGCGTACGCCGTCGGAACCGAGTCCGACCCGCACACCGTGCTCGCGCAGCCGCGCGATCGGCAGCACCAGGGACTCCGACGGCGCCACCGTGGTGAGCGCGATGTCCAGTCCGCCCAGTCCGGCGGCGAGGGAACCGAGTTCGGAGTCCGTCATGCCCGGCAGGCAGAAGACGTGGCTGACGGTGACCTTGCCGGTGAGGGACAGGGCGCGCGTGCGGTCGATGATGCCGCGCAGCGCCTCGATCCCCTTCGCCCCCCGGTCGTGCAGGTGGATGTCCACACCGATGCCGTGGCGGTCCGCGATGCCGAAGACCAGGTCGAGCTGATCGTCCAGGGCCTGGTCGAAGCCGATGGGGTCGATGCCGCCGATCATGTCGACGGAGCCGGTACGCGCGGCCTCCTCCAGCAGTTCCGCCGTGCCGGGGGTACGGATGACGCCGTGCTGCGGGAAGGCCACGATCTGCACGTCCAGGGCGTGGCGGAGCCGCCGGCGGGCCTCCGCCAGACCCTCCACCCCCGCCAGGCCGTAGGCGGGGGCCACATCCGCGTGGGCGCGCATCGCCCGTGTGCCGCGGGTGACGGCGTGGGCCATCAGGCCGTACGCGCGTTCCGCGACGGGCCGGCGTTCGCTGTGGAAGAGGTCCACGTCCTGGGCGACGTAGTCGGCGATCCCGCTCGCCGGACGGCGCGACACCCAGGACCCGCCCCAGGTCGTCTTGTCGGGGTGGATGTGCGCGTCCACGAGGGAGGGCAGCGCGATCCGTCCGCCGCCGTCGACGGTCTTCGCGCCGTGCGGTGCCGGGCCGTGCGAGACGAGGCCGTCGACGACCACGAGGTCCGTGGCCTCCGGAGCGCCGAGCAGCCGCACGTCGCGGAAGACGACGGTCCTGCCGTCGGACCGCGCGGCAGCGGGCGCGGCCGCCGCGGCCGGGACGGCTTCCGCCAGGGGCACCGGGGCGGCGACGGCCGAGGCGGTGGTGGAGGTGGTCCCGGCGAGTGCGGCGGCACCGGCGAGCACGGTCCGGCGGGAGAAGGTGCCCGGGGCGGGCGAGGGGGACTGCATGGGGACTCCTGCTGCGTGTCGGCGCGCGGAGGCGCGGGCGAAGGGGTGACGGGGCCGAGGGGCTCGGGCACGGACGGTGGAGCGGGCGGAGCCGGGGCCCGCCCGGCTGGAGCGCGGCGCGACCCCGGCCCCCTCGGGCGGGGCGGGGACGGTGCGGACCGGAGCGTGACGCGCCCCCCGCTCCCGGGCTCGTGCCGGTCGGCCCGGCGGGCCGGGTGGGACGGCCCTCGGCCCGGTGCGGACCGGAGCGCGGCGCGACCTCCCGGCCCCGGCCCTCCCGGCGGTCAGACGGTGATTCCCGCCCGGATCACCCGGGCCGGGGCCGTGAGCACGCTGACGTCGGCCAGCGGGTCGCCGTCCAGGAGGACCACGTCGCCCGCGAACCCGGGTGCCAGCCGGCCCACCGTGCGCTCCAGCCCGAGGAGGCGCGCCGCGCCGGTCGTGGCGGTGCGGATCGCGTCGAGTGCGGGCAGGCCGGCCGCGCGCATCAGCTCCACCTCACGTCCGATCGGGCGCACCGTGCCGCCGGACGAGTCGGTTCCGGCGGCGAGCGGGACACCGAGTTCGTGGGCGGCGAGCACCGCCCGCTCCAGGACGGGGAGGTAGGTGCGCCCGCGTTCGGCGAGAACCGGGTCCGTGGACCGGGCCAGCCCGTCGATGGCGGTGAGGGTGGGCGTGAAGTACGTACCCCGGCGCCGCATCTCGTTCAGGGTGCGCTCGCCGACGAACGCGCCGTGCTCCAGGGAGCGGATCCCCGCGGTGACCGCGTCGTGGCAGCCCCGCTCGCTGTAGCTGTGGCAGAGGACGCCCTTGCCGTGCCGCCGGGCCGCCGCGACGATCTCGGACAGCTGCTCGTGCGAGTACACCTGGGCGAGCGGGTCCTGCTCGGGCAGCCCGGCCCGCTCGTTGACCCGGGTCTTGATCACGTCCGCGCCACGGGCGATGTTCACCTCGACCACGCGGCGCAGCGCCTCGGCGGAGCGGACGCCGTCCTGGAGGCGGACCAGCGGCGTGAGGTCGGGGTCGGCGAGCACGGTCTCGCCGAGATCCGGGGTGACGAAGACGCCCGCGGCCGTCAGCCGGGGAGCGAGTCCGGGGCTGTGCCGGGCGAGTGCGCGTACGGCTATGTCCTGGTAGAAGGACGTCGACCCGCTGCGCGCGCTGGTCGCGCCCCGGCGGACGGCGTCACGGGCCTCGGCCGCCGTGCTCAGGTGGATGTGGGCGTCGACCAGACCCGGCAGGATCCAGCGGCCGTGCGCCTCCAGGACGTCGGCGTCGCCCGGCTCGGTGACGCGCCCGCGCGGGCCCGCCGCGCGGACCGTCCCGCCCCGGATGACGACGACGGCGTTCTCGGTGACCTCGCCGGTCGCCGGATCGAGGAGGGTGCCGCCCCGGACGACGAGGGTGCCGCCCCGCGCCGAGCCGCCGTGCGGATGCCCCGCGGTGGACGGCGCCGGGTCCCGGTCCGCGGCGAGGGCCTCGGGGGCCACCGCGGCCATGGTCCCGGCGAGGGCGGCCGCGCCCGCGAGGACTCCGCGGCGGGTCAGCCTGCCGGAGGGTGGGGGGAGGGCTTCGACGCACATGGGAGCTCCTTGGGGGAGTGGGTCGATGGCTACCCCAGTTTGTATACCAGCCAGGAAGCGGCAGGCAAGGACCATGTCGGCGAACAGCGGTAAAGCAAGGTTGTGCCCAGTTGTGTCCTGGTGCGGGAGGTGTGGGACGGCGGCCTGGTATACAAACCGGCTCAGGTGTCGCCGAACAGTGAACGCAGCGCGACGGCCCTGCTGTCGCGTACGTGGAGCAGTGTGCTCGCCGCGGCGGCCTCCGCGTCACCGGCCGAGATGTGCCGGTACATCTCCGCGTGCTGCGCCCGCATGTGCGCGGGCTCCTCGCGGAGTCCGAACAGCAGCTGGAGCTGCCAGCTCAGCTGTTCCATGGTGCGCGCGAGCAGAGGGTTGCCCGTCATCGACACGACGCCCTCGTGGAAGGCCGTGTGGGCGGCCACCTCGCGCGTCCCCTCGTCCGACGCGGCGGCCGACTCGGCCTGGTGGAGGGTGGCCTCCAGGGCCGCGAGTCCTCCCGCGCGCCCGGCCGCCACGGCGCGCGCCGCGAGCCGTGACGCCTGCACCGCCAGGGGCTCCCAGACCTCGTACAGGTCCTCGACATCGGCGAGTTCGAGGCGCCGGACGCGGACGCCGCTGTGCGGGAGCAGCTCCAGCAGCCCCTCCGCGACCAGGGCGCGCAGCGCCTCGCGGACGGGCACGCGGGACATGCTCAGCTCCTGGGCGACCTCCCGCTCGACGAGGCGGGCGCCCTGCGCGTAGCGCCGGTCGACGATCCGTTCGAGGACCGCTTCACGCGCCCGCGTGCTGAGCGAGGCCGGCCCCGTGGGGCCCGGGGGACGCGAGCCGCCGTCCTGGACCGCCGGACCGCTCCCGCTTCCCTCCGGCGCCTGCTCCGCCGTCATCCGTGGCCGGTCCGGTGCGGTCCCGACGCGGCATCCCGGTCGTCGTCGGCACCGGACTCCGCTGACGCCTCGGCCCGCAGCAGCGGGTGCGCCACCCCGGGGAAGACCCGCGCCCGCACGACCTCCTCGGCCGAACCGCCCCGCACCACGGTCTCCGCCACGCCCCAGGGGCGCCCGGCGAGGCGCACGGTGAGGGTGTACGAGGCGGGGCAGCCCATGCACGCGTAGCGGTCCGCCCAGACCTCCACGTCCGTGAGGCTGCCGGGGTAGCGCTTCACGTGCCGGTGCCGGGCGTGGCAGTGCCCGCACGTCTCGCCCGGCTCGCACGTACCGCCGCACGGGCACGGCACGTCCAGCGACTCCGCGGGCTGCCACCGCTGGACGAGCAGGGCGTCACGGGTGGCGCCCATGTCCTTCATCGCCTTCAGGTTCCGTGCGGCGACGTTGTACGACTCGCCGGTCGCGGCCATGCGGTCCCGGATCACGTCCTTGCGTCCGCGGTTCGTCGTCATGCCGTCTCCTCCTGGGATGTCACGCAGCCCGCCAGGAGGCACACGAGATCAGAACTTCCCACGGTACCTGCCGTGCGGTGCGCCCGACGACCCCGTCATCCCCGGCGGACCCGCCCCGCGATGCGCCTGCCGAGCCGCCCCAGCGAGCGCGACGGCCGGTTCCAGGCGCGGAACGCCTCCAGGGTGCGGCTGTTCCCCTCGCTCTCCACGGCCCGCTCCACCGCCGCGAGGTCCTCGGGGGACAGGGCGCGCACGACGGGGCGCAGCACCTCCTCCAGCAGCGCGGTCCGTGTCCCCGACCAGGCACCGCCCGCGTGCGGGTGCGCGTTCCACACGGTGAAGCAGTCCGCGACGTACGCGGGGTCGGCCCGCAGCAGCGCCAGGACCGCCTCGTCGCGGGCGGCCCCGCCGTACGCCGCGATCAGGTCCTCGTCGTCGCTGTGCACGAACGCGTACAGCTCGTCCCCGGGCCGGCCCGGGGCGAGGAGCCGCGCGGCCAGGGCGCCGAAGGCGTGTTCCACGGCCGGGAGACCGGCCGGTTCCGCCCGGCCCCGCAGCGTGCGGGCACGGTCCGTCCAGCCGGGTTCCGCCGTCCCCGAGCGCAGCTCGCGTGCGAAGTCCAGCAGCATCAGACCGGCCCGTGCCCGGGCGCCGAGCTCCTGGGGGAAGCCGCGCAGCAGCTCGTGGGCGAGCTCGGCGGCGTCCTCGTCGCCCGAGGGGGCGGCGAGCGCGGCGTCGACCAGGTGCGACCAGGTACCGGCCGTCCGGTGGGCGTCGGACGTGGTCTCGCCGAGCAGCGCCCGGGCCTCGACCGCCGTCGGGGTGTCCTCGCCCCACACCAGACCGACGGCGGTCCGCAGCACCAGCGGCTCGGCGAACGGGGACATCCCCGCCGCGCGCAGCACCGTGTGCAGGACCGCCACCCGGTCCGTGCCCCGCGCCTTCGCGCCGGGTGCCTCCGCGCACATCCGCAGGTGCGGCAGGGCCTGTGTCCCGGTGAACGGCAGGGCGACCCGGAGCAGCAGCTGTTCCGTCCCGGCCGCGTGGTCCGGGGCGAGCCGGTCCAGCTCACCCAGGAGCGCCGTACGGACGTCGAACTGTTCGTCCAGCAGGTCCAGCAGCGCCCGGCACCCGCCCGCCTCGGGGTCGGCCAGCAGCGCCCCGGCCAGCCGGCCCACGACTCCGGGGAGCAGGTCCGCGCTGTCGAGGCCCAGCAGCCGGGCGATCCGCAGCAGCTGCACGGTCCGCGCGACGGCCCGGGGCGCCCGGGCGGCGAGCTCGGCCAGCACCTCGTCGCCCAGCTCCCCGACCAGCGCGGCGAGCGCGCGTTCCCCGGCGGGTTCCTCGAACGCCGAACGCGCGGGCGGCTCCAGGTCCAGGTCGCCGCCCCGCACCGCCTCCGTCACCAGCAGGGCCGCCAGCGGCGCGGTGACGGCGGCGGGGCAGCGGCCGTCGAGCGCCGTCAGCAGCCGGAGCGCCGCCGCGCACTCCGCGGCCGTACGGTCGTCGGCGGGCGCGGTCAGCGCGTCGGTGAGCTGCCGGGTGCGCTTCTCGTCCAGGGCGTAGGGCCGTTCGGCCGCCCAGTCGGCCGCCGCGGCCCGTTCGCCGGACCCGAGCGCGATCCCGGCGCCGAGCGCGGTGACGGCGAGCGGGCCGGCCGCGAACGGTTCGCCCGGCAGGTCCGCCGCCTCCTGGAAGAGCTCGGGGGACCGGCTGCGCCAGATGCGGGCGGCCGTGCCCGCCCAGGCGTCGTCCGCCGGGCCGGAGGGGCGCGGACCGGCGGCGGCGTGCACCCGGAACCGTGGGTCGCGGGTGTCGGGCGCGTCCTCGGGGAGGACGCCGATGACCTGGTGCGAGGCGCGTCCGGGATGGCGTGTGTACGTGGTGAAGGTCAGCCGCTCGGCGTGCTCCCGGGGCAGTACGGCGACGGCCAGCGCGACCCAGCGGGCCACGTCCGCGCTCTGCCGCTCCACGAGGACGACCGGAGGCGCGGACGGGTCCTCGCTGACGCGGCGCAGATCGCTGAGCACGGCGGCGAGCCACGGGCTGCGGGACACCGCGAAGTCGCCCAGGCCCTCCCGGGTGATCCCGCGCGAGGGGCCGTGCGCGGTGGACATCGAGGTCAGGGGATCGGAGGGCATGCGGTCCGGCGACGCGGAGAGCCATCCCGCCGCCCCCCACGCGGCGACCGGGAGCACCCGGCCGGGTATCGGCGTCCCGGGCAGCAGGTGTATCGCGTGGGCGTGGAAGCCGCCCGCGCCCGTGGCCACCGTACGGCTGAGCAGATGGCTGCCGTCGGACAGCGCGGTGAATCCGAACGCCACGGGAAGCGCGCGGAGCCGGGCGTCCGTCAGCCGTTCCGGGGTGTCCTGCGGGGCGTCGTACGCCAGGATCGGTGCGGCCTCCGCGCGCACCGGACCGGGTATCGCCGGGTCCACCGCGGTGAACCGTCCGGCGGGCACCCCGTCCCCGGACGTCACGGCGGTGTAGTGCAACTGCGGGAGGCTCATGCGTAGGCCCTCATCGTCCCTGCCATGTGCGTCCCCGTCACACGCACCGGCCGCCGCTCGCCGCCCTGTCGGTGCGGCCCGGCCCGGCGGAGCGACGACCCCGGCGGGGAGCTTTCCGTAGTCGTGCGGGCGACGCTATCAAGCCCTGACGCCCTGTCGGGCCGCACAGATGCTCCCGGCCGGCCCGGCGGCCGAAGTGACGTTCTCCGCACGAGCGGTGGAGTGCGAGGACAGGGGCGCCCGCCGGGCCGGTGGCGGGCCTCCTCCAGGGGTGGCGGAGACCCGCCACCCGCCGCCGGGTACGCAACCCGGCCGGGGCGGGCCGAACACACCCGGAACCGGTGGGAGTTCACGCCCGCCCCCGGTACGGGCGGCGGAAGCCGGGGGAACGGCGGCGCGGGCGGTGGCGCGGGCGGTGGGGTCCGGGGGCGGCGGCGCGATCGGCGGGTTCGGGCGGTGACCCCCGGGGGCCGCGGGGACGCCGCGGCCGCACCGACGGGGTCCGGCCGGGGGGGGGGGGGGGGGGAGCCCGCCGCCGCCCCCGCCCGCCGCGGGGGGGGGGGGTGGGATACCCACAGACGCCCCGGGGAGGGGGGGCGGCGCCACGCCAAAA
>NZ_JBHVQX010000025.1:0-61870 GCF_042886395.1 Streptomyces sp. NPDC058008 | reverse complement strand
TCCGTTTTGAGTTTGGGTCTCGGGGGCTGTTATATGTTATACAGACCCCGCGCCCCGCCCGCCCCGGGGGGGCCCGGGCGGGGGGGGGCGGGGGGTCCCGCGCCCCCCCCCCCGGCCGGACGTGCTCGGGCGGGTGCTCAGCCCTCCTCGGCCGCGGGTCCGGAGGGACGGCGCATCCCGAATCCGGCCAGCAGCGCGCCGACGACGCAGAGGGCCGCGGTGACCATCACGGCGGAGTGCACTCCGTTCATGAACGCGTTGCCGCTCCCCTCGATCACGGCGGCCCTCAGCTGCGCCGGCATGTCCGCCGACACGGGCGAGACACCCATGGACACCGCGTCCCTGGCCTCCTCGAAGCCGGCCGCCGCGTTCGCGGGGACGCCGGCCGAGGTCAGTTCACCCGTGAGCGTCGATCCCACCGTGCCGCTGATCAGGGACACCAGCACGGACGTGCCGAGGGCGCCGCCGATCTGCAGCGAGGTGGCCTGAAGACCGCCGGCGACACCGCCGTCCTTCCTGGGCGCGTTGCCGACGATGGCGTCGGAGGACGCGGACATCACCATGCCGACGCCCAGACCGATGGCGAGGAAGGGCGGCCACATCGCGGCGTACGAGGAGTCCGCGTCCCAGGTGAGGATCCAGAGGGAGGCCGCGGCCTGGAGCACCATGCCGACGGGCATCGTCAGCCGGGGGCCGAAGCGCTGGGTCAGGGCGGCGCCGAGAGGGGAGGCGACCACCGTGGCCAGGCTGAGCGGCAGGGTGCGGGCACCGGCCTCGACCGGGCTGAAGCCACGCACGTTCTGCAGGTACAGCATCAGGAAGAAGATGACGCCGAGCAGGACGAAGAAGTTGACGGCGGTGACGGCGGTACCGATGGCCAGCGACCGGTTGCGGAAGAGGCGCATCGGCAGCAGCGGGTGCTCCTGGCGCGTCTCGTACCGGCAGAAGACGGCCAGCAGGACCAGGCCCGCGGCCATCGACCCCAGCGTCCCGCCGGAGGTCCAGCCCCAGGTCTCGCCCTTGACCACACCGAAGACCAGGGCGACCAGTCCGGCCGCCAGGAGGATCACCCCGGGCACGTCGAAGCGGTGGTGGCCGGTGGAGTCCTTGCTCTTCGGGAGCACGAGCAGGCTGACGGCCAGCGCGACGACGCCGATGGGGGCGTTGATGTAGAAGACGGACTCCCAGTTGACGTGCTCGATGAGCAGACCGCCGACGATCGGCCCGAGGGCGGTGGAGCAGGACGCCACCATGGCCCACAGGCCCACGGCCATACCGAACTTCCGGGGCGGGAAGACCGCCCGCAGCAGGCCGAGGGTGTTGGGGATGAGCAGGGCGGCGAACACCCCCTGCGCGGCGCGGAAGGCGATCACGCCCTCGATCGAGCCGGACAGGCCGATCGCCACCGAGGCGAGGGTGAAGCCCACCGTGCCGGTCATGTAGACCGTGTGCCGCCCCAGCCGGTCGCCGAGCTTCCCGCCCAGGATCAACAGGGCGGCCATGGCGATCAGATAGGCGTTGGTGACCCACTGGAGGTCGGCGGTGGACGCGCCGAGGTCCCGGCCGATCTCCGGGTTGGCGATCGCGACGACCGAGCCGTCGAGGTTGACCATGAACAGGCCGATGGCCACCGCGATCAGCGTCAGCCAGGGATTGCCGCGCCTGCCCCCGGGCACGTCGGGTGGACTGTTCTCGGGCGGGGCGGAGGTGTCCACGGTGGTGGAGGACATGCGGAAGCCTTGTCTGTGAAACGTTGCGTGAGGGCGGGAGGACGTACCCGGTCCGCGTCGGGGGCACGGGGCGGCACCGGACCGCGCGGCCGGTCACGGGGCGCGGGGCGGCACCGGGCCGCGGCCCGTTCCGCGGAGCCGGTGACGGAAGTGCGGGGCGGGAGGTCAGCCGGCGGGGGAGTGGAGGTGCCGGTTCAGTGACGCCAGCGCGCCCAGGGCCGCGCCGAGGGCGTCGAGCTGCCCCTCGGTCAGGGTGTGCAGCGCGCGTGCCAGATGGGCTTCCTTGAGCGACCGCGCCTCGGCGAGCCGCTCCCGGGCCGTGGCCGTCGGGTACAGATGGGCGATCCGCCTGTCGGCCGCGTCCTGCCTGCGCTCCAGCAGCCCCAGATCGGTGAGCTGGGAGACCAGGGCGCTGACGTTGTTCGGCTTCATCAGCAGGGCCTCGGCCGTCTCCCGGACGGTGATCCCGGCACGCTCCTCGACGAGGAACAGCAGCGCCAGCTGGCCGTCGGGGAGCCGGGGGTGCGGGAAGTCCCGCGCGACCTTCCGCTCCAGAGCCCGGTGCAGCGCGGGCAGGGACGCCACGAGCGCGGAGGCCACGCGGTCGGTCTCCTGGGCGGCTGCGGTGGGGTCGGGCATCCGGCCAGCATAGGTACCGGATCATAGCTATGTCAACATACCTAAACGGCCCGTCCGGCCGTCCGCGGACCGGATGGTATATGTGCGGTGGAGAGCCCCAGGCACCGCGAAGGCCGTCGAGAGAAGGACCGTGACCCAGGCGATGGACAAGCCGACGCACCTGATCGAGTTCGAGACGATGCTGCTCGGGCGCCACCTCCAGCTGAGCGCGCCCCGGTCGAGGCGGGACGGCGGGCGTCTCGACCGCAGCGCGTACACCCTGCTGAGCAGGATCCGGATGGAGGGACCCATGTCCATCGGGCAGCTCAGCGACGCCTTCGGCCTCGACGCCTCCACGCTGAACCGGCAGACCGCGGCGATACTGCGGGCCGGTCTCGTCGAACGCATCCCTGACCCCGACGGGGGCATCGCCCGCAAGTTCCGCATCACCGGTGCGGGTGAGCTCAGCCTCGACGCGGAGCGGGCGGAGAACATCAGCGGCCTGGAGCGGGTCATGGCCGACTGGTCCTCCGACGAGGTCGCCGTCTTCGCCGGTTACCTCAAGCGCCTCAACAGCGACATCGAGCACATCGACGGACGGCCCTGGCCGAGGCCGGTGCAGGGGGTCTGACGCCGGGCCGGGGTCCCCGGGGCCTGAAGCGGATCTACGGCCGCGCTTAAGAAATCCTCGATGGACCTGGAGCCCCCGGTGCGGCACATTTCTCGGTGACGGCGGAGAGCGTGTGACAGGCGGTTCGCCCTGTCCCGTCCGCCGTGTCCCCGCCACCCCCGGGCCGCAGGCCGCCTTCGGCATGCCCGGGACCGGGTCACCCGCCAGGTACGAGGTACAGGAGCCGCAGCCGTGAAGGCACTCGTGAAGCACAAGGCCGAGCCCGGACTGTGGCTGATGGACGTACCGGAGCCCGAGACCGGCCCCGGGGACGTGCTCATCAAGGTCCTGCGCACCGGGATCTGCGGCACCGACCTGCACATCCGTGACTACGACGGCTGGGCGCGGCAGGCCGTGCGCACCCCGCTCGTCCTGGGCCACGAGTTCGTCGGCGAGGTCGCCGCGACCGGCGCGGACGTCGTCGACATCAAGGTCGGCGACCTGGTCAGCGGCGAGGGCCACCTGGTGTGCGGGAAGTGCCGCAACTGTCTCGCCGGCCGCCGGCACCTGTGCCGCTCCACCCTCGGGCTCGGCGTCGGCCGGGACGGGGCGTTCGCGGAGTACCTGGCGCTGCCCGCGTCGAACGTCTGGGTGCACCGCGACAAGGTGGACCTCGACATCGCCGCGATCTTCGACCCGTTCGGCAACGCCGTGCACACCGCGCTGTCCTTCCCCCTGGTCGGCGAGGACGTGCTGATCACCGGCGCGGGCCCGATCGGCATCATGGCCGCCGCCGTCGCCCGCCACGCGGGCGCCCGCAACGTCGTCATCACCGACGTCAGCGAGGCCAGGCTCGAACTGGCCAGGAAGGTCGGGGTGAACCTCGCCCTGGACGTCGGGGCCGAGACCATCGCCGACGGCCAGCGCAGGCTCGGACTGCGCGAGGGCTTCGACATCGGCCTGGAGATGTCCGGACGCCCCGAGGCCATGCGGGACATGATCGCCAACATGACCCACGGCGGCCGGATCGCGATGCTCGGACTGCCGTCGGCCGAGTTCCCCGTCGACTGGTCCCGGGTCGTCACCTCCATGCTCACCATCAAGGGCATCTACGGCCGCGAGATGTACGAGACCTGGTACGCCATGTCGGTCCTGCTGGAGGGCGGCCTCGACCTCGCCCCGGTGATCACCGGCCGGTACGGCTACCGCGACTTCGAAGCGGCGTTCGACGACGCGGCGAGCGGCCTCGGTGGCAAGGTCCTCCTCGACTGGACCGCCTGAAGCCCCTCGCACGCACCCGTACCCACCTGGGAGACACCCTCATGTTCGATTCCGTACGCGACGACCTGCGCACCACCCTCGACGAGATCCGTGAGGCCGGGCTCCAGAAGCCCGAGCGGGTCATCGGCACCCCGCAGTCCGCCACCGTCGCCGTCACCTCCGGCGGCCGCGCGGGCGAGGTGCTCAACTTCTGCGCCAACAACTACCTCGGCCTCGCCGACCACCCCGAGGTCGTCGCCGCCGCCCACGAGGCGCTGGACCGCTGGGGCTACGGCCTCGCGTCCGTGCGCTTCATCTGCGGCACCCAGGAGGTCCACAAGGAGCTGGAGCAGCGGCTCTCGGCCTTCCTCGGCCAGGAGGACACGGTCCTCTACTCCTCCTGCTTCGACGCCAACGGCGGGGTCTTCGAGACCCTGCTCGGCCCCGAGGACGCGGTGATCTCCGACGCCCTCAACCACGCCTCCATCATCGACGGCATCCGCCTCTCCAAGGCGAAGCGCCACCGCTACGCCAACCGCGACATGGCCGACCTGGAGCAGCGGCTCAAGGATGCGTCCGGGGCGCGCCGGCGGCTCATCGTCACCGACGGCGTCTTCTCCATGGACGGCTACGTCGCCCCGCTGGCAGAGATCTGCGACCTGGCCGACCGCTACGACGCGATGGTCATGGTCGACGACTCGCACGCCGTCGGCTTCGTCGGACCCGGCGGCCGGGGCACCCCCGAACTGCACGGGGTCATGGACCGCGTCGACATCATCACCGGCACGCTCGGCAAGGCCCTGGGCGGCGCGTCCGGCGGTTACGTCGCCGCGCGCTCCGAGATCGTCGCGCTGCTGCGCCAGCGCTCGCGCCCCTACCTCTTCTCCAACTCGCTCGCCCCCGTCATCGCCGCCGCCTCCCTGAAGGTCATCGACCTGCTGGAGTCCGCGGGCGACCTGCGCGAGCGGCTCGACGCCAACACCGCGCTCTTCCGTTCGCGGATGACCGAGGAGGGCTTCGACATCCTGCCCGGCGACCACGCCATCGCCCCCGTGATGATCGGGGACGCGGCGGAGGCGGCCCGGATGGCGGAACTCCTCCTGGAGCGCGGGGTGTACGTGATCGGGTTCTCCTACCCCGTCGTCCCGCAGGGGGCCGCGCGCATCCGCGTCCAGCTCTCCGCCGCGCACTCCACCGAGGACGTCCACCGCGCCGTGGACGCGTTCGTCGGCGCACGGGCCGCGCTGGAGGCGTAGAACCGCCCCGCGACCTGGGACAATGAGTACATGATCGATGCACGGCGGCTGCGTATCCTCCGTGCGGTGGCCGACCACCGCACGGTGACCGCCGCGGCCGCCGCGCTGTATCTGACCCCGTCCGCGGTCTCCCAGCAACTCGCCGCCCTGGAGCAGGAGACCGGCCACCGGCTGGTCGAGCGCGGGGCCCGGGGTGCCCGGATGACCGCCGCCGGGGAGATCCTGCTGACCCACGCCAACGCCGTGCTCGCCCAGCTGGAACGGGCCGAGGCGGAACTCGCCGACTACGGCGCGGGGGTCGCGGGGACGGTCACCGTCGCCGCGTTCGCGACGGGCATCGGGCTCGTCCTGGCCCCCGCGATCGCCGAGCTCACCCGCACCGCGCCGGGCATCCGGGTCCGGGTGCAGGACGCCGAGGGCGACGCCAGCGTGCCCATGGTGCTGGACCGGCAGGCCGACGTGGCCGTCGCCGTCGAGTACCGGGGCGCGCCCGGCGACGACGACCGGCGGCTCACCCGGGTGCCGCTGTACTCCGAGCCCTTCGACGCGGTGCTGCCGGTCGGCCACCGCCTGGCGGGCCAGGACCACGTCGCCGTCGCCGATCTCGCCAAGGACACGTGGATCGGCCCGTACCCGGGCAATCCCTGCCACGACGTGGTGGTCCTGGCCTGCGAGTACGCCGGTTTCGAGCCTCTGCTGGAGCACTCCTCGGACGACTTCCACGCCGTGGTCGCCCTGGCCGGAGCGGGGGCCGGGGTGGCGCTGGTGCCCCGCTCGGCGCTGCGCGGCACGGAGCTCGGCGGTGTCGTCGTACGGCCGGTCGAGGGCGCCGCCCCCACCCGGCGCGTCTTCGCCGCCGTGCGCCGGGGGGCCGAGGGTCATCCGCTGATCGCGCCGGTGCTGGAGGCGCTGCGCGCGGCGGCGGGACCGGCCTAGGCCGGCGGTGCCCCCACCCGAGGACCGGTTCGGGAGTTCACGCGGGCTGCAACAGGTCCCACCGGTTGCCGTAGGGGTCCTCGAAGACGGCGACGGAGCCGTACGTCTCGTGCCGCGGCTCCTCCAGGAAGCGGACCCCGGCCGCCCGCATCCGCGCGTGGTCACCGGCGAAGTCCTCCGTGTGCAGGAAGAACCCGACCCGGCCGCCCGTCTGCGCCCCGACCCTCGCGAGCTGGGCCTCGTCCTCGGCCCGCGCCAGCAGCAGCCCGGTCCCGGTCGTACCCCGGGGCCGGACGACCACCCAGCGGGAGCCGTCGCCCCGGTCGGTGTCCTCCACCGGCTCGAACCCGAGGGAGCCGGTGTAGAAGGAGAGCGCCTCGTCGTAGTCGCGGACGACGAGCGTGACCAGGGCGATGTGGGACATGGGATCGCGTCCTCGGGTAGTGGGGGCCGTACGGAGTTATACGTAACACTACGCCTGCCCCGGCCCGGAACCGGCAACGCCCCGCCCGTCCGGGGGACAATGCCCGTCATGGAGACGAGCGACCTTGCCGCGCTGACGGACCGTGCCCACCGTCTCGCCGCCGACGGCCGGCGCCGCGTCCTCGGTATCGCGGGGGCGCCCGGCGCCGGGAAGTCCACCCTCGCCGCCCGGATCACCGAAGGGCTCCAGGGCCGCGCGGTCCTCGTCCCGATGGACGGCTTCCACCTGGCGGGGGCCGAGCTGGAACGCCTCGGCCGGGCGGACCGCAAGGGCGCGCCCGACACCTTCGACGCCGCCGGTTACGTGGCCCTGCTCCGGCGGCTGCGCCACCCCGAAGGCCAGGAGCCGGTGTACGCGCCCGCCTTCGACCGGGCGTTGGAGGAGCCGGTCGCCGGGTCCGTGCGCGTCCCCGCGGACGTCCCGCTCGTCGTGACCGAGGGCAACTACCTCCTGCTGGACGAGGGCCCCTGGGCACCGGTGCGCGGCCTGCTGGACGAGGCGTGGTTCCTGGACGCCGACCCCGGGCTGAGGGTGAGCAGACTGGTGGAGCGGCACGTGCGGTTCGGCAAGCCCCGCCCGTACGCCGAGCGCTGGGTCGCCGGGTCCGACGAGCGCAACGTCCGCCTCGTCGAGCGGCACCGGGCCCGCGCCGACCTGGTCGTACGGCTCGGCTGACGCACGGCAGGCCCTGCCGGAGGCTCCGTACGGCCCGGACACCGTTCGCGTCCGCCCCGGCGGCCGGGCAGGATGCTCAGTGCCGCGTCGCGCCCCGCCAGGAGGTCCTCTTGCCCAGCACCGATCAGCCCGTGCCCTTCACCGCCGACGACTACCGGGCCCGGATGACCCGCGCGGCCGAGTCCGCCGACGCCGCGGGCCTGGCCGGCGTCCTCGTCGCGCCGGGGCCCGACATGGTCCACCTCACCGGCTACCGGCCGACGGCGGACACCGAACGCCTCACCCTGCTCGTGCTCAGGGCGGGCCACGACCCCGTCCTCGTCGTCCCGGCCCTGGAGGCGGCGGACGCGGAACGGGCGGCGGGTTCCCCCGCCCTCACCCTGCGGGACTGGACCGACGCCGCCAACCCCTACACCCTGACCGCCGGACTCCTCGACGCCGAGGGCCGGTTCGGGATCAGCGACAACGCCTGGGCGCTGCACCTGCTGGCCCTGCACAAGCTCCTCCCCGGCACCTCCTACGCCTCGCTGACCGACGTCCTGCCGATGCTGCGCGCGGTCAAGGACACCGCCGAGCTGGAGAGGCTCGCCGCCGCGGCCGCCGCCGCCGACGCGACGTACGAGCAGATCCTGAAGGTCCGTTTCTCCGGCCGGCGCGAGAGCGACGTCGCCGCCGACCTGGCCGCACTCCTCCTCGGGCACGGGCACTCCCAGGTCGACTTCACCGTGGTGGGGTCCGGGCCCAACGGCGCCGACCCGCACCACGAGGCGGGCGACCGCGTCATCGAGCGGGGCGACATGGTCGTCCTGGACTTCGGCGGCCTGAAGCACGGCTACGGCTCCGACACCTCCCGCACGGTCCACGTCGGCGAACCCACCGCCGAGGAGCAGCGGGTCCACGACGTCGTACGGGAGGCGCAGGAGGCGGGCTGCGGGGCGGTGCGCCCCGGGGCGGCCTGCCAGGACGTCGACCGGGCGGCCCGCGCCGTCATCACCGAATTCGGCTACGGCGAGCGCTTCATCCACCGCACGGGCCACGGCATCGGCGTCACCACCCACGAACCGCCGTACATGATCGAGGGCGAGGAGCAGCCGCTGGTCCCCGGCATGTGCTTCTCCGTGGAGCCGGGCATCTACCTGCCCGGCCGCTTCGGGGTCCGCATCGAGGACATCGTCACGGTCACGGAGAGCGGGGGCCGGCGGCTCAACACGACCGCCCGCGAGCTGGCGGTCGTCGAGTAGGCCCCGCCGGTCCTTCCTCCTCCCGGCGCCCCGCGGGGGAGGCCGCCCGATGCCGCGGCGGTCACCGCGGCGGTGTCCGGGCCGCCGGCGGGGCCGGGGTGCCGCTCAGCCGTCGGCGAGCACGACGCACGATTCCGCCGGCAGGCGCAGCACCCCGTCGGCGCCGGGTGCTTCGGCCGGTTCCCAGGCGGCCAGCACCCTGCCCCCGCGGCCGGCGCCGAGCGGGACCGCCGCGGGCTCCCCGGCGAGGTTGGCCACGACCCGCAGATCGCCCCTGCGCCAGGCGATCCAGCGGGCCCGCTCGTCGTACGCCGTCCGCACCGAGGCCAGGTCCGGATCCGAGAGGTCCGGCAGGCTGCGGCGCAGGGCGATCAGTTCGCGGTACCAGGCGTACAGGCGGGCGTGCGGCTCGCGCTCCGGTTCGCTCCAGTCGAGGCAGGAGCGGTCCCGGGTCGCCGGGTCCTGCGGATCGGGGATGTCCTCCACGGCCCAGCCGTGCGCCGCGAACTCCCGCCGCCTGCCCTCGCGTACGGCTCGGGCGAGCTCCGGATCGGTGTGGTCGGTGAAGAACTGCCACGGGGTGCGGGCGCCCCACTCCTCGCCCATGAAGAGCATCGGCACGAAGGGGGCGGTCAGCACGAGCGCCGCCGCGCACGCCCGGAGCCCCGGTGAGAGCCCGGTGGCGAGCCGGTCGCCGAGGGCGCGGTTGCCGATCTGGTCGTGGGTCTGGGCGTAGCCGACGAAACGGTGGGCGGGCGTCCGGGTCGCGTCGACCGGGCGGCCGTGGGTGCGGCCCCGGAAGCTGGAGTACGTACCGTTGTGGAAGAACGCCCTGGTCACCGTCTTGGCGAGGGCGGCGAGCGGGGCGGTGGCGAAGTCGGCGTAGTAGCCCTGGGACTCGCCGGTGAGCGCGGTGTGCAGGGCGTGGTGGAAGTCGTCGTTCCACTGGGCGTGCAGCCCGATGCCGCCCTCCGTGCGGGGCGTGGTCGTACGGGGGTCGCAGAGGTCGGACTCCGCGATCAGCCCGAGCGGCCGGCCGAGCTCCGAGGCGAGCGCGTCCACCGCTGTGGACAGCTCCTCCAGGAAGGTGAGCGCCCTGCCGTCGGCCAGCGCGTGGACGGCGTCCAGGCGCAGGCCGTCCAGGCGGTAGTCCCGCAGCCAGGCGAGCGCGCTGCCCAGCAGATAGGCGCGCACCTCGTCCGACCCGGGGGCGTCGAGGTTGACGGCCGAACCCCACGGGGTGTGGTGCGTGTCCGTGAAGTAGGGCCCGAAGGCCGGGAGGTGGTTGCCCGAGGGCCCCAGGTGGTTGTGGACCACGTCCAGGACCACGGCGAGACCCAGTCCGTGCGCCGTGTCGACAAAACGCTTCAGTCCGTCCGGACCGCCGTAGGGCTCGTGCACGGCCCAGAGCGACACTCCTTCGTACCCCCACCCGTGGGTTCCCGGGAACGGGCAGACGGGCATCACGGACACATGGGTGATGCCGAGGTCCACGAGACGGCCGAGCCGTCCGGCCGCGGCGTCGAAGGTGCCCTCCGGCGTGAACGTACCGATGTGCAGCTCGTACAGGACCGCGCCGGGCAGTCCGCGCCCCGCCCAGGCGGTGCGCCAGACGTACGCGTCCTGGTCGACGACCGCGCTCTCGCCGTCCGGACCGTCCGGCTGGCGGCGGGAGCGCGGATCGGGCAGCACCGGGCCGTCGTCGAGCGAGAAGCCGTAGCGGTCGCCGTCCACCGCCGAGGCCGTCGCCGTCCACCAGCCCGCGCGCAGCGGGTCGCGCTCCATCGGCAGGCGCCCGCCCGCCGTGCACAGCGCGGCCGACCCGGCCCCGGGGGCCCACACCTCGAACTGCATCCACCACTCCTCGTCCACGGACCTGATGCCTCGCCGGAGGCCCCATGACCGACGGAATCCGCACGCACGGCCCCGGGACACTGGAGCGAGCCCGCAGATGGCCATTAGGGTCTGGTCCTGATCATTGCCCTGCCGGGTTCCGCTCATACGCGGTGAGCCCGGGCAGTACCACAAGGTCCCTCTTACGGCTGCTGGAGGCCGAGATGACCGTGCCGACATTCCCACCCGGCTTCCTGTGGGGAGCCTCCGCCTCCGCCTTCCAGACGGAAGGGGCCTTCGACACCGACGGCAAGGGGCTCTCCGGCTGGGACGCCTTCGCCGCTCAGCCCGGCCGGATCAAGGACGGCACCGACACCACCCGCGGCACCGGATTCCACGAGCGCTACCGCGAGGACGTCGCCCTGCTCGCCGGACTCGGCGCGGACGCCTTCCGCTTCTCCATCAGCTGGCCACGGGTCGTGCCCGGCGGCAGCGGCTCACTGAACCCCGCAGGACTGGACTTCTACGACCGGCTCGTGGACGAGCTCTGCGCCCACGGCATCACGCCGGCCCCGACCCTCTACCACTGGGACACCCCGCTCCCGCTGGACGAGGCGGGCGGCTGGCTCAACCGGGACACCGCCTACCGCTTCGCGGAGTACGCGGGCATGGTCGCCGAACGCCTCGCCGACCGGGTCCCGATGTGGATCACCATCAACGAACCGGCCGAGGTGACCCTGCTCGGCTACGCGCTCGGCGAGCACGCCCCCGGCCGCACCCTCCTCTTCGACGCGCTGCCCGCCGCCCACCACCAGCTGCTCGCCCACGGCCTCGCCGTGCGGGCGCTGCGCGCCGCGGGCGCCGGAAACATCGGCATCGCGCTCTCCCACTCGCCGGTGTGGACGGCGGGGGACTCGGACGAGGACCGCATGGGAGCGGAGCTCTACGACACGCTCACCAACTGGCTGTTCGCCGACCCGGTCCTCACCGGCCGCTACCCCGACGAGGGTTTCGCCGCCCTGATGCCGGGACCGGTCGCGGAGGACCTCAAGATCATCTCCGCGCCCCTCGACTGGTACGGCGTCAACTACTACAACCCGACCCTCGTGGGTGCCCCCCGGCCGGAAGCGCTCGACTCCTTCTCCGGCTACGCGATGCCCACCGGGCTCCCGTTCGGGATCAGGGAGATCGAGGGATACGACACCACGGACTTCGGCTGGCCCGTCGTCCCGCAGGGACTCGCCGAGACACTCGGCCAGCTCCGCGACCGCTTCGGCGACCGGCTGCCTCCCGTCTACATCACCGAGAACGGCTGCGCGGTCGACGAGCCCGTCGCCGACGGGCGGCGCATCGCGTTCCTGGAGGGCCACCTGGGGGCGCTGCGGGAGGCCATCGACGCGGGCGTCGACGTGCGGGGCTACTTCACCTGGTCGCTGACCGACAACGTCGAGTGGACCGAGGGCGCCAGCAAGCGGTTCGGCCTGGTCCACATCGACTACGAGACCCTGCGCAGGACGCCGAAGGAGTCCTACGCCTGGTACCGCGACGTGATCCGCGCCCAGCGCACCGGCGGCACGCGCGGTCCGGTGCTCACACCGGGTGAACACGCTCCCGGATGACGTGGTGACCGGCCCCTGCGGACGCGGCGGCCGTCGGGGTGTTCCCGAGGCCCGTCGCGCCCGCCACGGTGGAGGCACCCGCGCCGTGAGGGAGCGGGTGCTCTCCACGGGCAGGCCGTAGCCGTGACCGTGCCCCGTGCCTCGGGGACGACGCGGCGTCTCCGGGTGGACCTGGCGCAGCATCTCCAGGACCACCGCGTCGGCGGGCTCCTCACGGGATCCCGGGGCGGCGGACGCAGAGCCGCTGGTCGAGCGCTACCGCTACGCGTGGAAGGCCGCGGACGGCTGTCGCCGCTCGGGGTGAGTGGCCGCACGACCGTACGGGTCAGGGGGTGTCCTCCGGGACATCCCGGGGGAGGGAGCGCTCCCGGTCGGACCGGGTCCGGGCCCCGGTCCTGCGGGCGGGGGCTGGGGACGCAGAGGTCACGCACGGGCCCCGCCTCCCTCCCCGTCCGGGCGGTCGTCCGGACGGGCGTTCACGTCCGCCGGATCACGCCTCGTCCCACACCATGTCGAAGGCGCGCTCGAAGTTGACGTAGCCGAGGCGGGCGAAGGACCTGGCCATGGGGACGTTGCCGAGGTCCGTGGCCGCCCTGATCCGCTCCACACCCTGCGCGGCGAGCACCCGCGTGCCCTCGGCGAGGATCTCGTCGATGTAGCCCCGGCCGCGGTGCGCGGGCAGCACCCCGATGTAGGAGATCATCGGGTGGTAGTTGTTGCGCGCCGGAATGACGAAGCCCACCGGCTCCCCGTCCGGCAGCTCCGCGATCCGCCACCACTCCCGCGGCGTACGCAGAGCGGCGAACTCCTCGTCGTACTGCTTCTCCGCCGCCTCACGGGTGGTCAGCCCGGACGCCAGGTCCTGCTGCCCGTGCGCGTCCAGCGTGCCCTCCATCACCGGGGCCATCAGCGCGAGGAGGTCCTCGCGTCCGGCGACCGGGCGGAACACCAGCCGGCCGTCGGCCTCGGGCACCGGTGTGCCCTCCCGCCACTCCAGGCGCAGCCGCTCGACCAGCATCCTGGCGCCGCTCGCCTCCATGACCCGTATCCGGGCCTCGACGGCCTCACGTGCGACCGGGTCCTGACGCCAGTCCGGCGGGACGAAGCGGCCGTACTCGGGCCGGACGGCCCCGGCGGGCACGACCGCGGCGGTCGCCTTCTCCAGCAGTTCGAGCCCGATCGCCCCGCGCTCCGGCTCCGGCAGGGTGTCGTCCAGGTCGAAGAAGTCGAGGAACACCGGATCGCCCCCCTGCTGTCCCGTCCACCACGCGAGCCGGGCGAGGACCCGGTCGCCGCGCAGGGCCACCCACATCCACCCGGGGAGGCGGCGGCCCGCCGCGAGGTCGTCGGCGAGCTCGTGGTCGAGCACGTAGGAAAGACGCTGGAAGAGACCGAGTTCGTCCGCCCCGGTGAGCGGACGGATGGTCAGTTCCGGTGGTGCAGGGATCACAAAGTCTCCTCGATGGGTGTGCCGCGTCTGGTGGCGGCCCGTGACGATAACAACTTTCCGGCCACGGACGGGCGGTATTTGTCCGCTGTGGCGCAGGTCAGGGCCGCCCGGAACGGGCATTGTCTGGACACTCCGGGGCTCCCGGCCCGACAATCGGTGCTGTGACGTCCTTCTTCGAGCCCCACACGTATCCCGCTCGGCTCTCGGACGCCGAGCGCGACCGTGTACTCGGTGTGCTCAGAGACGGCGCCGCCCAGGGAAAGCTCTCCCACGACACCTTCCTGCGCCGCATGGAACTCGCCCTCACCGCCCGGCGGTCCGAGGAGCTGAAGGCCCTCACCTCGGACCTGGACACGGGCGGGCGCTGGTCCGGTGGCCTGATCCGAGCGGTCGGCGGGATATCCGCCTTCCCGGCCCGGGTGCGCCGGGCCTGGCAGTCCGAGCGGCTGCCGAGACTCCTCCTGCCGATGCCCGGCCCCACCCCGCTGCGCATCGGCCGCGACCCGGGCAACGGACTCCGGCTCAGCCACGAGACCGTGTCGCGGACGCACGCCGAACTGACCGCGCACGGCAGCCGGTGGGTCCTGCGCGATCTCGGCTCGACGAACGGTACGTGCGTCAACGGCCAGCGGGTCGTCGGATCGGTCGTGGTGCGCGACGGCGACCAGGTCAGCTTCGGCCGGATGACCTTCCGGCTCTCCGCCTCACTGCCCGTGCCACCCGCCTGACCGCCGCCACGGCGACACGGGTGCGCCGGTGGCGTTCCCTCCCGCCCCCCCAGCGAACCGCCCCGGCGAACCGCCCCGGCGAACCGCCGCCGTGAACCGCGGTCCGGACGCGGCGCCGGCACCGGTACGGGGCTGATGGCGCCCGGACCCGGCCGCCGGATCCCGGAGGCACCCCGGCCCTGTTCTCAGCCCCGCCGCCCCGCCCTGACGAGCAGTGCCACCGGCCGGTCCGCGAAGAGTTCCGCCACGGTGACCACGGGCCCCGTGAACTCCCGTCCGGAGGACAGGAGATCGGTCCACGGCCCCTCGCCGGGCAGCGTCAGCTCCGTGTCGCGCCAGCCGCCCTCCTCGTCCAGCCGCAGCGCCAGCCGGGTCACCGCCGTGACGACCTCGCCGGACCGGCAGAACGCCAGACAGTGCGCGGCGGCGGAACCCCGCGCCGCCAGCGGGGCGTAGGTGCCCGACTCCCCGAACAGCTCCGGGCGTTCCCCGCGCAGCCGCAGCGCCGCCGTGGTGAGCGCGGCCTTCTCGTCCTCGCCCCCGCCCGGCCGGGCGAACGGTCGCCGGTTGTCCGGGTCGACCAGCGCGATGTACTCCCGCTCCGTGCCCTGGTACAGATCGGGGACCCCGGGCATCGTCAGGTGCACCAGCGCGGCCCCCAGCACGTTGGCGCGCACGAACGGCCCCAGCGACTCCGCGAACCTGGTCATCATCGACCGCGCCTCACCCGTGTGCCCGCCGGGCCCGGCCGCCACGAAGTCGGTCACCGCCCGCTCGTACACCGGATCCGGCTCGGTCCAGCTGGTGAACAGACCCGCCTCGCGCACCGCCTTCAGCAGCGACGGCTCCAGCCTGGCGGCCAGCTCACCCGCCGGCAGCCCCGCGCAGCCGTACGCCGACTGCCAGGCCTGCCAGGCCAGCTGGGGGTCGGGCGCCGGTACGGGCGTCGCCCTGGACAACTGCTCCACCAGCGAGGACCACCGTTCGGGGCACTCGGACAGGACGGCGATCCTGGCCCTGAGGTCGCCGCTGCGCTTGGTGTCGTGGGTCGTCAGGACCGTGCCGGTCGCCGGCCAGTCCCGTGCGACGCGGGCGCAGAACGCGTGGAACTCCTCCGGGCTCACCGCGGGCCGCCCCGGATCGCCGCCCACCTCGGTCGCCGAGATCAGCGGGACGTAACGGTAGAACGCCGTGTCCTCGACCGACTTGGCGTGCAGCGCGGACGCCGTCTGCGCGAACCGCACGCAGAACGCCGCCCGCTCCGGCCCGTCGCCGAGGCGGCCCAGCGCCAGGTCCCGCACCACGTCGACGGCCTCCGCCTCCTGGGGGACGGTGAACGCCGCCTTGGCGTCCCGCACCGCCTCGGGCGGCAGCGTCGACTCGGCGGTCTCCGAGAGCGGGCCGCCCGCCGTGACGTACGGCCGGTAGACGGGCACCCGTACGAGCAGCTCACGCACCGCCGTGCGGAGCGCCCACGGCGCGTGGTCGTGGAGCGCGGGGTCCCCGGCGCACGCCTCGACGGCGAGGCGGGTCAGCCACTCCGTCTCGGCGGCCAGCTCATGGGTGACCACGCGGTACGCCGCCCGGCGGACGGTCGCCGTCCAGTAGCCGCCGCGGTCGCCCGACGGCCCCGCGAAGTCCCGGTAGCGGCCGAGGAGATCCGCCGCTCCCATCGGGTCGGTGAACAGGCCGTCGATCCGGTGCAGCGCGTCGTACCCGGTCGTCCCCGCGACCGCCCACCCCGCCGGCAGGGACTCCGCGCCGGTGAGGATCTTCTCCACCACCGTCCACCGCCCGCCGGTGGCGTCACCGAGCCGCCCCAGGTACGCGGCGGGGTCGGCCAGCCCGTCCGGGTGGTCGACGCGCAGGCCCTCGACCACTCCGTCCCGCACCAGTTCGAGGATCTTGGCGTGGGTGGCGGCGAAGACCTCCGGGTGCTCCACCCGGACCCCGATCAGGTCGGAGACGGTGAAGAAGCGCCGGTAGTTCAGCTCCGTCCTGCCCAGCCGCCACCAGGCGAGCCGGTAGTGCTGCGCCGCCAGCAGCTCCGGCAGCGGGAGGTCCGCCGTACCCTCGCGCACCGGGAACTCGAGGTCGCCGTGCCGGAGCACGGGCGTGCCGTCGTCCCTGGTCCCCGGCTCGAAGCCGCCGCTCTCCGCGCCGACGCGCCCGGCCAGCACGGGCAGCAGCACCTTTCCGCCGCCCGCCGCCCAGTCGATGTCGAACCAGCGGGCGTACGGTGACTCCGGCCCCTCGCGCAGCACCTCCCACAGCGGCAGGTTGTGGCGGGGCGCGGCGGCCATGTGGTTCGGCACGATGTCCACCACCAGCCCGAGGCCGTGGGCGCGCGCAGTGGCGGCCAGCTCCCGCAAGCCCTCCTCGCCCCCGAACTCGGCCCGCACCGTGCCGTGGTCGACGACGTCGTAGCCGTGCCCGGAACCCGGCACGGCCTCCAGGACGGGGGACAGGTGCAGATGGGAGACGCCGAGCCCGGCGAGATACGGCACGGCCTCGGCGGCGGCGGCGAACGGGAAGTCCGGTTGGAGCTGAAGCCGGTACGTGGCGGTGGGCGTCATGGACACCTACGTACCCAGCCGGGCGGCTCTCTCCCACCTCTCCGGCGCCCGGCACCGCCCCGGCGGCCCCGCCCGGCCCGTGGCATCACCCCATCGGCCTACGCGGGGCGCTTGAGCACCGTCAGGCTGCGCCCGATCAGCGTCACCCGCTCACCCGCGGAGACCCTGGGCCCCGCACCCGGCGGCACCCCGTCCGGGATCGCCGTGTCCACCACGACCTGCCACTGCTTGCCGTGGTTCATCGGAACGGTGAACTCCAGCCCCTCGGCGCCCGCGTTGAACATCAGCAGGAACGAGTCGTCCGCGATCCGCTCACCGCGCGGGCCCGGCTCGGAGATGGCGTGGCCGTTGAGGAAGACCGTCATGGCCTTGGCGTGCGCGGCCTGCCAGTCCCGCTGGGTCATCTCCTCGCCCCTCGGGGTGAACCACGCGATGTCGGACAGCTCGTCGTGCGTGCCCTCCACCGGGCGGCCGTGGAAGAAGCGTCTGCGCCGGAAGACCGGGTGGTCCCGGCGCAGCCAGACCATGGACCGGGTGAACTCCAGCAGGCTCGTGTCCGTGCCGGCCGCGCCCTCGTCGCCGTCCTCCGCACGCGAGGCGGCGGCCGGGTCGGGCCAGTGGACCCAGGAGAGCTCGTTGTCCTGGCAGTAGCCGTTGTTGTTGCCCCGCTGGGTCCGCGCGAACTCGTCGCCGTGACTCAGCATGGGAACGCCCTGGGAGAGCATCAGGGTGGCGATGAAGTTGCGCATCTGACGGCTGCGCAGCTCCAGGACCTCCTTGTCCTCGGTCTCCCCCTCCGCCCCGCAGTTCCACGAGCGGTTGTGGCTCTCACCGTCCCGGTTGCCCTCGCCGTTGGCGTCGTTGCGCTTGTCGTTGTACGAGACCAGGTCGTGCAGCGTGAAGCCGTCGTGGCAGGTGGTGAAGTTGATCGAGGCCAGCGGGCGCCTGCCGTCGTCCTGGTAGAGGTCGGAGGAGCCCGTGAGGCGCCCAGCGAACTCCGCGAGGGTGCGGGGCTCGCCCCGCCACAGGTCGCGCACCGTGTCCCGGTACTTGCCGTTCCACTCGGTCCACAGCGGCGGGAAGTTCCCCACCTGGTAGCCGCCCTCGCCCACGTCCCAGGGCTCCGCGATCAGCTTCACCTGACTGACCACCGGGTCCTGCTGCACCAGGTCGAAGAAGGAGGACAGCCGGTCCACCTCGTGGAACTGGCGTGCGAGGGTCGCGGCCAGGTCGAAGCGGAAGCCGTCCACATGCATCTCGGTCACCCAGTACCGCAGCGAGTCCATGATCAGCTGGAGCACGTGCGGCGACCGCATCAGCAGGGAGTTCCCCGTGCCGGTGGTGTCCATGTAGTACTTCTGGTCGTCGGCCAGCCGGTAGTACGACGCGTTGTCCAGACCCCGGAAGGAGAGCGTCGGACCGAGGTGGTTGCCCTCCGCCGTGTGGTTGTAGACGACGTCGAGGATCACCTCGATGCCCGCCTGGTGCAGCGCCTTCACCGCCTGCTTGAACTCCAGCACCTGCTCACCGCGGTCGCCCCAGGAGGCGTAGGCGTTGTGCGGGGCGAAGAAGCCGATGGTGTTGTAGCCCCAGTAGTTGGCCAGCCCGGCGTCGGCCAGCCGGTGGTCCTGGACGAACTGGTGCACCGGCATCAGCTCGATCGCGGTGACCCCCAGCTCCGTCAGGTGGGCGATGATCTCCGGGTGCGCGAGGCCCGCGTAGGTGCCGCGCAGCTCCTCCGGCAGGCCCGGGTGGAGCATCGTCAGGCCCTTCACGTGGGCCTCGTAGATCACCGTGCGGTGGTAGTGGGTGCGCGGGCGGCGGTCGTCGCCCCAGTCGAAGTACGGGTTGACCACGACCGAGCTCATCGTGTGCGGTGCCGAGTCCAGGTCGTTGCGCTCGTCCGGCTTGCCGAACGGATAGCCGTACACCGCCTCGCCCCACCGGATCCGCCCCGAGATCGCCCGCGCGTAGGGATCGAGGAGCAGTTTCGCCGAGTTGCAGCGCTGCCCGCGCTGCGGCTCGTAGGGTCCGTGCACCCGGAAGCCGTAGCGCTGCCCGGGCATCACCCCGGGCAGGTAGGCGTGCCGGACGAAGGCGTCGGTCTCGCGGAGCTCCACCGCCGTCTCCGAACCGTCGTCGTGCAGCAGGCACAACTCGATCCGGTCGGCGGCCTCCGAGAAGACCGCGAAGTTGGTTCCTGCGCCGTCGTACGTGGCGCCCAGGGGATACGCGTGTCCCGGCCAGACCTGCATAGATAGGACTCTTCCACTTCTGATCCGGGTGCAGGGGGTTTTCGTCCCGATACTCCCCGAAAGACGGTCCTGTACCTAGTACGTCGACCGGTGCGGCCGGGTCCCGTCGAGCGATCCGTCCGGCAGGTCAACCTGGGGCACCTCGGTGTCGCCCGGACAGGGGGTCCGGGCCGCCGGGAGGCTCCTCCGTCCGGTACGCGGCCTGCGAGGGGGTGCGCAATCGCTATGAACCATCTCACTCCACCCGATTGCACCGCAAGGAACGGGCCTTTGGTACAGGGGAGTTGAGTGAGGAGCCTGTGCAACCGGCTGCACCGGCTCCCGCTGCCGGAGTACCCTTCCTTGATCGTTGGTGGGGGAGCGGAAGGCGGTGCGCGGGTGAGCTCGGGAGGGTTCGAGCTGCCCCCAGGTGACACAGGTCACGAGGGGGAATCGACCGATGCGCCGCCAGGGGCTGTCTCCCTCGCACAGCCCATGGAGATCGGGCATGAGCTGGACTGGGGAGCGGACGCCTGGAACGAGGTGCGCACACGGGCGCAGCGGGCCGGGCGTGCGTACATCTGGCTGAATCTGGTGGAGCAGCGGCTGCGCGCCGTGGTCTCCGCCGTGATCCGGCCGGTCTACGAGCCGGTGCACGGCGAGGACTGGGTGGTGGCCGCCGCCGGACCCGCGGGGCAGGAGTGGGTGCAGCGCGCCGTCGCGGTCCGGGAGGTGTCGCGCCGCAAGGGCTATCTGCTCGACCCGGCCGACGACAACGTCCTGAGCTTCCTGACGCTCCCGCAGCTGCGGGAGCTGATGGTCCAGCACTGGCCCTGCTTCGAGCCGTACTTCGACGACCGCCGCGAGGTCGAGCTCGCGCTGGACGAGCTGGAGGTGGCGCGCAACGTCGTCTCCCGCAACCGCGCGCTGAACGAGGCCGTGCTGGCGCAGGCCGAGCGGGCCTCCGCGCGGCTCCTGGAGATCCTCGGCAGCGGTGCCGCGGTCCCGTCCGCCGACCGGCTGCCCGTGGACGCCGTGGAGGAACTGGTCGGCGACCGCTATGCCGACGTGGTCTCCGTCCACCCGGACCGGGTCCGGCTGCAGCGCCAGCTGCCCGCCGAGGACCTGTTCGGCGGGGCACGGCGGCTGGACGCGATCGGCATAGGGCTCAACCTCCTCACGCAGAACTTCTCGGGGCGCCGGCTGGTCCGCCTCGCCGAGTCGGGCTGCCGGGTCAGGCTGCTGTTCATCAACCCGGCGAGCAGCGCGGTCAAGCGCCGCGAGCGCGAACTGGGCCTCAAGAAGGGCGAGCTGAGCCGCTCGGTGGAGATGAACATCCTCCACATGCGCCGGGTGCGCTCCAAGCTCCGCGACCCGGGCGCCTTCCAGATCCAGGTCTTCGACGAGACCCCGCGCTTCACGGCCTACCTGGTGGACGGCGACGGGCCCGACGCGGTCGGGGTCGTCCAGCCGTACCTGCGGCGCGCACGCGGCATGGAGGCGCCCGTGCTGGTGCTGCGCGGCGGCGGGCGTGCGGTGGTCAGGGCGGGGCAGGACAGTGAGCACGGCCTCTTCGAGACGTACCGCGAGGAGTTCGAGTCGGTCTGGACGGACTCCCGCCCCGTCTCCTGACGCCCCTTCCGGCGTTGTCAGTGCCGCGTGCGAAGGTGGTTCTCACCGGGGGAAAGCAGCACGGAAGGGAAGGTACGGGATGAGCTGGATCAGCGGACCGTTGATGGCGTTCGACCTGGAGACCACGGGGACGGACGTCGAGACCGACCGTATCGTGACGGCCGCGGTCGTCCGGCTGGAGGCGGACGGATCCCTCTCCGGGGAGCGGACCTGGCTGCTGGATCCCGGTGTGGCCATACCCGAGCAGGCGTCGGCGATCCACGGCATCTCGACGGAGCGGGCCCGCGCGCACGGGATGGAGGCGGCCGCCGCGGTCGAGGAGATCGCCCGCGCCGTCGCCGACGGTCTGCGCTCCGGGACGCCGCTGGTGGTGATGAACGCGCGCTACGACCTGTCGCTCCTCGACCGCGAGTGCCGGAGGCACGGGGTCGAGTCGCTCAGCGAACGCCTGGGGGGCGTCCCCTCGCCCGTCATCGATCCGCTGGTGATCGACAAGCACGTCGACAGGTACCGGAGGGGGAAGCGGGCCCTGTACGCCCTCTGCGCCCACTACGGGGTGCCGCTCGACGACGCGCACGACGCGAAGGCGGACGCGGTCGCCGCGGCCCGCGTGGTGCGGTGCCTCGGGGAGAGGCACCGGCCCGTCGGGGGCATGCCGCTGGATGACCTGCACGGCCTCCAGGTGCGTGCCGCGGCCGAGCAGTCCCTCTCGCTCCAGGCCTATCTGCGGCGCACCGCGGATCCGTCGGCGGTCGTGGAGCCCGCCTGGCCGCTCATCCCCCGGCGGCGGGAGCCGCAGCCGGGGGAGAGCGTTCCCGGAGTGCCGGTCCGGAGCCGCTGAGCGCGTTCCGGAGGTCAGTTCGGAGCCGGTGAGGCCGTCTCGTCGGCCTTGATGTCGAAGTCGATCTTTCCCTCGTCGACGGAGGTGACCGTCACCGTCACCCCCAGGGTGCTGCCGTCGTCCGCCGTGAGGGTGCAGCGCGTGGTGGTTCCGGTCTTCCCGGTGAGGTCCTCGGGGCAGGTGATGTCCGGCTCCGGCTGACCCGTCGTCCGGGCGAGCTTCTCGGAGACCGTGGCGGCGAGCTTGTCCGAGGACAGCTTCGGCTCGGAGTTCCCGACGCTGACCGAGGCGGAACAGCCGACGAGCAGGGCGCAGGCCGCCGCTGCCGAGAGGCTCCATGTCGCGGTGTCCGAGCGGGATATGAGCATGAGGGTGAGGCTCCGTTCCGGAGGGGCGACGCGGTCGCGGGAAGCATACGGGCAGCCCCCTCCGGCCGGCCGCCGGAAGGGCGGGGCCGCCGCCCGGCGCTCGGCGGGAACGCCGGGCCCGGGGACACCGCACGGAGGCGGGCCGGGCGGTGCGTGCCTCCGGGAGCCGGCCCGTCCGGCCGTCCGTCAGAACGGGTACCAGCGCACCTCGGCGTCGTCCTCACGCAGGGACGCCACCCTGCGGCGGAACTCCGCCAGGGCCTTCGGGTTCGCCGGGGCGTGCTGGGAGACCCAGGCGCAGCTCGCCGTCTCGCGGGCCCCGCGCAGCACCGCGCACCCCTCCCACGCGCGTACGTCCCAGCCGTACGCCTCGGTGAACGCGTCGTAGGCGCCGGCCGCCAGGCCGTACCGGTCGCGGGAGAGCGCGAGGACCACCAGGTCGTGCTCGCGCAGATCGGCGGAGAACGTCTCCAGGTCGACCAGCACCGGACCGTCCGGGCCGACGTGGACGTTGCGGGGGAGCGCGTCACCGTGGATCGGCCCCGGCGGCAGGTGCGGGGCGAGGGCCGCGGCGGCCTTCGCGAAGCCGTCGCGCCGCCCGCGCAGGTAGTCGGCGTCGGCCGGATCGATCGCGTCGCCGGCCAGCCGCAGCCAGCGCTCGACGCCGCCGAGCAGCTCACGGCGCGGCAGCGTGAAGTCCTCGGGCGGGGCGAGCGCGTGCACCTGGGTGAGCAGAGGGGCGAGGTCGCGCGGCTCTGGCGGGCGCACGGCGTCCGGCAGCCGGTGCCACAGGGTCAGCGGGTGGCCCTCCACCAGCCGCGCCAGGGGTTCGGCGGCCCGTACGGCGGGTACACCGGAAGCGGCGAGCCACCGGGCGACGGCCACCTCGCGCTCGGCCCGCTCCCGCAGCTCCGGGTGTCCGGCGGAGTCCCGGCCCACCTTCACCACCAGGTCGCCGACGGCGAACACCGCGTTCTCGCCCAGCGCGAGGAGTTCCGCTCCGCCGGGCAGTCCCGCGGCGGTCAGTACCTCACGTGCGCGCGTTTCGTCCATGGCCCGATTTTCTCATCCCCGCAGGCCACCTTGACGGACGGGCCGCCCGTCAGCACGATGGCGAGGGCCCTTCGGGCGGTAATACGGGGATGAAACCGATCCAAGGGTGCGAAGGGGTCGAATTCATGACAGTGGCGACCGCGGCGAAGCGGTCCGGACGTGAGGCCCCCGGGGACGCACGGGCCGCCGGCCGCCGACGGGACGTCCCCGTCTGGTTCCTGGTGCTGCCCGCCGTCCTCCCGATCCTGGTCCTGAGCGTCGGTCCCCTGCTGTACGGCATCGCGCTGGCCTTCACCGACGCCCAGTCGGGCCGCACCCGCTCCACCCGGTGGACGGGTGTCCTCAACTTCCAGGACCTGCTGCACGACGGCCTGTTCTGGGAATCCTTCCGGATCGGCCTGCTGTGGGCGGCCGGAGTCACCGTGCCCCAGTTCGTGCTCGCCCTCGGCCTCGCCCTGCTGCTCGACGCGAACCTGCGGTTGCGCTGGCTCGCCAGAGCGCTCGCGATCATCCCCTGGGCGATGCCCGAGGTCGTCGTCGGCATCATGTGGCGCCTGGTCTACACCCCCGACGCGGGCATCCTCAACGAGACGATCCGCGATCTCGGGCTCGGCGACGGCAGGGACTGGCTCACCGGTCTCGGCACCGCGCTGCCCGCCGTGATCGTCGTCGGCGTCTGGGCGGGCATGCCGCAGACCACCGTCGCGCTGCTGGCCGGGCTCCAGAACACCCCGCACGAACTCCACGAGGCCGCGGCCCTGGACGGCGCGGGCGCCTGGCGCCGCTTCCGTACCGTCACCTGGCCGGCGCTCAGACCCGTGGCCCTCGCGATCAGCGCGCTCAACCTCATCTGGAACCTCAACTCCTTCGCCCTGGTCTACGTCCTGACCAGCGGCGGACCCGGCGGCCGCACCCGGCTGCCCATGCTCTTCGCCTACGAGGAGGCCTTCCGCTACGGGCAGTTCGGCTACGCCGCGGCGATGGGATGCGTGATGGTCGCCGTCGTCTCGGTACTCCTCGCCGTCCACCTCGCCGGCCGGCTCAGGGGAGGCGGGGACGCGTGAGCCTCCGTACGGGCAGGACCGCGCGCGCCGGGCAGTACGCCGCGCTCCTGTGCTACCTGGTCTTCCTGGCCTTTCCCTTCCTCTGGCTGGTCTCCACCGCCTTCAAGCCGGCCCGTGAGCTCGGCTCGCTGCACCCCACGTGGATCCCCGGGGACCCCACCCTGGACAACTTCCGGCAGGCCTTCGGCGAACAGCCGCTGCTCCGGGCCGCCGCCAACTCCCTGACCGCCGCGCTCTGCGCCGCCCTGATCGCCGTCGTCATCGCCACCCCCCTGGCCTATGTGACGGCCCGTCACCGTGGGCGGCTGTCCTCGCTGGCCACCGGGTGGGTCGTGGTCAGCCAGGCCTTCCCCTTCGTCCTCGTGATCATTCCGCTCTTCCTGGTCCTCAAGCGCCTGCACCTGATCAACTCCCTGTGGGGGCTGATCCTGGTGTACGTCGTCTGGTCGCTGCCCTTCGCCCTCTGGATGCTGACCGGATACGTCCGGGCCGTGCCGCCCGAACTGGAGGAGGCCGCCGCCGTCGACGGGGCGGGGAGGGCGCGGATCCTCCTCTCCGTCACCGCGCCGCTGCTGGCCCCGGGGATCGCCGCCACCGCCCTCTTCGCGTTCATCACCGCGTGGAACGAGTTCTTCTTCGCACTCGTCCTGCTCAAGACACCGGAGAAGCAGACCTTGCCGGTCGTACTCACGCACTTCCTCGGCGCCGAGGGGGTGGCCGACCTCGGGCCGCTCGCCGCGGCCGCCTTCCTCGCCACCCTCCCCTCGCTCGTGCTCTTCGCGCTCGTCCAGCGGCGCATCACGGGCGGTCTGGCCGCCGGGGCGGTGAAGCACTGATGCGCCGCCGCCCGCTCCCGCTCGCCGTCGCGCTGACGACCGCGCTCGCCCTCCTGCTGGCCGGCTGTTCAGGAGAGGGCGGCCGCGGGGACGGCCCGGTCCGGCTGAGCTTCCTGTCCCTGGCCTGGCAGAAGGAGTCCGTCGACGCCAACAGGCAGCTCGTACGGGAATGGAACGCCGCCCACCCGGACGTCCAGGTGGACTACGTCCAGGGCAGCTGGGACAACGTCCACGACCAGCTGCTCACCTCCTTCGAGGGCGGCGAGGCGCCCGACATCATCCACGACGCCTCCGACGACCTCGCCGACTTCGCCTACGGCGGCTACCTCGCCGACCTGCGGCCCCTGCTGCCGGACCGGCTGACCGGGGACATCCCGCCGCGGTCCTGGGCCGCCGCCACCTTCGACGGCGGTGTCTACGGGGTGCCCTTCCTCCAGGAGCCCAAGGTCCTGATCGCCAACACGAAGATGCTCACGGCGTCGGGCGTCCGGATCCCGACCCCTGGGAACCCCTGGAGCTGGCCCGAATTCCGGCAGGTCACCGAGAAGCTGACGGGGAAGGGGACGTACGGGGTCGCCTGGCCGCTGAAGGAGCCGGTCTCCGTCACCCTCAACCTGGGCCTCTCCTCCGGCGGGCAGCTCTTCCACCGTGACGCCGACGGCAGGGTGACCGTCCGGTTCGAGGAGGGCGACCGCGTCATGCCCGGCACGGTCCGCGACCAGGTCGGTTCCGACCGCAGCGCCGCGCGCCCGGCCCTGGGCATGGGGGGATCCGACACGCTCCCCGGCTTCTTCGGCGGCAGGTACGCCATGGTCCCGCTGGGATTCTCCTACCGCCAGCAGGTCGTCGAGCAGGCCCCCGAAGGCTTCGCGTGGACCGTGCTGCCCACCCCGGCGGGCAGCGCCGGGCTCACCCAGGGCGTCAGCCCGCAGACCCTCTCCGTCGCCGAGGACAGTCCGCACAAGGAGGAGGCCGTGCGGTTCATCGACTTCCTGCTGCGCCCCGCGAACATGGTGCGGCTGGCCCGGGGGGACTGGATGCTGCCCACCGGCACCGAGGCCCTGGCGGACCCCGCCCTGCACACCGCGGAGAACGGCTGGGCGACGGGCGCCGCCCTCGCCCGGGCGCTGCGCCCCGCCCCCGCGCAGTCGGTGCGCGGCTACCCGGAGTGGAAGGACAAGGTCGCCACCCCCGCGCTCCAGGAGTACTACAGCGGGGCCATCGGCACCGGAGAGCTGAGGAAGCGTCTGGTCGACGACGGGAACCGGGTGCTGGCCCGCTACCAGCGCTGATCCCGGCGGGCGCGGGCCACGGGTACGCAAGCCTGCCGGACGGGTCCGGCGGCGGCAGGGGGCTCGGGCACCCGCCGCCCGGGCCGAGGTCCCCGCGTCCGCCGGACGGGCGCGGGAAAACCGGTGGACGAGACGTATCGTCTCGCTTATGGTCGGGGCATGACCACGATCCCGCGTGCCCACATCGCCATGTTCTCCATCGCCGCCCACGGGCACGTGAACCCGAGCCTCGACGTCATCCGGGAGCTCGTCGCCCGCGGGCACCGCGTCAGTTACGCCATCCCGGCCTCCTTCGCCGCGACGGTCGCCGCCACCGGGGCCGAGCCGGTGGTCCACACCTCCACGCTGCCCACCGATCCGGAGGGCTGGGGCAGCGAACCCATCGACTTCAAGGAGCCGTTCCTCGACGACGCCGTCCAGGCGCTCCCGCAGCTCGCCGATGCCTTCGAGGGGGACGAGCCGGACCTCGTCCTGCACGACATCACCTCCTACCCGGCCCGCGCCCTCGCCCACCGCTGGGGCGTCCCCGCCGTCCAGCTCTGGCCCAACCTGGTTCCCTGGGAGGGGTACGCGGAAGAGGTGGGCGAGCCCGCGAACGCCGAGCTGAGGAGGACCGCGCGGGGCCGGGCGTACTTCGCGCGGTTCACGGACTGGCTCACGGAACACGGTCTCGGTCACCTCTCCCCGGACGACTTCGTGGCCCGGCCCCGCCGCGGCCTGGTGCTGATTCCCGAGGTGCTCCAGCCGCACGCCGACCGCGTGGACCGCACCCGGTTCACGTTCGTCGGCGCCTGCCAGGGGGACCGGGCAGCCCAGGGCGGGTGGGAACGGCCCCCCGGCGCCCGGAAGGTGCTGCTGGTGTCCCTCGGATCCGCGTACACCGACGAGCCCGCGTTCTACCGCGCGTGCGTCGAGGCGTTCGGGGGCCTGCCGGACTGGCACGTGGTGCTCCAGACCGGCGCCCGTGTCGGTCCGTCCGCACTCGGGGAGGTGCCGGACAACATCGAGGTGCACCCGTGGGTCCCGCAGACGGCCGTGCTGAGGCAGGCCGACGCCTTCATCACCCACGCCGGTGCCGGCGGCAGCCAGGAAGGGCTGGCCACCGGCACCCCGATGGTGGCGGTGCCGCAGGCCGTCGACCAGTTCGGCAACGCGGACATGCTCCAGGCGCTCGGAGTCGCCCGGCACCTGCCGAAGGAGGAGGCGGACGCCGCGTCCCTGCGCGCCGCCGTCCTCGCCCTGGTCGACGACCCGGAGGTCGCCGGGCGACTGGCGGTCATCCGGGAGCGGATGGCGGGGGAGGGCGGGACCGTGCGGGCAGCCGACCTCATCGAGGCCGAACTGCCCGTCTGAGGAGGCCCCTCACCGCTGGGACGACGCGGCCTTCCCGGAGGCCGGGCGCACCGTCAGGGAGGTGAAGCGCGGCCAGCCCCCGGCCGGACCGCCGTTGCGCACGCTGAGCGCGATCCCCCCGGCCGCGTCGCCGCCGGCCGCCCCGGCGGCCCGCTCGATCCGCTTCCCGCCGTCCACCGTGACCACGGTCCGGTCCCCGGTCACCGTGATCGTGATCCGGTGCTCGGCCGCGTCGGTCAGGGTGTGGCGGCCGGTCTCCCGCCAGCGGCCGTCCCGGTGCTCGCGCAGACGGACGTAACTGTGGCTGAGCGACACCTCCAGCGGGACGAGGCTGCCGTCGCGCACGATCACCCCGGCGTTGTTCTGCGCCTCGCGCAGCCCGCCCACCCGGGCGACGACGGTGTAGTCGTTCCAGTCGGCGGAACCCGTCGGACGGTACGAGGCGGCGGCGTACCCCGTCCGGCCGGGGTAGGGCCCGGAACCGGTGAACTCCCCGAGGCCGTCCCCGGACCGGTCGCCCCGCCGCCACCGGCGCGGCTCCGTGAGCGGGGCCGGGCACTCGGCCGGGGACACCGACCTCCACTGCTCGACGGCGGCCAGCAGGTCCCGGGTACCGGTGGCGGCCGTCACCTCCACCCGCTGGACCTCGCCCGCCGCCGCCGCCCGCCGCCCGGCGGGCAGCGGACGGTCGGAGTTGTTGGTCAGGGCGGTCTCGAACCGCTCGGCGAGCGCCGCACGCAGCATCCGGCCGGCGGGCAGCGCCGCGGCGTGCCCCCGCGACTCGGAGAAGGGGTAGGCGAAGAGCCGGGGCCGGGGCAGGCCGTGGCGGGTGAGGTCGCCGATCGACCGGTCGAGGTCGCGCTCGATCCGCCGCCCGTACTCCTGGGCCGTCTCCCGTCGCCCCTCACCGGGCAGCCACAGCCGGCCGGTCAGGGCGGAGGACGTGTTCCCGGCCGCGTCCACGGCCTCCCGCCGGTGCAGGTCACGGGTGTGGTCCTCGAAGTCCCAGCGCCCCGAGCGGGCCATGCGGCCGATCTCCTCCCAGGAGAGGTAGTACGGGCGGTGGCTGCCCACCGAGCGGGTGATGAGGAAGGCGGCCGCCCGCATGCGGTACCTGGCCAGGATGCGGTCGGCGTGCACCCACAGCCCGTGCGAGCCGTCGTCGAAGGTCAGGAACACCGAACGCGGGCCCGGCGCCGGCCCCCCACGCAGGTACGCGATGAACTCCTCGCTGCTCAGGGTGCGGTAGCCGGCCGCCGCGAGGGCCGCCAGCTGGGCGTCGAACGCCTCGGGGGTCACGGTGTAGCGGCTGTCGCTGCCCCGGGCGATGTCGTGGTACGCCAGGACGACGGGGGCGGTGCCCGGTCCGCCCCCTGCGGCGGGCGCGCCCGCCGCAGGGCCGCCTCCGGGCCCCGGGCCCGGAGGGTCCTCCTGCGCCGTCACCGACCTGCGGAACTCGTCGTAGCGCCAGGCGCCGTAGAAGGGCGCGCAGACCAGGGCCAGGGCCAGCAGCCCGAGCAGCGCGCGCCTGGGTGCGGAGTGGGTCACGGAAGGGTCCCCCGGGAGAGCACGAGAAGGTACACGGCGATGACGGCCGCCGCGGTGAGCAGCGCGGCCAGCATCCTGGCGACCGCGCGGGCCGGCTCTCTCACGCCGCCCCCCTGGACCACACACCGCGCCGGACGGTGAGCAGCGAGTACGGCAGCAGCCAGGCGAGCAGGACCGCGGAGAACAGGCTCATGAGCGGCCGGTAGCGCCAGTTGGTGTCCCCCGGGTGGTCGATCCGGTACGCGAGCCCCCAGACGCAGCCCTTGAGGACCACCCCGCAGAAGTAGAGGAGCGTCAGGAGGAGGGCGCCGTGCGCCGGTGCCCAGACCAGGTGCCGGAACGCCATGACCGGTGCGGCGAGCACCCACAGCACGTGCCCGTAGAAGAGGGCGGCGGGACCGGGGCCGCGGCGCCACATGAAGGACCCGGTGAAGAAGAGGTTGCGGATGAAGCTCTTCTTCCAGCGGACCTGCTGGCCCAGGAGCGGCCCCAGCCGGGCGGGCACGTCGGTCCACACCTTCGCGGAGCGCACGTAGCCGACGCGCCAGCGGCGCACGGCGAAGTCCTCGGCGACGAAGGGGGATCCGGCGTGGCGGCGCTTGAGCGCCTCGCCCCGCCACGCCTGCCCGAGGACGTATCCGGTGAGCTGGCGGTCCGTGGCGAAGCGGAACGGGGCGCCCATGAACCGGTCGGCGGCCCAGGCCGGCAGGTAGTTGTAGACGGCGTCCCGGCGGAACACCGCCAGGGGCCCCGAGACGCAGGTCACCGAGCCGAAGGAGGCCTCGGCCGCCTTGGACACCCTGAACTGGCCCTCGTACCAGACGTCCTGAGCCCTCGCCAGGAAACCTGACGCCGTGTTGAGAGCGCGGCAGTGGCCGCTCACCGCGCCCAGTTCGGGATGGGCGACCAGGGCCCGCACGCAGCGGCGCAGGGCGTCGGGGGCGAGGACGCAGTCGGAGTCGGTGAAGGCGATGATCTCGGTGTCGGCCAGCTCGCAGCCGCGGACCAGCGCGTTCTTCTTGCCGACGTTGGCGTCCAGCCGGATGACGGTGATGCCGAGCTCGTCCTCCAGCCCGCGCAGTACGTCGCCCGTGCCGTCCTGGGAGTGGTCGTCCACCACGACGATCCGCACGCCGGGGCAGTCGGAGGCGGCCATGGAGCGCACGCACGCCTCGATGCCGTCCACCTCGTCCTTGACGGCGAGCAGGAAGGTGACCGTGGGCTCCGCCGACAGCGGCGGGAAGCTCTCCTTCGGGCCCGGCCGCACCCGGAGTTCGCCCTCGGCGGGGTCCTCGTACCTGCTGTAGGCGATGTAGAGCATGGCGATCGTGCCGGCCAGCACGACGAGGCCGTAGCAGACGGGGAGGTTCAGCCGGGGCAGCCGTGCGGCGTGGTGGGCCAGGACGACCAGGAGCGGCATGAGGCAGAGCAGGACGAGCAGCCGGCGTACCCCGTGCGCGGTGGCCGGGCCGGGGGAGGCGACGCGTCGCTTGAGTTCGCGCAGGCCGCGGGGGCCCGGCACGGACCGCCGCGCGGAGGGCCGGGGCCGGGCCGCCGGCCGCTGGAGGGCGTTCACCGCGCCGCCCCTTCCGCCGTGGGCTCCGCGCAGGCGCGGCGGCCCGTGGAGTCCTCGGCCGTGAAGCCGAAGAAGGCCATCTCGGTGTTGTCGCCGCGCAGTCCGACCCCGCCGGCCGTGGTCAGCCCGCCCGGTGCGCCGTCCTCCGTCTCGAGGACCGTCCGTCCGTTCAGCGACAGCGCGATCCTGACCCGGTCGTCCCGGCACCCGTTCACGGTGCCGGTCACCAGGTGCCAGCGGCCGTAGTCGAGCGCGTGGCCGGCCGTGGCGAGGGTCGTGTAGACGCCCTCCCGGTCCGGGGGAGCACCGGGGGCCGGGTGTTTGCGCTTGAGGGCGACCGTGCCGTCCCGGCGGCGGAAGCTCAGGGCGTACAGCTCCTGCGGGCTGCGGTAGCGGAGCCAGAGGTGCCCGCCGTCCCAGTCGCGCGCGGGGGTGCGGCCGGTGGTGCCCGGGGGCCTCAGGAACACCCAGCACCGCACGGTGGTGTCGGCGAAGTCCCGCCGCCGGGTGACGAGACGGAAGACGGACGACCCGGTGTGCAGGCCGGAGTCGGGGCCCGGTGCCTCGCCGTCGGGCACGCCGGTCCATCCGAAGGCCCAGCGGGCGAAGAGCGAACCGCTGGTCGCGACCCAGTCCCGGGAGACGCGGGCGTCCCCCGCGTCCGGGTGCGCGCAGGCGTACTCGTTGGTGACCAGGCCGTCCACCGGGAAGGCCGGGCGGAAGCGGCCTCCCGCGTCGCCGCCGGGCGCCGGCGGCCACGGTGTCCCGGCGGACGGGGGGCCGCCCGGCGCCTTGGCGTCGGCGGGCGGGCCCGAGGTGACCGGATCCCGCCCGTCCGAGGTGAGCACTCCGGCGATCCCCGCGGCCGGGGTGGCGACCGCCGCGGCGAGCAGCGCACGCCGGCTCGGCGCGCGGCCCCGGGCAGGGGCTGGGGATGCGCTCATACGGCGGCGCCGGAGACCGCGGTGGCGAGGCGGTGCGTGACGTCCAGGACCGCCGCGCGGCCGCCCAGCCAGTCCAGGCCCGTGCCGGGGTGCACGGTGTGGACGACGACCAGGTCCCAGTCCAGTGCCTCGGGGGCGCCGACACTGTGCCGTACGAGGCCCTGCCGCTCCAGGCGGGGCACCAGGGGGTCGGCGTACTCGACGGTGGCGCCCCAGGCCGTGAGCCGGTCCATGATCTCCAGTGCGGGGCTCTCCCGCAGGTCGGCCACACCGGGTTTGTAGGCGACGCCCAGGATCAGCACCCGGGCACCGGAGATGTCCAGCCCGCGTGCCGCGAGCGCTTCACGGGCCTTGCCCGCGACCCGGGCGGGCCGCTCGGCGATCGCCGTCATCGCGGCGTCCACCAGGGGGGACGCCACCTGTCTGGCCCGCAGTTGCCACAGCAGGTAGTGCGGGTCGCAGGGGATGCAGTGCCCGCCGACGCCGGCGCCCGGGTAGAAGGGCATGAAGCCGTACGGCTTGGTGGCCGCGGCCTCGATGACCTGCCGGGGATCCAGTGCGAACTCAAGGCAGTTCTCCGCCAGTTCGTTGGCCAGTGCGATGTTGACGGCCCGGAAGGTGTTCTCCCACAGCTTGCTCATCTCGGCGGCCTCCGGGCTGTCCACCCGGTGGACGGAGGGAGCCGTCCCGGCCAGCAGCGAGGCGGCGAGTTCGGTGCTCCGGGGGGTGAGGCCGCCGATGACCCGCGGGGTCCTGTCGGGGGAGTGCGCGGGGTTGCCGGGATCGATCCGCTCGGGGGCGAACGCCACGAAGACATCGGTACCGGGCAGCAGCCCCCTGGCCGCGAGCGGCCCGACCAGGAGGTCGCGCGTGGTGCCGACGTAGCTGGTCGAGGTGAGGACCAGCAGCTGCCCCGGGACGGCGTGGGCCACCACCGACGAGCAGGCGGCGGTCAGCGCGCCCAGATCGGGCACGAGCCGCTCGTCGACCGGGGTGGGCACGCAGATGATCACCGCGTCCGTCTCCACGACCGCGGCGGGGTCCGCGGTCAGCCGGAAGCCCGCGTCCCGGAGCGCCGCGGCCAGCCGGCCGTGCTGGGAGGGCAGCAGGTCGACCCGGCCGGAGCGGATGTCTCCCAGCCGGGGCTCGCTCGTGTCCACGCCGACCACCGTGTGGCCGGCGGCGTGGAGGGAGAGCGCGGTCGGCAGGCCGACGTAACCGAGACCGATGACCGCGACCCGGGCGCGGCGTCCGTGCTGGACCTGCGACGGCAGGTTCGCCGCCGGTACGGGCTCGGCGCACGCGGATCGCGCGGGCGCCCCCGCTCCGGCCGATGCCTCGTCGTCCCGGATGGCCGTACGAGCGGTACGCCACGCGTCCGTGCGTGAGGAATGGGGTGTGTTGCTGGCGATGTGCACAAACGAAACATGTCATTCCGCTCCTGTGTCCGTTAGCAACGAGGTGCGGTCATGTGCGCCTGATCGGGTCAAGTTCACTCGTCCGGAACTCAACTACGCGCCTTTGTTCGGAAGGCGCTAGATGGTTTGCCCGACTTGGGGCGGAGTGCACGACTTTTCTGTGTCGAAAGCTTGCCGAGTGCGTGACGGCTACATGAAGTTCTTGATCTGGGCGCGTCAATCGAGCAGTGTTTCGATGCAGCCCCCGGAGATCTTCCGGCCGAGGGCCAATCCCCCCACAAAGAATGACGAGGAGACCCCTCTTCATGGCAATTCACAAGCGCGCGCACTCGTTCAGGCTCACCGCCGCGATAACCGCGGTGGCCGCGGCCGCCGGTGTCACCCTGCTCGCCACCCCCTTCGCGGGAGCCGCCCCGGCACCCGCCCTGGGCACCGTCTACGGCGCGGACGCGGCGACGGCCGTCTCCGGCAGCTACATCGTGATGCTGGACGGGAAGGCCGACAAGGCCGGTCTGGCGAAGCAGTACGGCGGCACGCTCGAACGGAACTACAGCTCGGCCATCAACGGCTTCTCCGCCAGCGGGCTCTCGGACACCGAGGCCAAGCGCCTCGCCGCCGACCCGGCCGTGTCGAAGGTCGTCCAGAACAAGAAGTTCCACATCGACGCGACCCAGGACAACCCCCCGTCCTGGGGGCTCGACCGGATCGACCAGACCGGCACCGCCGGTGACGACGCGTACACCTACCCGGACTCGGCCGGCGGGGACGTCACCGCGTACGTCATCGACACCGGTGTCCGCGTCACCCACGAGGACTTCGAGGGGCGCGCCACCTCGGGCTTCGACGCCGTGGACGACGACGACGACGCCGACGACGGCAACGGGCACGGCACCCACGTGGCCGGGACCATCGCGGGCGCGGCGCACGGGGTGGCCAAGAAGGCGAAGATCGTTGCCGTCCGCGTCCTGGACGACTCGGGCTCGGGCACCACCGAGCAGGTCGTCGCCGGCATCGACTGGGTCACCGCCCACCACGAGGGCCCCTCCGTCGCCAACATGAGCCTCGGCGGCTCCGCGGACCCGGCCCTGGACGCCGCGGTCCAGAAGGCCATCGCCTCCGGGGTCACCTTCGCCGTCGCCGCGGGCAACGAGTCGAGCGACGCCGGGCAGGGCTCCCCCTCCCGCGTCCCCGAGGCCATCACGGTCGCCTCGTCCACGGTGGACGACGAGCAGTCGTCGTTCTCCAACTACGGCTCGGTCGTGGACATCTACGCCCCCGGCTCGAACATCACGTCGGCCTGGAACGACAGCGACGACGCCACGAACACCATCTCCGGTACGTCCATGGCGACCCCGCACGTCGTCGGCGCCGCGGCCGTCTACCTCGGCGGGCACCCCGACGCCACCCCCGAGGAGGTCGCCACCGCGCTCACCGAGGGCGCCACCCCGGACGCCATCTCCAACGCGACCCAGGGCACGGCGAACAAGCTCCTGAAGATCGTGGAGTAGCCCGGACGGAACGAACGGAAGACCGCCGCGCCCTCCCCCACGGGGCGCGGCGGTCGCGCGCCGTGCGCCGTTCTAGGGTGGTGCCATGAGCACGATGTACGCGGCGCTGCTGCGGGGGATCAACGTGAGCGGCCACCGGCGGGTGCCGATGGCCGAACTGCGCGCACTGCTCGGTGAGCTGGGGCACGAGGACGTCGCCACCCACCTGCAGAGCGGGAACGCCGTGTTCCGCAGCGCGTCGGACGACGAGAGCGCCCTGGCCGCCGGGCTGGAGCGGGCCGTCGAGGAGCGGTTCGGCTTCCCGGTGGACTGCCTCGTCCGCTCGGGCGCCTACCTCGCGGGCGTGGCCGAGGCCTGCCCGTTCCCGGCCGCCGGACTCGAGGGCAGGCAGCTGCACGTCACCTACTTCGACCGGGCCGTGGACGCCACGCGCTTCGCCTCGCTCGACGCCGACTCCTTCCGCCCCGAGGAGTTCCGGCTGGGCGACCGCGCCCTCTACCTGTACGCGCCCGACGGGCTCGGGCGCTCCAAGCTCGCCGTGGCGCTCGGAAAGCCCGCCGTGACGCGTGGCCTCATCGCCACCAGCCGCAACTGGAACACCGTGGCCAAGCTGGTGGAGATGACGCGTGGCTGATCCGCCGTCCGCCGTGGCCGCCGCCGTCGAGGGCGAGCTCCGCCTCCTGGACCCCGTGGTGCGGGCCTCGGCGGACGCCCTGGACGCCCTGCTGCACCCCGGCTTCCGGGAGATCGGCAGCAGCGGCACGCTCTGGGAGCGCGACGCGGTCATCGCCATGCTCACGGACCCCGGCGCGCCACGTCCGGCGCCGCTCACCGCGTCACGGATGCGGGGCGACCGGCTCGCGGCGGACCTGGTGCACCTCACCTTCGACACGGAGTGCGGGGGCCTGCGTTCGCACCGCAGTTCCCTGTGGCGGCGCACGCGTGACGGCTGGCTGCTCTACTTCCACCAGGCCACCCCCTTCAGCGGAGAGCCGCCCGCCGGGGGCTGAGCCGGGCGGGCCGACGGGTACGGCACGTCCTCCCGCCGCGTCCGCCGGACACCCGCGGCCGACCTCCCCGCGTCCCCGAACGCCGCCGAGCCGCCGCCGCGGGGCAGTCCCGAACGCCGCCGGGCCGCTTCCCCCGCGCCGCAGCACAGCCCCGAGCGGCGCCGCAAGAGTGCCGCCCCGGTCTCATCCGTGCCCGAAGTCCGGCCGGTTCTCGCCGAAAGGGCGAATTCCGGCCAACTGTGAGGCCTGGGCAAAACGTTGGTAAAGCGCCTGAACGGACGGGGTGCCGGTGGGCCCGGTCCGGGCCGGCGGAGCGCGTGCGCGTCCGCCCCGCGGGCGGGCGCGGCGTGTGTGAAAGCGATGCGCGTAGACAGGTGCCGACGTCCGGTGTCCGCTTCGCACTTTGCTGCAATTCGCGGGCCCGCCCCGTTCGGTGAGCGGACGGACGCGTTCGGGTGGCATCTGCACGCATAGCGGAGTTCACGGTCCGTTCTCCGCCACGGTCCGGAAGGCGGCCTTGCCACGGGCCCAAGCGGAGTCAAGGATTCGAGCCGTGCGGTTGGCAGGTCCACGACCAGAACCCCGGGTCGGCGGACAGCCGTACGGCCTCGGTCCGCCCACCCAGCGGGCCGGACACCCCCCAACGATGGAGGATCCTGTGACCTTCAAGCGCTTCGCCCCCCTCGGCTCGATCTCCAGACGTGCCCGCCTCATCGCCGCCACCTCGGGTCTGGTCACCGCCGTGGCGCTTGCGGCCCCCACCGCTGTGGCCCAGGCGGCCCCGGACACCGTGACGAAGGCCGAGCTCACCTCGGCCAGTTCGGCCGTGCTCGGCGCCGACATCGCCGGGACCGCCTGGTACACCGAGGCGAGCACCGGCAAGGTCGTCGTGACCGTCGACAGCACGGTCACCGCCGCCGAGATCGCCACGATCAAGAAGTCGGTCACCGACTCGGGCGCGAAGGCCGACGTCAAGCGCACCGACGGCACGTTCAACAAGCTCATCGCGGGCGGACAGGCCATCTACGCCGGCGGCGGACGCTGCTCCCTCGGCTTCAACGTCCGCAGCGGCAGCACCTACTACGCGCTGACCGCCGGGCACTGCACCGAGATAGGCAGCACCTGGTACACCAACTCCGGTCAGACCACCACGCTCGGCACCCGGGCCGGCTCCAGCTTCCCGGGCAACGACTACGGGCTGATCCGGCACTCCAGCTCCGCCGCGGCCGACGGCCGTGTCTACCTCTACAACGGCAGCTACCAGGACATCACCACGGCTGCGAACCCCACCGTCGGCCAGTCCGTCAAGCGCAGCGGCTCCACGACCGGCGTGCACAGCGGCACCGTCACCGGCCTCAACGCCACGGTGAACTACGGCGGCGGTGACATCGTCTCCGGTCTGATCCAGACCAACGTCTGCGCCGAGCCCGGCGACAGCGGCGGTTCGCTCTTCTCCGGCACCACGGCGCTGGGCCTCACCTCCGGCGGCAGCGGCAACTGCACCTCCGGCGGCACCACGTTCTTCCAGCCGGTGGTCGAGGCGCTGAACGCCTACGGCGTCAGCGTCTTCTAGGACCGGTCCCCCAGGACCTCACGTCCCACCCGCCGACGGGCCGCGCTCACCGAGCGCGGCCCGTTGCCGTCCGCCCTCGTGCCCTTCTATCGGGCCCGGCGCTGTGCGAGGCTCACCCGTATGCGCTACATCATCGTGGGAACGGGCGCCGTCGGCGGCGCCGTGGGCGGACGGCTGGCGGAGGCGGGCCACGAGGTGGTGCTCGTCGCACGGGGAGCGCAGTACGCCGCCCTGCGGGCGGACGGACTGCGCCTCACCACGCCGGACGGCGCCCGCACCCACCGTGTCCCCGTCGCGAACGGCCCGGCGGCCCTGGACCTCCGGCCGGACGACGTCCTCGTCCTCGCCGTCAAGACGCAGGACGCCGTCGCGGCGCTCGACGACTGGAGCGCCCGGCCGGTGGCGGGCGGCGGGACGGCGGGTGAGAAGCTGCCCCTGATCTGCGCGCAGAACGGCGTCGAGGGCGAACGCCTTGCCCTGCGCAGGTTCCGCCGCGTCTACGGCTGCTGCGTCTACCTCCCCGCCACGTTCGTGGAGCCGGGCCGGGTCGTCGCCGCCGGAGACCCGCTCACCGGCGTCCTGCACCTCGGCAGGTACCCCTCCGGCACGGACGACACCGTGCGCGCCGTCGCCGCCGACTGGGAGAAGGCGAAACTGGAGGCCCCCGTCGTCCCCGACGTGATGCGCTGGAAGTACGCCAAGCTGCTCTCCAACCTCGCCAACGCGATCGAGGCGGCCACCGGGGTGCTGAACGGCCCGGAGGCGTTCGCGCTCTTCGCGCGGGCGCGCGCCGAAGGGGCGGCGGTGCTCGACGCGGCGGGCATCGAGGCGACGGGGAGCGCCGAACAGGAAGCGGCCCGGGGCGCGATGAGCTTCGACCCGTTCGACGGCTCCGAACGCGGCGGCGGATCCTCCTGGCAGAGTCTCACGCGCGGCACCGGCACCATCGAGGCCGACTACCTGAACGGGGAGATCGTCCTGCTGGGCCGGCTGCACGGTGTCCCGACGCCCGTCAACGAGGTCCTGCGCCACACCGCGAACACCTTCGCCCGGGAGCGCCGCGCGCCCGGGTCGATGACGGTGGCCGAGCTCACCGCCCTCGTCGACGCGGCGGGCTGAGCGCCCCGGCGCCCCGGCGGCAGCCCCGCTCAGGCGCTCAACGCCCCGGCCACCCGGACGCCCGCCTCGTCGTACCGGGCCAGCAGCAGCCGGGCGAGTGCGGGGGACGGCCCCAGGACACCCGCCAGTACATCGGCCCCGGCCTCCCCGGCGCCGTCGGCGATACGGTCCGGGAGGCGGCCCGGGGCGATGACGTACGGTGCCACCGCCACCCGCCGCACCCCCTCGGCCCGCAGCGCGCGGACCGCGTCGGCGGTGCGGGGGACGCCCCCGGCGGTCACGGCGGAGGCGAACGCGGGCCGCACCGCGCACCAGCCGGTGTGCCGCAGATCCCGCGCGATGCCGGTGATCACCCCGATCGCCTCCGGGTCCTTCGAACCCGCCGACGCGAGGACCAGCCCGGTGGAGCGCCGGTCGGCGGGGGCCACCCCGGCCTCGGACAGCCGCTGCTCCAGGGCCGCGTTCAGCAGCGGCGAGGGGCCCAGGACGCCGGCCTGGCGGATCCGCAGCCGGGGCAGCCGGGCGCGGGCCTCGCGCAGCACCGAGGGGATGTCCGACTTGGCGTGGAACGCCCGGGTCAGCAGCAGCGGCAGGGCGACGACGTCGTGCGCCCCCTCCGCGGCCAGGCGCTCCAGCACCCGGGGCACGGACGGGGCGTTGAACTCGAGGAAGCCGGTCTCCACGCGCAGCCCGGGCCGCAGCGACCGCACGCGCGCGGTGAGCGCGTGCACGGTCGCCGCGTGCCGCGGGTCGCGGCTGCCGTGGGCGATGACGAGGAGGACCGGGGCGGGCACGGTGACTCAGCTCCTGACGAGGAGGCCGCGGCCGCGCAGCACCCGCCGCTCCAGCGGGCTGAAGATCAGCAGGTCGATCGCGATGCCGACGAACAGGATGAGCAGGATCGCCAGGAAGATCCCCGGCATGTCGAAGTTGTTCCGGCCGTTCTCCAGCAACTGGCCCAGCCCCAGGCCCAGATCGGGTGAGGAGGCGATGATCTCGGCGGCCATGAGCGAACGCCAGGAGAACGCCCAGCCCTGCTTGAGGCCCGCCAGATAGCCGGGCAGCGCGGCCGGCAGGACGATGTGGACCGTCCCGCGCAGCCCCGTCGCGCCGATCGTGCGGCCCGCGCGGAGGAACAGCGGCGGCACCTGGTCGACACCGGACACCAGGCCGTTGGCGACGGACGGGACCGCGCCGAGCAGGATCACGGCGTACATCGTCCTGTCGTCGAGGCCGAGCCAGATGATGGCCGGCGCCACCCACGCCACCGACGGCAGGGACTGCAACCCGGACAGGATCGGGCCGATCGCCGCGCGCACCACCCTGACCCGTGCGACCAGCAGACCCAGCGGGGTACCGATCGCCACGGCCATCACGAAGCCGAGCAGGCCGCGCGACACACTCGTCCAGACGACCTCCAGCAGGGTGCCCTTGACCCACATGTCGGCCAGGCTGTCCCAGACGGCCCCCGGCGGCGGCAGCTTGTAGTCGTCGGTGACCTTCGCCCAGACCAGCACCTGCCAGACCAGGACGACCAGGACGACCGCGGTGACCGGTGGCAGGACCTTGCTGAGCAGGATCTCCCGGGTGGGCGTCCTGCGCACCTGTACGGCGTCGAGCGCGTCCAGGCCCGCTTCGAGCCCCGCCAGGTCGTCGGCCTTCGTCTCAGTGCTGGCCATGTCGGCGGATCTCCCCACGCAGTTGTTCGGTGATCTCGACGGAGAGCTCCGCCACGGCGGTGTCCTCGATGCGGCGCGGCTGCTCGATGTCCACCGTCCACTCCCGGGCGATCCGGCCGGGACGCGAGGACAGCAGGATGACGCGCTGCGCGAGCCGTACCGCCTCACGCACGTTGTGGGTGACGAAGAGGACGGAGGCGTTCGTCTCGCGCCAGATCCGGGTCAGCTCGTCGTGCAGTACGTCGCGGGTGATGGCGTCGAGCGCGGCGAACGGCTCGTCCATCAGCAGCAGCTGGCTGTCCTGGGCGAGTGCCCGGGCCAGGGCCACACGCTGGCGCATGCCGCCCGAGAGTTCGTGCACCCGCTTCCCGTACGCCCCGCCGAGCCGTACGAGTTCGAGCAGCCGCTCCGCCTCCGGGCGGCGGTCCGGCTTCGGCACCCCGCGCAGACGCAGGGCCAGTTCGATGTTCTTGCCCGCGGTCAGCCACGGGAAGAGGGCGTGCTCCTGGAACATCAGGGCCGGCCGCCCGCCGGGGGTCTCGATGGACCCCGCCGTCGGGCGGTCGAGCCCCGCCACCAGGTTGAGCAGCGTCGACTTGCCGCACCCGGAGGCCCCCAGGAGGGTGACGAACTCGCCCGGAGCGACATCGAGCGTGATGTCGTCCAGGACGAGCTGTCGCCCCGTGGGCCCGGCGAACGACTTGGAGACGTTCGTGAGACGAGCGGCGTGCTCGACCGCTGCACGGTCCTCGGCCTTGGTGAGGGTGGTGGTCGCCATGGTCGTCACCTCCTGGGAGACTTCAGGGATCCTGGTGCGGTCGGTCGGGTTACTTGACGCCGAGACCGGCGTCGGAGACCTCGGGCTGTCCCTCGGCCCCGAGGATCTTGTTCAGCGGCTTCAGGTCGTAGATCCCGTCGAGGTCGGGCTTCTCCAGCAGACCGGCCTCCACCGCGTGGTCCGCCTGCGCCTGGAGCGTCGCGGCCAGCGGGTCGTCCGTGATCCGGATGGACTCCCACGCCGGGTCGAGGACCTCGGTGGGCAGCGCCTTGCCGCTCAGCTTCTCCAGCGCCGAGTTGGCCGAGGCCTTCGCCTCGTCCGGGTTGGCGTTGATCCACTTGTTGGTGTTCACCGTGCCGCGCAGCACCGCGTCCACCACGTCAGGGTGCTCGGAGAGGAACTTCTGCGACACGATGATGTTCGTGATGACGAACTTGTCGTCCGGCCACAGCGTCGACTCGTCGAGCAGGACCTTGCCGCCCTCCGCGACCAGCTTGGACGCGGTCGGCTCCGGGACCCAGGCGCCGTCCAGCGAACCGGACTTGAAGGCGTCCGGGGTCACCTTGTTGTCCGAGCGGACCACGGAGACGTCGCCCTTGCCGCTCTGGGCGTCGACCTTCCAGCCCTTCTCGGAGATCCAGTTGAGGAACGCCACGTCCTGGGTGTTGCCGAGCTGCGGGGTGGCGATCTTCTTGCCCTTGAGGTCGTCCAGGGTCTTGATCTTCTTCGGGTCCACGACGAGCTTCACGCCGCCGGAGGCCGAGCCGCCGATGATCCGCAGGCTCTGGCCCTTGGACTTGGCGTAGCCGTTGATCGAGGGGGAGGGGCCGATGAAGCCGATGTCGATCGAACCCGCGTTGAGCGCCTCGATCTCGGAGGGCCCCGCGTTGAACGTCGAGGGCTTGACCGCGGTGCCGCCCAGCTCCTTGGCTATGAGGCCTTCCTGGATGCCGACCAGCGCGGTGGCGTGCGTGAGGTTGGGGAAGTACCCGATCTTCACCGTGTCGGCGGAGAGCTTCTTCCCGTCGGCGGAGGCGCCCGGCTCGGCGGCGTCGTCCTTCGCCTCGGAACCGTATCCGCAGGCGGTGAGCGCCACGGCGAGCAGTGGCAGGGCGGCGGCAGCGGCGAGGCTGCGGCGGAGGGTGGTACGGGTGGCAGGCACGGGAGGCTTTCCTCTCGTTGGCCCGGTGCTCACGTCCCCCGTGGGCGGGGCGGCGCGGCCGGGCGGTCGGCAGGTCTTCGTCGGAACGGGCGGTGCGGGTGGTACGGGCGGGCGCGCAGGCAGTGCGCGTACGTCATCACGCACATCGCCCGACCCCGCCCTGGCCGCTGCCGAGGGCGCCGCTGCCGACCCGGCCGCCCTCCTTCGCGAAGGTCGAGAAGAAGTCCGTGATCATCAGAAGTCCCACTCCGCGTCCTCGGCGGAGGCGTCCGTGTCCGGGGCGGCCTCGGTGGCGAACGAGGCGCCCGCCATGCCGGCCGTCAGCGTCGTGCCGTCGGCGGGGTCGATCAGCAGGAACGATCCGGTGCGCCGCGAGTCGGCGTACGCGTCGAGCGCGAGCGGTTCGGCGGTGCGGACCACGACCCGGCCGATGTCGTTGGCCACCAGCTGCCCCGGTGCCGGGTGCTGGGAGAGGTCGTCCAGGGTCAGGCGCGACGGGATGTCCTTGACGATCGCCTTGACCGTGCGGGTGGTGTGCTTGAGCAGTACCCGCTGGCCCACGGTGAGCGGCCGGTCGGCCACGTGGCAGACGGTCGCCTCGACGTCCTGGGTGACCGCGGGGGCGTCGTCCGCCGGGGCGATCAGGTCGCCCCGCGAGACGTCGATGTCGTCGGCCAGCCGGAGCGTCACCGACTGCGGGGCCCAGGCGGCGTCGACGCTCTCGCCGAGCGCGTCGATCCCCTCGATCGTCGTGGTGCGTCCCGACGGAAGCACGGAGACGCTCTCGCCGACCCGGAACACCCCGGCGGCGATCTGGCCGGCGTAGCCCCGGTAGTCGGGGTGCTCGGCGGTCTGGGGGCGGATCACGTACTGCACCGGGAAGCGCGCGTGGCACGCCGTCAGGTCGTGGCTGACCGGCACCGTCTCCAGGTGCTCCAGGACCGTCGGACCGCCGTACCAGTCCATGTGGGCCGACGGCTCCACGACGTTGTCCCCGGCCAGGGCCGAGATCGGGATCGCGGTGATCTCCGGGACGCCCAGCGAGGCGGCGTACGCGGTGAACTCCTCCGCTATCGCGGCGAACGCGGGCTCCGCGTAGTCGACGAGGTCCATCTTGTTCACGGCGAGGACGACGTGCGGGACGCGCAGGAGGGCGGCGACGGCGGCGTGCCGGCGGGTCTGCTCCACGACGCCGTTGCGGGCGTCGACGAGGACGACGGCCAGCTCGGCGGTGGAGGCCCCGGTGACCATGTTGCGGGTGTACTGCACGTGGCCGGGGGTGTCCGCGAGGATGAAGCGGCGCCGGGGTGTCGCGAAGTAGCGGTACGCCACGTCGATGGTGATGCCCTGCTCGCGCTCGGCCCGCAGCCCGTCGGTCAGCAGCGCCAGGTCCGGCGCCTCCTGGCCGCGGTTGCTGGAGGCCAGCGCGACGGCCTCCAGCTGGTCGGTGAGGACCGACTTGGAGTCGTGCAGCAGGCGTCCCACCAGGGTGGACTTGCCGTCGTCGACGGATCCGGCCGTGGCGAACCGCAGGAGGGTGGTGGCCGAGAGCTGTTCGGTCGTGGTGCTGGTCATGGCTAGAAGTACCCCTCGCGCTTGCGGTCTTCCATCGCGGCCTCGGACATCTTGTCGTCGGCGCGGGTGGCGCCGCGCTCGGTGAGCCGGGAGGCGGCGATCTCGGTGATCACGGCGTCCAGGGTGGTGGCGTCGGAGTCGACGGCACCGGTGCAGGACATGTCGCCGACGGTGCGGTAGCGCACCAGCCGGGTCTCGGTCTTCTCGTGGTCCTTGGGACCGCCCCAGTCGCCCGCGGTGAGCCACATGCCGGAACGGCTGAAGACCTCGCGCTCGTGGGCGAAGTAGATCTCCGGGAGCTCGATGCCCTCGCGGGCGATGTACTGCCAGACGTCGAGCTCGGTCCAGTTGGAGATGGGGAAGACGCGGACGTGCTCGCCCGGGGCGTGGCGGCCGTTGTAGAGCTGCCACAGCTCGGGGCGCTGGCGCCGGGGGTCCCACTGGGAGAACTCGTCGCGGAGCGAGAAGACGCGCTCCTTGGCGCGGGCCTTCTCCTCGTCGCGCCGTCCGCCGCCGAACACGGCGTCGAAACGGTGCTGCTGGATGGCCTCGGTGAGCGGGACCGTCTGCAGGGGGTTGCGGGTGCCGTCCGGCCGCTCACGGAGCTTGCCCGCGTCGATGTACTCCTGGACGGAGGCCACGTGCAGGCGCAGCCCGTGCTTCTCGACGGTGCGGTCGCGGTAGTCGAGGACCTCGGGGAAGTTGTGCCCGGTGTCCACGTGCAGCAGCGTGAAGGGGACCGGTGCGGGGGCGAACGCCTTCAGCGCGAGGTGCAGCATCAGGATCGAGTCCTTGCCGCCGGAGAAGAGGATCACCGGCCGCTCGAACTCACCCGCCACCTCGCGGAAGATGTGCACCGCCTCCGACTCCAGGGAGTCGAGGTGGCTCAGCGCGTACGGGTTGACGGTGCCTTCCGGCACGGTGGCGACGGTGCTCACGCCAGTCCCCTCTCGGTGAGCAGCGCGCGGAGCGCCGCTGCGGACTCCTGCACGGTCTGCTGGTGCGACTCGATCCGCAGATCCGGCGACCCGGGTGCCTCGTAGGGGTCGTCGACCCCGGTCAGACCGCTGATCTCGCCCGCGGCCTGCCTGGCGTACAGCCCCTTCACGTCGCGCGCGGAGCACACCTCGACCGGGGTCGCGACGTGCACCTCCAGATACGCGGTGCCCTCCTGCTGATGCCGCTTGCGCACGGCGTCACGGCTGTCGGCGTACGGGGCGATGACCGGCACGAGGACCTTCACGCCGTTGGCGGCCAGGAGTTCGGCGACGAAGCCGATGCGCTGGACGTTGGTGTGCCGGTCCTCGCGGGAGAAACCGAGGCCCGCGGAGAGGAACTCCCGGATCTCGTCACCGTCGAGCACCTCGACCCGGTGCCCGTCGGCGCGCAGCCGGCCCGCCAGTTCGTACGCGATGGTGGTCTTGCCCGCGCTCGGCAGACCGGTGAGCCAGACGGTGGCTCCCGTCTCCGTCACGCTCATCGATATCTCCTGATCAGTCGTCATCAGCCGTGCAGCCCGCATTCGGTCTTCCCGCGGCCGGCCCAGCGGCCGGCCCGTGCGTCCTCGCCCTCCAGCACCCGCCGGGTGCAGGGCGCGCAGCCGACGGAGGCGTAACCGTCCGTCAGCAGCGGGTTGGTCAGTACGCCGTGCTCGGCGACGTAGGCGTCCACGTCGTCCTGCGTCCAGCGGGCGATCGGCGAGACCTTGACCTTGCGGCGCTTCGCGTCCCAGCCCACGACGGGGGTGCCCGCGCGGGTGGGGGACTCGTCGCGGCGCAGTCCGGTCGCCCATGCCGTGTACGCCGTCAGCCCCTCCTCCAGGGGCTTGACCTTGCGCAGCGCGCAGCACAGGTCGGGGTCGCGGTCGTGCAGGCGCGGGCCGTACTCCGCGTCCTGCTCCGCGACCGTCTGACGGGGCGTCAGTGTGATCAGGTTGACGTCCATCACGGCGCCCACCGCGTCCCGTGTGCCGATGGTCTCCTCGAAGTGGTAGCCGGTGTCCAGGAAGACCACGTCCACCCCGGGGAGGGCCCGGGAGGCCAGGTGCGCGACGACCGCGTCCTCCATGGAGGAGGTGACGCAGAAACGCCCGCCGAAGGTGCCGGCCGCCCACGCCAGGATGTCGCTCGCGGAGGCGTCCTCCAGGTCCCGCCCGGCGCGCACCGCCAGCTCCTCCAGGGCCTCGTCGGTGAGTCCGTCCGCTCGCAGGGTGTCCGTCATGTCCCGTCCCCTTCTCCGTCGTTGCGCTGGAGGCCCTGGGCCAGCAGGCCCAGGAACTTCAGCTGGAACGCGCGGTTGCAGGAAGCACATTCCCAGGCGCCGTGGCCCGCCTCGTGCGGGCGCAGGTCCTCGTCGCCGCAGTACGGGCAGTAGAACGGCGCGGCCCGCCCGCTCATGACAGCGACTCCGCGCCGGCGCGGGCCGCCCAGGTCGCGAAGCGCTCGCCCTCCTCGCGCTGCTCCTGGAAGTTGCCGAGCACGCGCTCGACGTAGTCCGGGAGTTCGGCGGAGGTGACCTTCAGTCCGCGGACCTTGCGGCCGAAGCCGGCCTCCAGGCCGAGTGCGCCGCCGAGGTGCACCTGGTAGCCCTCTACCTGGTTGCCCTCGCCGTCCAGCATGAGCTGGCCCTTGAGGCCGATGTCGGCGGTCTGGATGCGGGCGCAGGCGTTGGGGCAGCCGTTGATGTTGATGGTGAGCGGCTCGTCGAACTCCGGCATGCGGCGCTCCAGTTCGTCGATGAGCGCGGCGCCGCGCGCCTTCGTCTCGACGATCGCCAGCTTGCAGAACTCGATGCCGGTGCAGGCCATCGTGCCCCGCCGGAAGGGCGAGGGCTTCACCTGGAAGTCCAGCGCCTCCAGTCCGGCGGACAGGGACTCGACCTGGTCCTGACGGACGTCCAGGATGATCATCTTCTGCTCGACGGTGGTGCGCACCCGGCCCGAGCCGTGCGCCTCCGCCAGATCGGCGATCTTGGCCAGGGTGGAGCCGTCCACCCGGCCGACGCGCGGGGCGAAGCCCACGTAGAACCGGCCGTCCCGCTGGGCGTGCACACCGATGTGGTCGCGCCAGCGCGAGGAGGGCTGCGCCGGCGGCGGGCCGTCCAGCAGCGGGCGCTTGAGGTACTCGTCCTGAAGGATCCGGCGGAACTTCTCCGGCCCCCAGTCGGCCATCAGGAACTTCAGACGGGCCCGCGTCCGCAGCCTGCGGTAGCCGTAGTCCCGGAAGATCCCGACGACACCGGCCCAGACGTCGGGGACCTCGTCCAGCGGCACCCAGGCGCCCAGGCGCTCGGCGAACCGGGGGTTGGTGGAGAGCCCGCCGCCGACCCACAGGTCGAACCCGGGGCCGTGCTCGGGGTGGTCGACGCCGACGAAGGCGATGTCGTTGATCTCGTGGACGACGTCCTGGACCGGCGACCCCGAGATCGCGGTCTTGAACTTGCGGGGCAGGTTGGAGAATTCCTTGCTGCCGATGTAGCGCTCGTGGATCTCGTCGACCGCGGGGGTGCCGTCGATGATCTCGTCGGCGGCGATGCCGGCCACCGGCGAACCGATGATCACGCGGGGGCAGTCACCGCAGGCCTCGGTCGTGGAGAGGCCGACGGCCTCCAGCTTCGCCCAGATCGCCGGGACGTCCTCGATGCGGATCCAGTGCAGCTGGACGTTCTGCCGGTCGGTGATGTCCGCGGTGCCGCGCGCGTACTCCTCGGAGATCTCGCCGATGACGCGCAGCTGCGCCGTGGTCAGCCGTCCGCCGTCGATGCGCACCCGGAGCATGAAGTAGCGGTCGTCCAGCTCCTCCGGCTCCAGCACGGCGGTCTTGCCGCCGTCGATGCCGGGGCGGCGCTGCGTGTACAGGCCCCACCAGCGCATACGTCCCCGGAGGTCGTTCGGGTCGATGGAGTCGAATCCGCGCTTGGAGTAGATCGTCTCAATGCGTGTCCGCACGTTGAGACTGTCGTCGTCCTTCTTGAACTGCTCGTTCCCGTTGAGCGGCGTGAAGTGACCCATGGCCCACTGACCTTCACCACGGTGACGTCCGGCCTTGCGGCGGGGCGTGGCGGCAGCAGGCTTCTCGGGGATGGCGGCCATGGCTATACGTCCTTCGGGACTGCAGGAGGGCGGCTCTGAACTGCACACTCGCATGAGGCGCGGCGGTGCGCAGGGGGTGGAGCGGAATCAGGGGATCGCGGTGCTGGAGACTCTCAGCGGACCGGACAGATGGCGCTGGACATGCGGCCGAGATCGACGTGCCGCCGACTCACCAAGGCAATTCCAGTTCCGGACATGACGGAAGCGTGTCACGCGGATCTCGGGCCAGTCCACCACGATCCATCATGTGGACGGGTTGGTCCCGAGATGCGAGACGATGTGGCGCCGATCACGCCGCCGTATCGACAAAGCGACCTGAGGGGTGCGCGATCAGGCGTGCGCGCCGGGCCAGGGGCCGGGGTTCGGGAGGTCGGGCTCCCGCTCGATCCGCGTCGCGGCCAGGCGGAAACCGCGCCGCAGGTAGTTGTCCATGGCGTGCGGGCCGTCGTTCGAGCAGGTGTGCACCCACACCCGCTCGGTGGGCTTCCGCCCCGGGTGCCGCTCGGCCAGGTCCCAGGCGCGGGCCACCCCGTAGGAGAGCAGGTGCCCGCCGATCCGGCGCCCCCGGAAGGCCGGTATCAGACCGAAGTAGGCGATCTCGACCGCGCCGTCCTCCTGGGCGTCGAGCTCGATGAACCCCGCCGGGGTCCCGTTCTCGTACGCCACCCAGGTCTCGGCCCCCGGCCGCTCCAGGATCTCCCGCCACTGCGCGTACGTGAGGCCGAGCCGGTCGGTCCACCGGACGTCACCGCCCACCGCCGTGTAGAGGAAACGGCTGAACTCGGGCAGCGGCCGCTCCGAGCGCGTGACCGTCACCCCGGCCCCCGGCCCGGCGGCGGGGCTCAGATCCGCGGGCGAGGTCTGCTCCAGATACCAGACGGTCACGTCGGCGAGGGCGGGGGCGGGGTGCGTGGAGTCGCTCATGGCGGTCAGAAAACCACGACAGCGGGTCCCCGCCCAAACCCGGCCGCCTCAGAACGTCCCCGCGGGCGTACGCGCCCTGAGCACCACCGGAGCCGTCGAGCGGGGCAGCAGGTCGGCGGGCACGTCCGGGTGGGCCACCTCCACCTCGACCCCCTCGCGGAACCGGTACGGCCGGTGCGCCAGCACCTCCGCGAGATGACGGCGGATCCTCGATATCTCGGCGCGCACCGTCACCGTCCTGGTCGCGTCGCCGAAGACGTCCTGCGCCAGCTCGGCCGCCGTGCGCCCCTCCCGGTGCAGGGCCAGCGCGTACAGCAGCTCCGCGTGGCGGGGCGTGAGCGGACGCGTCCACCTGCCCACCGGGCCCGCCACATGGACCGCGAGTCCCCGCTCCCGGCTCAGGTCGAGCACCACCCGGCGCGGCGGGGCCTCCTGCGCGCCCTCCGCGACCTGCACCAGCCAGCCGCCGGGCAGCGGCTCCACCCGGCACATCCCGAGCGAGGCGAACCACACCGTGCCCGGCTCCAGCGACTTGGGCAGCGGCAGCCGGTCCACGGGCGGCATACCGCTGACGGCCGCCAGCCAGCCGTGGCTGTCCACCACCAGTGCCCGGCCGCCCAGCCGGCACAGGATCGGGGCCGCCACCGAACGCAGCCGCTCGATCGCCACCAGGTGCCGGCTGCGCAGCTCGCTCTCCGCCAGCGCCGCGACCGAGCTGACGAGGGCCAGCGTCGCCGGATGGAAGGTGGAGGCGGGCCCGGTGATGTCGACGATGCCCATCAGCCGGCCGTCCCGCGGGTCGCGCACCGGGGCCGCCGCACAGGTCCAGCTGTGCAGGGCGCGGATGAAGTGCTCGGCGGAGTGCACCTGGACGGGACTGCGGACCGCGAGCGCGGTACCGATGGCGTTCGTCCCCGTCGCCGACTCCGCCCAGGCCGCGCCCTCCTCCAGGCAGATGCCGCTGGCCCGGCGCAGCACGGACCGGTGGCCCTGACGCCACAGGACGCGGCCCTCGGTGTCGGTGACGACCATGATCTGCTGCGCCGAGTCCGTGATCGTGGCCAGCCGGTCCCGCAGCAGGGGCACCACCTCGCCGAGCGCCGAGCTCCTGCGCCGGTGCTCGATCTCCTCCGTCACCAGCAGCCTGCTCTCCAGCGACTGGCCGGGATCCATACCGCTGCGCAGCGCGCGCTCCCACGACGCGTCGATCTCCGCGCGTGGCGCCGCCCCCGCGCGCCCGGCCGGCCGGGTCTCCCGCGTACGGCGGACGAGGCGTTCGGGCACCACGGGACGCGCGGTCCTCTCCGGCCGCGACGGCGCGGCAGGACGTGATTCCATGTCGGTCCCCCCAACAAGCGTGGGCCCGGTCCGGTAGCGGGAAACCCGGCCTGAGGGTCCCATCCTGCCGTGCCCGGAGCCCATTGGCCCGCACTCCACGCGATGGTTGCAACCCTTTGCAACTCTGGTGGGAGAGCGCGGACCGTACGAGAGTGGCGTCATGCCGTGGGGCGGGTCCTGGACCCGCCGTACGGCGGTGCACAAGCGCGGAGGGTGGTGCCGTGTCGGCGCAGCACCACCCTCCGTCGTTTGCCCCCGGGGTCCCCGCTCAGTCCTGCCGGGCCCGCGCCCGCTCCACGACCGCGGCCAGGTCCGGACCGTGCGGCAGCGTCCCGAACGCCGAGCCCCAGTCCCCTCCCAGCCGCGAGGCGCAGAACGCGTCCGCCACCTCCGGCGGGGCCCAGCGCAGCAGCAGCGAGCCCTGGAGCACCAGCGCCATCCGCTCCACCAGCCGCCTGGCCCGCGCCTCGACGGCGTCCAGGTCCGCCAGCTCCGTCAGCAGGTCCCTGACCGCCGCGTCGAGCCGGTGGTCGGCGCCACGCGCCTTCCCGACCTCCCGGAGGTAGGCGTCGAACGCCCGCGGCTCCCGTCGCAGCGCCCGCAGGACATCGAGCGCCTGCACGTTGCCCGAGCCCTCCCAGATCGAGTTGAGCGGGGCCTCGCGCAGCAGCCGGGGCATCCCGGACTCCTCGACGTACCCGTTGCCGCCGAGGCATTCCAGCGCCTCCCCGACCACCGCGGAGCACCGCTTCGTCACCCAGTACTTGGCGGCCGGCACCGCGATCCGCAGGAAGGCCCGCTCCTCCTCCGTGTCCGCGTCGTAGGCGGCGGCCAGCCGTAGCGCGAGCGTCGTCGCCGCCTCCGACTCCAGGGCCAGGTCCGCCAGTACGTTGCGCATCAGCGGCTTCTCGATCAGCAGGCCGCCGAACGCGCTGCGGTAGGCGCTGTGATGGACCGCCTGGGCCACCGCCTGGCGCATCAGCGCCGCCGAACCGACCACACAGTCCAGCCGGGTCGCCGCCACCATCTCGATGATGGTGCGCACACCGCGCCCCTCCTCGCCCACCAGCCGGGCCCACGTCCCGTCGAACTCGACCTCGGCGGAGGCGTTGGACCTGTTGCCCAGCTTGTCCTTGAGGCGCTGGAGGGCGAAGACGTTGCGGGCGCCGTCCGGCAGGACGCGCGGCACGAGGAAGCAGCTCAGCCCGCCCGGCGCCTGCGCCAGCACCAGGAACCCGTCGGACATGGGCGCCGAGCAGAACCACTTGTGTCCGGTGAGCAGGTACTCCCCGTCGCCCGCCAGCGCTTCGGCGCGGGTGGTGTTGGACCGCACGTCGGTGCCGCCCTGCTTCTCCGTCATGCCCATCCCGAAGAGCACGCCGGACTTCTGCGACGCGGGACGCAGCCCCTGCTCGTACACGTGCGAGGTCAGCAGCGGTTCCCACTCCGCCGCCAGCGCCGGATCGGTCCGCAGCGCCGGGACCGCCGCGTGCGTCATCGACAGCGGGCACCCGTGGCCCGCCTCGGCCTGCGTCCAGACCAGGAACCCGGCCGCGCGCCGGACGTGCCCGCCCTCCCTGCCCCAGGCGTCCGTCAGTCCGGCCGTCACCGCGTGCCCCAGCAGCCGGTGCCAGGCCGGGTGGAAGTCCACCTCGTCGACGCGGTGCCCGTAGCGGTCGTGCGTGCGCAGCCTCGGTGGGTTCTCGTTCGCCTGCGTACCCCATTCCTGGGCCTGGACGGAACCGGCGGAGAGGCCCAGCGCGCCGAGTTCCTCCCGGGCCTCGTCGAGGATCCCGGGTGCGAGATGCCGCTCGACGGCCTCCGTCAGCGCCCGGTCGGCGGCGAAGACGTCGTAGCCGGCCAGCGGCGGAACCTGGTTGGTCACTGTGTGGGTGCTTGCTGCCATGCCGATACGGTAAGGAGGTGCAGGCAGCAAATGAAACACCCGAACGGCCACCGGGCCGGCTCCACCGGGCCCGCGTCCTCTACCGCAACGTCTCCAAGCGCCAGATGGCGTGGCAGTTGCTCAAGGACACGGTCAATTCGTGCATCGAGTACCGCATCCTCGGCCTCGCGGCCGAGGCGGCGTTCTTCACCCTGCTGTCCCTGCCCCCGCTGCTGCTCGGCCTGATCGGGCTGCTCGGATACGTCGACGACTGGACGGCGGCCACCACCGTCGCCTCCATCGAGCGCAACATCCTGGGCGCGGTGCAGACCGTGCTCTCCGAGCGGGGCGTCAACGAGATCGCGAAACCGCTCATAGCCGACGTCACCACGGGCGCGCGCCCCGACGTGATCTCCCTCGGCTTCGCCATCGCGCTCTGGTCCGGATCACGCGCGGTGAACGTCTTCATCGAGACGATCACCGTGATGTACGGGCTCGACGGCCACCGCGGCATCGTCAAGACACGGCTGCTCGCCTTCCTGCTGTACGTGGTCGCGCTGCTGCTGGGCGCGGTGGTGCTGCCGCTGCTGGTGGCGGGCCCCGACCGGGTGGTGGAGTTCATCCCGTGGGGCACGGAGGTGCTCGCGGTCATGTACTGGCCGCTGGTGATACTCCTGTCCATCGCGTTCCTGACCACGCTCTACCACGTGTCCGTGCCCGTCCGTTCACCGTGGATAGAGGACGTGCCCGGGGCGCTCGTGGCGCTCGGCATGTGGGTGCTGGGGAGCTTCCTGCTGCGGATCTACCTCACGAGCACGGTCGAAGGCCCCACCATCTACGGCTCGTTGGCCGCGCCCATCGCCGTCCTGCTCTGGATAGGCGTCTCCGCCTTCGCCGTACTCGTCGGCGCCGCCGTGAACGCCGCGATCGACCGCGTGTGGCCCTCGCTCGCCACCGCCGCGGCCCGTGCCGCCAGCGACCGGCTCAAGGCGGCCCAGGCCGCGGAGCTCGTGGCCCGCACCCAGGCGGCGCACTGGGAGGCGTACGCCGACGACGAGGAGGAGGACGACGTGTCCATGCCCTCGGAGTTCCCCGAACGCTGGTCCCGCTTCCTGCCCCCGGACGACCTGAAGTCCCGGCTGCACGCGAACCGGGACAAGGACGCCCCGTAGCCATGGTGACCATGGGCGGACGGTACGGGGAACGGGCGTCGCGCCTTCGCGGCGCGGTCCTGTGGACCTGGTCCGGGCCGCGCGACCCCGCCCGCCCGGTCCTGCCCGACGGCTGCATGGACCTGCTGTGGGCCGGCGGCCGGCTGCTGGTGGCGGGCCCCGACACCCACGCGTTCACCCCGGCCGAGGAACTCTCCGGCAGCTGCGCCGGCATCCGCTTCGCCCCCGGCACGGCACCCGCGCTCCTGGGCGTGCCCGCGCACGAGGTGCGCGACCTCAGGGTCCCGCTCGACTCGCTCTGGTCCGGCGCGGAGGTGCGCGGCCTGGCCGAGCGGATGGCCGCCGCACCCGACCCCGCCGCCGCGCTGGAGGCCATCGCCCTGCGCAGGGCGGCCGTCGCGGAGCCGCCCGACCCGCTCACGGCGGCCGTCGCGGCACAGCTGCGCCAGGGGCGTTCCGTCGCCGCCACCGCGCACGCCGTCGGACTCGGCCCCCGCCAGCTCCACCGCCGCTCACTGGCCGCGTTCGGCTACGGCCCCAAGACGCTCGCCAGGATCCTGAGGCTCCAGCGCGCCCTGGACCTCGTACGCGCGGGCACCCCGTACGCCGAGGCCGCGTACGCCGCGGGCTGCGCGGACCAGGCGCACCTGGCCCGCGAGATGCGGGACCTGGCCGGTACGACGCTCGGCGCGCACCTCGCCGCGACCGGTCACGAGGGGTTCGCGGCGAACAGCGAGACGGCGCAGCCGTCGGGGTCCAGGACGACCGCGTAGCGCTGTCCCCAGGCGGCGTCCCAGGGCGCCAGGTGCCCCTCGTACCCGGCGCCCGTCAGGTCGGCGTACACCGCGTCGACCTCCTCGGGGCCGTCGCAGAGGAAGGCGAGCCCGAGGCGCTCACCGCCCCTGGTCCCGGCCCACAGCGGGTCGAAGGAGCGGATGACGTCCTCGGTGTCCCACAGCAGGCGCCGCCCGTCCGGAAGGGGCACCTCCACATGGGGCGCCGACTCGGCCCCCGCGGGGATGTCGAGTCCGAGCCGCCGGTAGAAGGCGAGCGAGGCGGCCAGGTCGGCGGTGGTGAGGGAGATCGCGTCGAGTCGTGGAGTCATGGCACGACGCTATGCCGGGGGCCGTGACCGGGTCTTGTACGGAACGGTCACGGCCCCGGGGGCCCCGGCCCGAGGGGGAGAGGCGTCCCGCTCGGCACGGCCGCGGGCGCGGGGGCGTCAGAGGCAGGCGGCCGGAGAGGTGCCCGGCTCCGTCAGCGGCAGGCCCAGCCGGGCGCGCTCGGTGAGCCAGCGGGTCGGACGGTACCGGGGGTCGCCGGTCGTCGTGTGCAGGGCACGCTGGAGGTCCAGCATCCGGGCGGCGCCGATCCGGTCGCCCCAGGCCAGCGGCCCCACCGGGTAGCCGAGCCCGGTCGTCACGGCGAGGTCGATGTCCGCCGGGGTGGCCAGCGAGCGCTCCGCGATCGAGGCGGCGACGGAGACCACCGAGGCGAGCAGCCGCTGCGCGACCGAACCCGCGGTGTCCCGCACCACCGACACCGCGAACGGCTCCTCGCCGACGGCGGCCCGGGCCAGCACGGCGCGGGCGTCGCGGGCGGCGGCCGGGTCGCCCGCGGGCGTCACCGCGAGCACGCGGCGCCGGCCGGCCGGGGGCAGCGGGTCCACGCCGAAGGTGCGCGCCGCCGGCAGCCCCTGCGCGGCCACCGCCGCCGACACGGTGGTGCCCCAGACGGGGACGAGCACCAGGGCGCCGTCGGCGGGTGCCGGGCCGCTCGCGACCGACGCGCCGGCCGCCGCCAGCGCGGACCGCAGCTCCGCCGCGTACTCCTCGTGCCCGCCGCCCGCCACGAACACCGGCCGGTCCGCGTCGCCCGTGACCGGCGGTTCCGGGGCCGGGGCCGGGGCGTCCGGGCCGTACGCGAACCAGCCCCGGCCGGTCTTGCGGCCGTGCAGCCCGGCCGCGACCCGGTTCGGCGTCAGGAAGGAGGGGCGGAGCCGGTCCTCGTGGCGGAAGCCCGTCCAGATCGAGTCGATCACGGCGGCCGTGACGTCGAGCCCGGTGAGGTCCATCAGCTCGAAGGGGCCCATGCGCAGGCCCAGGACGTCGCGGGCGATCCGGTCGATGCCGGCCGGGTCCGCGACGGACTCCTCCAGCAGGGCCAGGGCCTCCGTGACCAGGCCCCGGCCGGCGTGGTTGACCAGGAACCCCGGGGTGTCCGCGACGGTGACCGCGCGGTGTCCGCAGCTCTCGACCAGTTCCGTGAGGACCGGCGGGACCCCGGGGCGGGTGGCCGCGCCGGGCACCACCTCGACGATCCTCATCAGCGGGACGGGGTTGAAGAAGTGCAGCCCCGCGAGCCGCCCCGGGTCCCGCAGCGAGGCGGCGATCCCGGTCACCGACAGGGACGAGGTGTTGGTCGCGAAGACCGCCGAGTCAGGGAGGGCCCGCTCCAGCTTCCCGAACACCTCGGCCTTGGTGGCGAGGTCCTCCCGCACGGCCTCGATGACCAGCTCGACCCCGGGGCCCGGCGCCCACGGGTCGTCCAGCGGGACGAGGCGCTCCAGCGCGGCGGCGGAGTCCCCGGCGGACATCCGGCCCTTGTGGACGGCGCGTTCCAGCATGGACCGCACGAAGTCCACGGCCGCCGTCACCGCCTCGGTCCGGACGTCGCAGAGCTCGACGGTGTGCCCGCCCGCCGCGGCCCACTGGGCGATGCCGCGGCCCATGGCTCCGGCTCCGACGATCCTGATACGCATGGCGGTTACGTCCTCTCGGCAGTGCGGTCCGTGTGCGGTCGGGTCCTGGTGCGGACGGTGTCAGCGGAGGTAGACCCGGCCGGGATCGACATCCTCGCGCAGGAGGCGCAGTTCCGCCCGGGTCGGTGGCGGTACCGTTCCGACGGAGTCGGCGACCCGGAGGTCCCAGCCGGTGGCCTCGCGCACCTGATCAACCGTCACACCCGGCTGTACGGCGACCAGCCGGAGCTCCTCGCCGACGCCCGAGCGCGCCAGGACGCCCAGTTCGGTGATGACCCGGGTGACACCGGCGCCCAGCGGGCGGATGCCCTCGGCGAGCGCGCGGTCCGGGCCCGGAGTGGTGCAGAAGTCCAGCGCCGCGGTGAAGGAGCGCGGATCGTGACGGCGCATCACCACGAAGACCTCGCGGGAGTTGGCCATCACCTCGACGGCGCCACCGGAACCAGGGAGCCGCACCGAGGGGTTCTCCCAGTCGCCGATCACGGAGGTGTTGAGGTTGCCCCACCGGTCGATCTGCGCGGCCCCCAGGAAGCCCACGTCGATGTGACCGCCCTGGAGGACGCAGCCGAACAGCGCCGGCATCGACAGCACGGCCTCGGCGCCCGAGATCAGCACGGCGTCGGCGATGGTCTCCGGCAGATGCGAGGGATGGGCCCCGCACACCCCGGACTCGTACACGACCTCGATGCCCGGCGCGACCGTCAGCCGGGCCAGTTCGGTGGCCAGCGTCGGCAGCCCGATCCCGGCGAACACCGTCCTGCGGGACGCCAGTTCGCGAGAGGCGGCGACGGAGAGCAGCTCGGACGAGGTGACGGTCCCCGGTGCGGTGGTGGTCATGTCCCGTTCCCTGTCCCGGGGCGCGCTCACAGCCGCCTCCCGTAGTTCACCGGCTCGCTGAGGGCTTCGCCCACCGCGAGCCCTGCCCAGAAGTCCTCGCCCAGCTTGTCGACGTACGCGGCGTGGTCGGCCGTTCCGTACACCCACTCCGCCAGCCACGCCCGCAGCCGCCCCGGGTCGCGGCTGATGTGCGACCAGGCCCGGTAGAAGCCGTTGTCGCGGTCGTAGTAGCCCTGGGCGAAGGACGGGTGCGCACCGCGCGGGCAGACCACGACGGCGTCCACGGCGTGGGAGGGGACCAGTGTGCGGTTGGGGTCCGAGCGGACCACCTCGTCCTCGACGACCTCCTCGACCACCACGACCGCCTTGTCCGCCGCGTACACCGCCTCGGCCTGGATGCCGGTCAGCCCCCAGATCTGGGTGTTGCCCCGGCGGTCGGCCCGCTGCGCGTGGATGATCGTCACGTCCGGGTTGACCGGCGGCACCACGTAGATCTGCTCCGGCTCCCCGTCGGGCCCGGGGTAGGGCGAGGTCACCTTGCGCAGACCGCCGTTGACGCCCGGCAGGTCGCTGCCGGCGTAGCTGCGCAGCGGGTAGAACGGCAGCCGCTGGGAGCCCGCGAGGTAGCGGCAGACCATGCCGTAGTGGCTGTACTCCTCGAAGGCGAGCGGGGCCGGGTCGGCGCGCTCGATCCTGCGCCGCAGCTCACCGAGCGAACCGGCGGAGGAGTTGCCCACGAAGGAGGAGACCAGCCGCGAGACGCAGCCCGCGGCGATCATCTGGTCGACCACGATGTCCGCCGTCATCCGCACGACGGTGAGGTCCTTGCGGCCCTGGCGGATGATCTCGTGCCCGGCGGCGGTGGGGACGAGGTGGGTGAACCCCTCGATGGCGACGGTGGCGCCGTCGTGCACGAAGGCGGCCACGGCCTCCCTCATCGACATGACTTTGCTGGGCCCGTCGGCCGTATCCGTCCGCTCCACGGTGCTCCTCGGCGAGTGCGTGCTGGTCGCCCCTACCGTGTCAGCGGCCATTGATTGCTGTCCAATACCAAATTAAGGTCGGATCAAGACCGTTGGTTAATGAATGGAAGCTCCGATGGAACTGCGTCATCTGACCGCGTTCACCGCCGTCGCCGAGGAACTGCACTTCGGCCGCGCCGCCAAGCGGCTGCAGATGGCCCAGCCCCCGCTCAGTCAGCAGATCCGGCAGCTGGAGAAGGAGCTCGGTGTCCAGCTCTTCGAGCGCAACACCCGCTCGGTGCGGCTCACCAGCGCGGGGGAGTCCTTCCTCGAACCCGTACGGACCGTCCTCGACGGCCTGGACACGGCCGTGCGGGCCGCCAAGGCCGCGGGGCGCGGCGAGTACGGCAGGGTCACCATCGGCTTCGCCGGGGCCTCCAGCCACGAGACGCTGCCCCTGCTGACCCGGGCGGTGCGGGCCGCCCACCCCGGGATCGAGCTCGTCATGAAGGGCCAGACGTACGCCAACGTCGCCCTGTCGCGCGTGGCCGACGGCACCCTCGACCTGGGGTTCGTCCGGCTGCCGGTCACCCAGCCCGGGGTGGCCCACCGGGTCATCGACGAGGAGGAACTGCTCTGCGCGCTGCCCTCCGACCACCCGCTCGCCCGTCTGGAGAGCATCCCCATCGGGGTCCTCGCCGACGAACCCTTCGTCTCCTTCCCCGCGAACGCCGGCTCCACCGTGCGCGACGCGATGGTCCAGGCCTGCGAGGCCACCGGCTTCAACCCCCGGGTGGTGCAGGAGGCCCCCGACTCCTACACCATCCTGGCCCTCGTCGCCGCGGGCGTCGGCGTCACGCTCACGGTCTCCTCCGTCCGCCACATCCAGCAGAACGGGCTGGTCTACCGGTCCCTCGCCGGGCCGCCCATCCTGCGCCGCGCCGCGCTGGCCTGGCGCACCGACAACCCCTCGGCGGCGCTGCGCGCGGTGCTCGCGGTCGCCGAGGAGGCGCTGCCGACGCCGTAGGCGTCCGATTGAGACGCGGGGCGTCTTGAAGCCGAGGCAATTCGATATTGGACCGACTCAGTGGTCCAGTGCGAAGGTCGCCCCACACCACCCGAACCGCCGAAAGGTGTTCCGCCGTGCCGGACCCGACCGATGTCGTCATCTGCGAACCGCTGCGCACACCCATCGGGCGCTTCGGCGGCGTGTTCGCCCAGCAGACCCCGGCCGCGCTCGCCGCACGCGTCATCGCGGAGGTCGTCGCCCGCACGGGAATCGACCCGGACCGGGTGGACGAGGTGATCCTCGGACACGCCTACCCCTCGTCCGAGGCCCCCGCCATCGGCCGCGTCGCCGCCCTGGACGCCGGACTCCCCGACACCGTCACGGGCGTCCAGACCGACCGTCGCTGCGGCTCCGGCCTCCAGGCCGTCCTTGACGCGGCCATGCAGATCCGGGCCGGTTTCAGCGAGGTCGTCATCGCGGGCGGGGTCGACGTCATGAGCGCCGCCCCCTACTACACGCACGACGGGCGCTGGGGCATCAAGGGCCCCGGCCTCCAGCTCCACGACGCGCTGGCCCGGGGCCGGGTGACCGCGGGCGGCGTCCACCACCCGGTGCCCGGAGGCATGATCGAGACCGCCGAGAACCTGCGCCGCGCCTACTCCGTCAGCCGCGCCGACCAGGACGCCCTCGCCCTGCGCTCCCAGGCCCGCGCCGCCCGCGCCGTCCGGGAGGGCCGCTACGACGCCGAGACCGTCCCCGTGACCGTGCGCGGCCGCAAGGGCGACACGGTCGTCACCGCCGACGAGCACCCCCGGCCCGACACCACCGCCGAACAACTCGCCGCGCTGCGGCCCATCATGGCCAAGTCCGACCCGGAGGCCACCGTCACCGCAGGCAACGCCAGCGGCCAGAACGACGCCGCGGCCGCCTGCCTGGTGACCAGCGCCGCAACCGCCGAACGGCTCGGGCTCACCCCGCTCGTCCGGCTGGTCTCCTTCGCCCGCGCGGGCGTCCCCGCCGCGACCATGGGCCTCGGCCCCGTCCCGGCCACCCACGCGGCCCTCGGGCGGGCCGGGCTCACCCTCGCCGACCTCGACCTGATCGAGATCAACGAGGCCTTCGCCGCCCAGGTCCTCGCCTGCACCCGCGAGATGGGCCTCGGCGAGAAGGACCACGAGCAGCGGATCAACGTCAACGGATCCGGCGTCTCCCTCGGCCACCCCGTGGGCGCCACGGGCGCCCGCATCCTCGCCACGCTCAGCCGCGAGATGCACCGCGGCCAGGCGCGCTACGGGCTGGAGACCATGTGCGTCGGCGGGGGCCAGGGCCTCGCCGCGGTCTTCGAACGCGTCGCCGCCTGACCCCCTCCTTCCGTCCCCTCCCCACCACGCGGTCCAGGCGTCTCGGGCGACGCCGGACCGTTCGTGTCCCCATCCGCCTGATCGACGATGTCCACGGGAGCCACCCATGAGTGCGACCACCGCAACCGCACGCGAGCGAACAAGAGCCGCCAACCGCGCAGGGTTCGGAGCCTTCATCGGCTCCACCATCGAGTGGTTCGACTTCTACATCTACGGAACCGCGGCAGCGCTCGTCTTCGACAAGGTGTTCTTCCCCGAACTCGAAGGCCCCATAGGCACCCTGGTCGCCTTCGCCACCTTCTGGGTCGGCTTCCTCGCCCGCCCCCTCGGCGGCATCATCTTCGGCCACTACGGCGACCGGCTCGGCCGCAAGAAGACCCTCGTCATCACCCTGCTGATGATGGGCATCTCCACCACCGCGATCGGCCTGCTGCCCGGCTACGCCTCCATCGGCATCGCCGCCCCGATCCTGCTGGTCTGCATCCGCATGATCCAGGGCATCGGCCTCGGCGGTGAGTGGGGCGGTTCCGTGCTCATCGCCTCCGAGCACGCGCCCAAGGGCAAGTCGGTGCTGTACGGGGCCTTCGCCCAGCAGGGCTCGCCCGTCGGCAACACCCTGTCCACCGTGAGCTTCCTGGCCATCAGCCAGCTGCCCGACGCGGCCTTCGTCTCCTGGGGCTGGCGGGTCCCCTTCCTCGCGTCCGCCGCGCTCGTCATGGTCGGCCTGCTGGTCCGCCTGAAGGTCGCCGAGTCGCCCGCCATGGCCAAGCTCATCGAGAAGAAGGAAGTCGTCAAGCTCCCGCTGACCGAGGTCCTGCGCAGCCACCCCATGCTGATCGTCCTCGGCATCGGCGCCTGCACCATCGGCCTGTCCGCGACGTACTTCAAGTCGACGTTCGCCCTGTCCTGGGCCACCACGTCCCTCGGCTTCGACCGCAGCTCGTTCCTGACGATCATCCTCGTCGCCAACATCACCCAGATCATCGTGCAGCCCTTCGGCGCGCTCATCGCCACCCGCATGAAGAGCTGGTCCCGCGCGGTGGTCGTGATGCTGGTGCCGGAACTGGTCCTGATGCCGGTGATGTTCGTCCTCATCAGCACCGAGAACTACGGCCTCGCGATGCTCGGCGTCGCCGTCGCCACCATCCCGCACTGCCTCTACTACGCGGCCCTCGCCGGCATGCTCGCCAGCCGCTTCCCTGCCCACCTGCGCTACACCGGCATCTCGCTCTGCTACCAGCTCTGCGGCACCCTGCTCGGCGGAACCACCCCGATCATCGGCCAGTTCCTGCTCAACCGGACCGGCTCCATCACCGCCGTCATCGCGTACGCCGTCTTCCAGGTGGCGCTGACCCTGGGCTGCATGCTCCTGCTGCTCAAGCGCCCCAACCACGACGAGCAGTCCGCCGAGCCGGTCGCCGCACCCCGCACCGCGCCCGTCACCGCCTGACCCGTACGCCCGCACCCGCACGCAGAACGGAGTACCGCCCATGCCGCTGACCGCGCACGGCATCCCGGAGATCCTCGCCCTCGGCGGGCGCGACCTCGGGCGCTCGGAGTGGAAGGAGGTCACCCAGGAGCTCATCGACGCCTACGCGCTCGTCTCCGGTGACCACCAGTGGATCCACACGGACGTCGAACGCGCCGCCGCCGGGCCGTACGGGCGCACCATCGCCCACGGCTACATGGTGCTGAGCTGGGGCATCCCGATGTTCGGCGAACTCCTCCAGGTCAGCGGCGTGGGACGTGCGCTCAACTACGGGGTCAACCGGGTCCGCCACCCGGCGCCCGTGCCCGTCGGCAGCCGGGTCCGTCTGCACGCCACCGTCACCGCGGTGACCGAGGTCGCGCGGGGCGGCGTACAGATGACGCGGGGCTTCACCTTCGAACTGGAGGGTTCCGAGAAGCCGGCCTGCGTCGCCGAGTCGCTGACCCACTTCTACCCGTAGGCC
>NZ_JBHVQX010000024.1:0-121573 GCF_042886395.1 Streptomyces sp. NPDC058008 | reverse complement strand
GCCCCGCACCGCGGGGCGCCCCTCCGTCCGTCCACCTAGGGCACGCACACCAGGTAGCGGAAGACGTTGGGCATCCACACCGTGCCGTCGGGCCGCAGATGCGGGTGCAGCGCCTCCTCGACCTCCTTCTCCACCTGGGTGCGGTCCGTGGCCCCCACCGCCGCGTCGAACAGCCCGGTGGACAGCAGGCCGCGCACCGCGCTGTCCACGTCCGCGTAGCCGAACGGGCAGGACACCCGGCCCGAGCCGTCCGGCCTGAGCCCGGCCCGCGCAGCGGTCTCTTCCAGGCCGTCCCGCAGCGTGCCGCTCCCGGAGCGCGGGGCACGCGCCGACCCGGTGAGCCGGGCCGCGACCCCGAGCACCGGAGCGGTGGCGCAGCGCTCCGGCGGGCCCCAGCCGGTCAGTACGACCGTGGCCCCGCGCACCGCCAGCGGCACGGCGGAGGCCAGCTCCGGCGCGAGCCCCTCGGCGTCCCCCGCCGCGCAGCCGATCGGCTGGAAGGCGGTCAGCAGGTTGTACGGGGCCCCGTCGGCCGGGGCGGCCGCCGCCACACCGTCGACGACCCTCGCGCGGGGATCCGCGCCGTCCCGCCCCGCGTCCCGCCACGGTCCGGCGGCGAGCCGCTCACGGGCCAGGCCGAGCCGCTCGGGGTCGGTGTCGACGCCGGTGACGCGCGCCCCGCGTGAGGCCGCCATCAGCAGCGCGAGCCCGGAGCCGCAGCCGAGGGAGAGCATCCGCGTACCGCCCCCGACGTCGAGGCGCTCGTACACCGCCTCGTAGAGCGGTGCCAGCATGCGCTCCTGGATCTCGGCCCAGTCACGGGCGCGGGTACCGGCGTCCACCGGGGCGGACGGGTCCGCGTGCCGGTGGTGCCGGACGAGCGTAGGTGTCATGGAATGCGCCCCAATCCGCCGTGAGGTCGGTCGTGCCCGAGTGAGGTCCCCCTGTCCATGCGCCGTGTGCGTGCCCACGGCCCCCGTACGCCAGGGAACTCCGCGTCGGCGGCCCCGTCCAGAGGTCGGACGGGGCAGGATGGCATTGCCCACGTGCTCCGGCGGTGCGCCCCCGGCGCCGCGTGTCCGGTGCGTGCGCCGGGTACGGCGCGCCCGCAGCCGGCTTCCCCACAGTCTGACCCGACAGAGGGGGCGCGGCACGTCGAGTGCCCCGCCCCCGGCCGCGACCGGCGCACGGCCCGGGCTCCGTGCCGGGTAATGTCGCCTGCGGGGCCCCCGTCCACGCCGGTGCGTACGCGTTGCTACGTACCACCTTGGTGCGAGCTGTGAGAGTTCTCCGCTGATCAGCGCACCCGCCCTCGTCCGGACGCATCAAGGGCAACTGACTGGTACGTGCAAATTATTTGGGATGCCCCGGAATAGGAACACCGGAGCACTCAGGCTCGTTGTCACGACGTGAGCACGACACCACCTGTACTTGCCGCAGAGCTGGCACAGGCGTGGGCCGACATTCAGCGGTACCACCCCGAGCTGCCCGATCTTGCCGCGCCAGAGTCCCTGATCGGAGAGTCCTCGTCCGCCTGTGGCGCCGAGCTCTCCTTCGAACGGCTGCTCCACGAAGCAGTCCACGGCATCGCCGCCGCGCGAGGTGTCCGGGACACCTCCCGGGCCGGCCGTTACCACAACCGACGCTTCCTCGCGATCGCCGAGGAGCTGGGCCTCGACCATGCCGAGGAGCCCCACCCCAGCAGCGGATTCTCGCTGGTGACGCTGAATCCCGAGGCCAAACGCAGATACCGCCCGACCACGGAACGGCTGCAGCGGGCGCTCAAGGCGCACACCGTCGCCACCGCGGCGGACACCAAGCGCTCGTTCCGCGGCCCCGCCGCGCGCCACGGCTCGTCCGGGGGAGGGGTGCGGGTCAAGGCCGTCTGCGACTGCGGGCGCAACGTCCGCGTCGTCCCGTCGGTCCTCGCCCAGGCCCCGATCGTCTGCGGAGGCTGCGGCAAGCCCTTCCGTATCCCGGAAGCGGCGGTCGCGGTGGGGTGACCCGATGTGGTGTGGCACAATGGTCAGCTGTACTCGACAGTCGCACAGGACCCCTCTCTCCTCCGGCTGACGCGTCCATCGGGCACCCGAGTACCGCAACCCCACGTGGCATCTTTTGTGCCCAACCACGTCAGAGACCAGGAGACACCACTTCCGTGGCAGTCAAGATCAAGCTGAAGCGTCTGGGCAAGATCCGTTCGCCTCACTACCGCATCGTCGTCGCCGACTCCCGTACCCGCCGTGACGGCCGGGCCATCGAGGAGATCGGCCTGTACCACCCGGTGCAGAACCCCTCGCGCATCGAGGTCAACGCAGAGCGCGCGCAGTACTGGCTGTCCGTCGGCGCCCAGCCGACCGAGCCCGTCCTCGCGATCCTGAAGCTCACCGGTGACTGGCAGGCCCACAAGGGCCTCCCGGCCCCCGCGCCGCTGCTGCAGCCGGAGCCCAAGGCCGACAAGCGCGCCCTGTTCGAGGCCCTGGCCACGGACGGCGACGAGGCCAAGGGTGAGGCCATCACTCAGAAGGCCAAGAAGTCGGACAAGAAGGCGGACGAGGCGGCTGACGCTGCCGCGTCCACCGAGTCGACCGAGGCCTGAGCGTGCTCGAGGAGGCTCTTGAGCACCTCGTGAAGGGCATCGTCGACAACCCCGACGATGTGCAGGTCGCCTCGCGTGACCTGCGCCGTGGACGCGTGCTCGAGGTCCGGGTCCACCCGGACGACCTCGGCAAGGTGATCGGCCGCAACGGCCGCACCGCACGCGCCCTGCGTACCGTCGTGGGTGCCATCGGCGGCCGTGGGATCCGTGTCGACCTCGTCGACGTGGACCAGGTTCGCTGAAAGAGTTGAACACCGGCCGGGGCCGGGGAGGGCTTTCGAGCCGTCCCCGGCCTTTGTCGTCCGTACACCACCGCCTCCTCAGCGAGAGATACCGGGAGAAGTAGCGTGCAGTTGGTAGTTGCGCGGATCGGCCGTGCCCACGGCATCAAGGGCGAGGTCACCGTCGAGGTGCGCACCGACGAACCCGAGCTCCGCCTCGGGCCCGGTGCCGTGCTGGCCACGGAGCCCGCCCACGTGGGGCCGCTGGCCATCGAGACGGGCCGGGTGCACAGCGGCAGGCTGCTGCTGCGGTTCGAGGGCGTACGGGACCGTACGGCCGCCGAGGCGCTGCGGAACACACTGCTGATCGCCGAGGTGGACCCGGCGGAACTGCCGGAGGACCCCGACGAGTTCTACGACCACCAGCTGATGGACCTCGACGTGGTCCTGGCCGACGGCACGGAGATCGGCCGGATCACCGAGATCTCGCACCTGCCGTCCCAGGACCTCTTCATCGTGGAACGGCCGGACGGCAGCGAGGTGATGATCCCGTTCGTGGAGGAGATCGTCACCGGCATCGACCTGGACGAGCAGCGGGTCGTGATCACCCCGCCGCCGGGCCTCATCGACGACAGCGAGGCCGTGATCGCCTCCACGCGTGACACGGACGAGGACGAGGCGGAGGGCGGCCCCGAGGACGACCCGGCGCGTGACTCCTCGGGTGACGCGAAGAAGGGTGACGCGTGATGCGGCTCGACGTCGTCACGATCTTCCCCGAGTACCTGGAGCCCCTGAACGTCTCGCTCGTGGGCAAGGCGCGGGCCAACGGCCGCCTCGACGTGCACGTCCACGACCTGCGGGACTGGACCCACGACCGGCACAACACGGTGGACGACACCCCCTACGGCGGCGGACCCGGCATGGTCATGAAGACCGGCCCCTGGGGCGAGGCGCTGGACGACGCGCTGGCCGACGGGTACGAGGCCGGGGCGCACTCCCCGGTGCTCGTGGTACCGACGCCCAGCGGCCGGCCCTTCACCCAGGAACTGGCCGTCGAGCTCTCCGGGCGGCCGTGGCTGATCTTCACCCCCGCCCGCTACGAGGGCATCGACCGGCGGGTGATGGACGAGTACGCGACCCGGATACCGGTCGTCGAGGTGTCCATCGGGGACTACGTCCTGGCGGGCGGGGAAGCCGCCGTCCTCGTGATCACGGAGGCCGTCGCCCGGCTGCTGCCCGGAGTGCTCGGCAACGCCGAGTCGCACCGCGACGACTCCTTCGCCCCCGGGGCCATGGCCGACCTGCTCGAGGGCCCCGTCTACACGAAGCCCCCCGAGTGGCGGGGGCGCGGCATCCCCGAGGTGCTGCTCAGCGGTCACCACGGCCGGATCTCGCGCTGGCGGCGGGACGAGGCGTTCCGGCGCACCGCTCTCCACCGGCCCGACCTGATCGAGCGCTGCGAGGCCTCCGGCTTCGACAAGAAGGACCGCGAGATGCTCTCCATCCTCGGCTGGTCCCCGGCGCCCGACGGGCGATTTTGGCGCAGGCCGCAGGCCGTGGAAGAATAGGCCCGCTGTACGTCTGGCGTGCGCCCCTGCCACAGGGGGAAAGACGCCCGCCCGATGTGAACGGCATCCGAACCTCACTCTCTCCCGTCGATGACCTGTGGCATCGGCGAAGAAAGCAGACAACATGACTTCCCTGCTCGATGGCGTCAACGCCGCCTCGCTCCGTACCGACCTCCCGGCGTTCCGCCCCGGTGACACGGTCAACGTCCACGTGCGCGTGATCGAGGGCAACCGCTCCCGTATCCAGCAGTTCAAGGGCGTCGTCATCCGCCGCCAGGGCTCGGGCGTCAGCGAGACCTTCACGGTCCGCAAGGTCTCCTTCAGCGTCGGCGTCGAGCGCACCTTCCCGGTGCACAGCCCGATCTTCGAGAAGATCGAGCTCGTCACCCGCGGTGACGTCCGTCGCGCCAAGCTGTACTTCCTCCGTGAGCTCCGCGGCAAGGCCGCGAAGATCAAGGAGAAGCGCGACCGCTGATTCACCTCCGGCGTCCACAGCGGGGCCCGATAGAATCCGGCCCCGATGGACACGGAAGCACAGCACATGGAGCGCGATTCCTCCTCCGGACCCCCTGAAGGGGCGGAGGAGGGGTCGCGCTCCACGCATGTCCCGGACGGGCCGGCCGCGTCGATGTCCTGGGGGCGGGCCGCCTTCCTGGCCATGCTCTGCACGGTCGCCCTGCTGCTCTTCAGCGCCTTCGTGCTCCAGCCCTTCCTCATTCCCAGTGGCTCGATGCAGCCCACCCTGCGGGTCGGGGACCGGGTCCTCGTCAACAAACTGGCGTACCGTTTCGGCTCCGAGCCCCGGCGCGGCGACGTGGTGGTCTTCGACGGCACCGGATCCTTCGTCCAGGAGCCGGAGTCCGGGGGCGACGCCGTCGGCGCGCTGCTGCGCGGGGCGGCCGCGTCGCTGGGACTGGCCGAACCCGCCGGGTCCGACTTCGTGAAGCGGGTGGTGGGCGTGGGGGGCGACCGGGTGGTCTGCTGCGACGAGCAAGGAAAGCTCCAGGTGAACGGAGCTCCCGTGGACGAGGACTACCTGCATCCGGGGGACCGTCCGTCCGACGTCGCCTTCGACATCGTGGTGCCCGACGACAGGCTGTGGATGATGGGCGACCATCGCGGCAACTCACGGGACTCACGCGACCACCTGGGCGAGCCCGGGGGAGGCATGGTGCCCGTGGAGCGTGTGATCGGGCGGGTCGACTGGCTCGGCTGGCCGCTCGGCCGGCTCGGCCCACTGGAGGGCACCGACGCCTTCACCGGCGTACGGCCGGGCGCGGACCATGGGTAACCGGGGGCGCGGGCGTGCGGTACCGGACACGGGCCCCGCCGAGCCCGCCGGGCCGAATCCCCCCACGGCGCGCTCACTGCCCACGCGGGCGGAGCGCCGGAAACTGGCCCGCAGGGTGAAACGCCGCCGGCGGCGCTCCGCGATCAAGGAGATACCCCTCCTCGTCCTGGTGGCGCTGCTGATCGCGCTGGTGCTCAAGACCTTCTTCGTCCAGGCCTTCGTCATCCCGTCCGGGTCGATGGAGCAGACGATCCGGATCGGCGACCGGGTGCTGGTGGACAAGCTCACCCCCTGGTTCGGCTCCGAGCCCCGGCGTGGCGACGTCGTCGTCTTCAAGGACCCGGGCGGCTGGCTCCAGCAGGAGCACACGGAGACCGAGGACCCGCCCGCCGGGGTCAAGCAGGTCAAGGAACTGCTGACCTTCATCGGACTGCTGCCCTCCGCCGACGAGCAGGATCTGATCAAGCGCGTGGTGGCCGTCGGCGGCGACACCGTGAAGTGCTGCGGAGCCGACGGCCGGGTCACCGTCAACGGCGTGGCGGTCGACGAGCCGTACCTGAATCCCGGCGATGTGCCATCCACTGTCCAATTCGAGGTAAAGGTTCCCCAGGGGCGCATCTTCGTGATGGGCGACCACCGGTCGAACTCCGCGGACTCGCGGTTCCACCTCGACAAGCCGGGAGAGGGCACGGTGTCCGAGGACGAGGTCGTCGGACGGGCCGTGGTGATCGCCTGGCCGTTCGGGCACTGGCGCCGGCTGGAGGAGCGCGGAACCTTCGACTCCGTGCCCGGCGGGAGCGCCGGGGCGACTGCCGCGGCGGCCCCGTCGAATAGTGTGTCCTCCCAGGATCGCAACGGAATGGTCCTGCTCCCGACCCCTGCGGAACTCCCGCTCGTTATGGGAGTGGTGGGCCTGCACCGAATCGGGCGCGGGCGGTGGCACGGAGTGAGGAGTGGATGTGGGGGATTTGGCGGTCGGCGCACGATCCGGACACGACGAACCCGAGGACCGGCCTTCGGGCAACGGGGCCCCGGCGGAGGCGGAGAGTGACGGCGGGTCCCCGGACGGTGGCAGTTCGGCGGTGAAGAAGCCACGTTCGTTCTGGAAGGAGCTGCCGCTCCTCATCGGCATCGCGCTCATCCTCGCGTTGCTGATCAAGACGTTCCTGGTGCAGGCGTTCTCGATTCCCTCGGACTCCATGCAGAACACGCTGCAGCGGGGCGACCGGGTGCTGGTGGACAAGCTGACACCGTGGTTCGGCTCGGAGCCCGAGCGTGGCGAGGTCGTGGTCTTCCACGACCCGGGCGGCTGGCTCGAGGGCGCGGCGACGCCCGAGCCCAACGTGGCGCAGAAGTTCCTGAGCTTCATCGGGCTGATGCCGTCCGCGGAGGAGAAGGACCTGATCAAGCGGGTCATCGCGGTCGGCGGCGACACCGTCGAGTGCAAGAAGAACGGACCGGTGACGGTCAACGGCAAGGCGCTGGACGACAAGTCGTTCATCTACCCGGGGAACAGTGCCTGTGACGACGAGCCGTTCGGGCCGATCCACGTGCCCGAGGGCCGGATCTGGGTGATGGGCGACCACCGGCAGAACTCGCTGGACTCCCGCTACCACCAGGAGCTTCCCGGTCACGGCACGGTGTCCACCGACGAGGTCGTCGGCCGCGCCGTGGTGGTGGCCTGGCCCGTCAACCGCTGGGCGACCCTTCCGGTGCCGAAGACGTTCGACCAGCCCGGTCTGAACGCGGCAGCCGCCGCCGCGGTGCCCGGAGCACTGGGCGTGGCCGGAGCGCTGCCCCTCGTGTTCTGGCGTCGCCGCAGGCTGACCCGCGGGCATACCGCCGGGTAGGGTGCCGACTCGGATCAGCGATTGTCGATCTCCGATGGGGGAGCGCTGGGATGAGTGGATCAGGACGTACGGACGGCCGCGGCCGGCTCGGCAACACGTTGTCGAACCTGGCCGTGGCCGTCGGCTGTGTGCTCTTCCTCGGCGGGTTCGCCTGGGCCGCCGTGGTGTACAAGCCGTACACCGTGCCGACCGCGTCGATGACACCGACGGTGAACGCCGGTGACCGGGTCCTCGCGGAGCGGGTGGACGGCGGTGACGTGCGCCGCGGTGACGTGGTGGTCTTCAGCGACCCTTCCTGGGGTGACGTGCCCATGGTGAAGCGGGTCGTCGGCGTGGGCGGTGACAAGGTGGCCTGCTGCGACGAGGGCGGTCGCCTCACGGTCAACGGCGAACCGGTCGAAGAACCGTATCTGCGGGCGGACGGCGCCTCGTCGTTCGCCTCGGCGGGCGGCGCCCCGGCTTCCCCCCGGAACTTCACGGCGGACGTCCCCGAGGGGCAGCTCTTCCTCCTCGGGGACGAGCGCAGCACCTCGATGGACTCCCGGGTCCACCTGGAGGACCCCGGGCAGGGCTCGGTACCGCGCGGGGCGGTGCAGGCGCGGGTGGACGCCGTGGCCTGGCCCCTGAAGGGCATGATCGGCAGGCCCGACGCCTTCGCGGCCCTGCCCGGCGGGGTGTCGTCCGAGGGGCCGCTGGCACTCCAGGCCGGCGCCGTCGTGGCGGGTGTGGTGCTCATCCTGGGCGGAGCGGCCTACGGCCCCCTCGCGGCGCGCTCCGCACGGCGGGCCGCACGGCCGAAGGCGTCCGCCGGTGCCCGCTGAGAGGCGCAGGGTCGCTCGCGTGGTGCTCCTGGACCCGGACGACCGGATTCTGCTGCTCCACGGCTTCGAGCCCGCGAACCCTGCCCTGAGCTGGTGGTTCACCCCGGGCGGAGGTCTGGAGGGCGACGAGAGCCGGGAGGAGGCGGCCCTGCGCGAACTGGCCGAGGAGACCGGGATCACCGGCGTCTCCCTGGGGCCGCTGCTGTGGACGAGGGTCTGCTCCTTCCCGTTCGACGGGCGGCGCTGGGACCAGGACGAGTGGTACTTCCTGGCCCGTACGAAGCAGACGGCGACGGACCAGAAGGGCCTCACCGAACTGGAGCTGCGCAGCGTCGCCGGTCTGAGGTGGTGGACTTCCGCCGAACTTCTGGCCACGCGTGAGACGGTGTACCCGACCAGGCTCGCCGGGCTGCTGCACACACTGCTCGACGAGGGTCCCCCGAGTGTTCCGCTGGTTCTCGCCCCCGAAATCGTCTAATCGGCCAGGGGTGCGCGGGGCTGACGCACAATAGGGGGACGCACGGCTGAAGGGGAACATGCCATGAGTGCCGAGGACCTCGAGAAGTACGAGACCGAGATGGAGCTGAAGCTCTACCGGGAGTACCGCGATGTCGTCGGTCTGTTCAAATATGTGATCGAGACCGAACGGCGCTTCTACCTCACCAATGACTACGAGATGCAGGTGCACTCGGTCCAGGGCGAGGTCTTTTTCGAGGTTTCCATGGCGGACGCGTGGGTCTGGGACATGTACAGGCCCGCTCGGTTCGTCAAGCAAGTCAGAGTGTTGACGTTCAAGGACGTGAACATCGAGGAGCTCAACAAGAGCGACCTGGAGCTCCCGGGGGGCTGATCCCGGCCCGCTCCCTCCGTGTCCCGGTTCACTCGTCCGAGTGGCCGGGATATTCACATCGGCCCGGTTGTCCACCAAGATCCAACAGGTCGGCCGGGACGCGCCACAGTCGGTGCCGGAGGTGGTGCCGACATGAACGCACGGGGGGCACTCGGGCGGTACGGCGAGGATCTGGCGGCGCGGCTGCTGGCCGACGCCGGTATGACCGTGCTGGAGCGCAACTGGCGCTGTCGCGCGGGGGAGATCGACATCGTCGCCAGGGACGGCGACGCGCTGGTCGTCTGTGAGGTGAAGGCCCGCAGGGCGGGCACCTTCGAGCATCCGATGCAGGCCGTCACACCGGCCAAGGCCGACCGGCTGCGCAGGCTGGCCGAGATCTGGCTCGACCGGCACGGCGGACCGCCGCCGGGCGGCGCCCGGATCGACCTGATCGGAGTGCTCGTGCCCCGGCGCGGCGCTCCGGTCGTCGAACACGTGCGGGGCGTGGCCTGATGGGGTTCGCGCGGGCGTGCTCGGTGGCCCTGGTGGGCGTCGAGGGTGTGGTGGTGGAGGTCCAGGCCGATCTGGAGCCGGGCGTGGCGGCGTTCACGCTCGTCGGCCTTCCGGACAAGAGCCTGGTGGAGAGCCGGGACCGGGTCAGGGCCGCAGTCGTCAACTCCGGGGCCGAGTGGCCGCAGAAGAAGCTCACGGTGGGGCTCTCACCCGCCTCCGTGCCGAAGAGCGGTTCGGGTTTCGACATCGCCGTGGCGTGCGCGGTGCTCGGCGCGGCGGAGCGGATCGACCCGGCGGCCATCGCCGACGTGGTGATGATCGGGGAGCTCGGCCTCGACGGCAGGGTCCGCCCGGTGCGCGGGGTGCTGCCCGCGGTGCTGGCGGCGGCGGAGGCGGGGTACCGGCAGGTGGTCGTCCCGGAGCAGACGGCGGGGGAGGCGGCCCTCGTCCCGGGCATCTCGGTCCTCGGCGTGCGCAGCCTGCGCCAGCTGATCGCCGTCCTCGGGGACGAACCCGTACCCGAGGAGCCGGCCGGCGGACCGGGCCGCCCCGACACGATGCTCGCCGGGCTGATGGTGCCCGGAGCCGGCCTCGGCACGGGGCTCGCCCCGCCGTCCGACGGCACAGGGCACCCGCCCGACCTCGCCGAGGTCGCGGGCCAGGGCCGGGCACGCAAGGCCATGGAGGTGGCGGCGGCCGGAGGCCACCATCTGCTGCTCACCGGGCCGCCCGGGGCGGGGAAGACCATGCTGGCCGAGCGGCTGACGGCGATCCTGCCGCCGCTCACCCGCCAGGAGTCCCTCGAGGTGACGGCGGTCCACTCGGTCGCGGGCATCCTGCCGCCGGGCGAACCCCTGATCAGCGGTGCGCCGTACTGCGCACCGCACCACTCGGCGACGATGCAGTCGCTCGTCGGCGGAGGCAACGGCCTGCCCAGGCCGGGCGCGGTGTCCCTGGCCCACCGGGGCGTCCTCTTCCTCGACGAGGCACCGGAGTTCTCCGTCCGGGCCCTGGACGCGCTGCGCCAGCCCCTGGAGTCCGGGCACGTGGTGGTCGCGCGGGCGGCCGGAGTCGTCCGGCTGCCCGCCCGCTTCCTGATGGTCCTCGCGGCCAACCCGTGTCCCTGCGGCAGGCACACGCTGGCCGGTGCGGGGTGCGAGTGTCCGCCCTCCGCGGTCCGCCGGTACCAGGCCCGGCTGTCGGGCCCCCTGCTCGACCGTGTGGACCTGCGGGTCGAGGTCGAGCCCGTCGGCAGGGCCGACCTGATGGGGAGCGGCGGCCGGGGGGAGTCCTCGGCGGAGGTGGCGGCCCGGGTGCGGGAGGCCAGGGAGCGTGCGGGGGAGCGGCTCGCGGGCACCCCCTGGACCACCAACAGCGAAGTGCCCGGACACGAGCTGCGGACCAGGCTGGTCGCGGCGCCCGGCGCGCTGATGGCGGCCGAGCGGGACCTGGAGCGGGGCCTGCTCACCGCGCGCGGCCTCGACCGGGTCCTGCGCGTGGCATGGACCGTGGCGGACCTGAGAGCCGCCGACCGCCCCGACGCCTCGGACATCGCGGTGGCGCTGGAACTGCGTACGGGCATCCAGCGCGGGGTCCCGATGGCGGCGGGTGCCCCGTGAACACGCCACCGGCCGGCGACGGGCGCGAGCGGCTGGCGCGGGCCGCCCTGACCCGCGTGTTCGAACCGGGCGACGAGCGCGGGGGCCGCTGGATCCGCGAGATCGGGCCCGTCGAGCTGATACGGCGCCTGGCGGGCCCGGACGGACCGGCCCGGGCGCTCCCGGGGATGACGGAGGCCAGGCTCGCCGGGTACCGGCTGCGGGCGTCCGGCGCCGACCCCGGGAGGGACCTGGCCGAGGTGGCCGCGATCGGCGGGCGGTTCGTGTGCCCCGGGGACCAGGAGTGGCCGAGCCAGCTCGACGACCTGGGCGACGCCCGGCCCATCGGCCTCTGGGCGCGCGGCCGGTCCGACCTGCGTCTGTGGGCGCTGCGCTCGGTCGCCCTGGTCGGCGCCCGGGCCTGTACGCCCTACGGGGCGCACATGGCGGCGACGCTCGCCGCGGGGCTGGCCGAGCGGGGCTGGGTCGTGGTCTCGGGCGCGGCGTTCGGCATCGACGGCGCCGCCCATCGCGGGGCGCTGGCCGCGGGCGGGGCGACCATGGCGGTGCTGGCCTGCGGGGTGGACGTGGCCTACCCCCGGGGTCACGCCGAGCTGATCGGGCGCATCGTGGAGCAGGGCGTGGTCATGGGCGAGCTGCCGCCCGCGGACCACCCGACGCGCAGCAGGTTCATCCTGCGGAACAGGGTGATCGCCGCTCTCACCCGGGGCACCGTCGTGGTGGAGGCCGAGTACCGCAGCGGTTCCCTGGTCACCGCGCGGAACGCCCAGCGGCTCGGCCGCTTCACGATGGGCGTGCCGGGCCCGGCCACCAGCGGGCTCTCGGCGGGGGTCCACGAACTCCTGCGCGGCGAGGGCGTCCTGGTCACCGATGCCGCGGAAATCGTCGAACTGGCCGGGGACATCGGTGAGCTCGCCCCGGTCCGGAACGGCCGCGTCCTGCCCAGGGACCTGCTCGAAGCCGGCTCCGCGCGGGTGCTGGACGCGCTGCCGTGGACGGGCGCCGCCGACGTCCGTGACGTGGCCCGGAGCGCCGGGGCGTCGACGGACGAAGCACTCGGACGGTTGTACGAACTGTCCTCACTGGGGTTCGTCGAACGCGAGGGCGACGGATGGAGGTTGACGCCTGGACGCAGATGCAATGGGGACGCGCGGCGAGGCGTTACTTGATCCGGAGCATTCGGGTGAAAAGGTGTTGCCGACGGCCCCGGCGGCGCCCGGTCGGGCCTCCGGGGGCGGCGCGAGGGGGGCCGGTCCTCGCCGTCGGCCCCGCGTGGAGGCGGGAGAACGACGGCGGTTCCGGCACGCGACCGCATCGCACAGTTCGCCCGTCCTGCGCGCACCGCAACACCTCAGTCACGCTACGCTCACAAGGAATCCGCCCCAGAGACACGTCCCAGCACTTCACATCAGAACGGCTCAAGGCACCACATGCCCCAGCACACCTCCGGGTCTGACCGCGCGGCAGTACCACCGGCTGCGCGTGGCACTGTGCGCCCTCCCGCCCCTTCCTCGCTCGACGAGTTGTGGCGTTCGTACAAGACCACCGGCGACGGGCGGCTGCGGGAGCAGCTGATCCTGCACTACTCGCCCCTGGTGAAGTACGTCGCCGGCCGGGTCAGCGTGGGGCTGCCGTCCAACGTGGAGCAGGCGGACTTCGTCTCGTCCGGCGTCTTCGGGCTGATCGACGCCATCGAGAAGTTCGACATCGAACGGGCCATCAAGTTCGAGACGTACGCGATCACCAGGATCCGCGGCGCGATGATCGACGAACTCCGGGCGCTGGACTGGATCCCCCGGTCCGTGCGGCAGAAGGCGCGCAACGTCGAGCGGGCCTACGCCACGCTCGAGGCGCAGCTGAGGCGTACGCCGTCGGAGGCCGAGGTCGCCGCCGAGATGGGCGTCGCGCTGGAGGAACTCCACGCTGTTTTCAGCCAGTTGTCGCTCGCCAACGTGGTGGCGCTGGAGGAGCTGCTGCACGTCGGCGGTGAGGGCGGCGACCGGCTGAGCCTGATGGACACCCTCGAGGACACCGCGGCCGACAACCCCGTCGAGGTGGCCGAGGACCGCGAGCTCAGACGGCTGCTCGCCCGTGCCATCAACACACTCCCCGAGCGGGAGAAGACCGTGGTCACGCTCTACTACTACGAGGGCCTCACCCTCGCCGAGATCGGCAACGTCCTCGGGGTGACCGAGAGCAGGGTCAGCCAGATCCACACCAAGTCGGTGCTGCAGCTCCGGGCGAAACTGGCCGACGCCGGACGCTGAGCCGGAGCGGCTTCGGCCACCCGGAAGGCGACGTACACCCCCCTTCGAACTGATGCCGCCGTAGAGTGGAGGCGTGCCCAGGATTCGAGCGGCCTCCGTGGCCGAGCACCGGACCATGCAGCGCGGCGCCCTCCTGGACGCCGCACGCTCCTTGCTGTCCGAGGGCGGTACGGAGGCGCTGACCTTCCCCGCCCTCGCCGAGCGCACCGGCCTCGCCAGGTCCTCCGTGTACGAGTACTTCCGCTCCCGGGCCGCCGTGGTCGAGGAGCTCTGCGCCGTCGACTTCCCCGTCTGGGCCGCCGAGGTCGAGAACGCGATGGACCGGGCCGGGACGCCCGAGGCGAAGATCGAGGCCTATGTCCGCCGCCAGCTCGACCTCGTGGGCGACCGGCGGCACCGCGCGGTCGTGGCCATCTCCGCGAGCGAGCTCGACGCGGGCGCACGCGAGAAGATCAGGGCCGCGCACGGCGGCCTGATCGCCATGATCGTCGAAGCCCTCGCCGACCTGGGCCACACCGAGCCGAGGCTCGCGGCGATGCTGCTGCAGGGCTCCGTGGACGCGGCGGTGCGCAGGATCGAGCTGGGCGCGGCGGAGGAGCCGGGCATCGTGGCGGACACGGCCGTGGCCATGGTCCTGCGCGGCGTACGGGGCTGAGCGGCCCCGCGGGCCGCCCCCGGCAGCGGTACACCGAGGACCGGCAGCAGCCGGGAGGGCCCCCGCCTCAGCAGTGACGGCGGAAGCAGCGACAGCGGATCCAGATAGACGTCCCCGCGCCGCAGGCCCCAGTGCAGGCAGCCGGCGGCGCAGTGCGAGGGCTCCGGCCCGGTCACGCCCACCACCTGCCCCGCTTCCACCTCGTCCCCCTCCACGACCCGCGCCCGGACCGGCTCGTAGGTGAAGCGCAGCGGCGGCCGCCCGCTGCCGGCCACGTCGACGGAGACCACCCCGCGCCCCGCCACCGGCCCCGCGAAGGCGACCCTGCCCGGAGCCGCCGCCAGCACCGGGGTACCGGGCGGGGCGGCGAGATCGACGCCGCGGTGGCCCGGCCCGTACGGACCGGCGGGCGGTTCCCAGCCCCGTACGACCAGGGGTCTGCCCTCCAGCGGCCAGGCGCGGCCGTCCCCGGCCGTCACCCCGGCGTGGGCAGCGGCGGTGACCGGGGCCGCGGCCGTGACCGGGGCAGCGGCGGTGACCGGGGCCGAGAGGACCGCGAGCAGTGCGGCCAGCAGCACGGCCGGCGTCAGGAGCGTCCGCCCGGGCGGCGGTGGTCCGGGCGCGGGATGCTGCGGGGCGAGGGTGTCGCGGGGCCGGCCCGCGGATGGTCCAGGTGAGCGGCGCATGAGCGGAACGATCTCCCAGGAGGCCGCCGCCGCGGGGATCACGGCCCGGATCTGTGGACGGCCGGGCGGTTGTGGACATCGCCGTCACCCGGCACCCGGCGGGTCCCGTACACTTCTTCTGGCGATCCGGGTCACCGGGTCGACTTCGCACGCCCCGCCACCTCCCTCTCTGCGGACGGTGGCCGCGCTCCTCGGTCCCTCGTGGCACGGCGCGTCGGGGCGTCAGGCGCGACAGCAATCCTGCGGTCGCGACAACCGAGTACCTCAAGGAGTACGGCCATGGCCGTCGTCACGATGCGGGAGCTGCTGGAGAGCGGCGTCCACTTCGGTCACCAGACCCGTCGCTGGAACCCGAAGATGAAGCGCTTCATCTTCACCGAGCGCAACGGCATCTACATCATCGACCTGCTCCAGTCGCTGTCGTACATCGACCGCGCCTACGAGTTCGTCAAGGAGACCGTCGCCCACGGCGGCTCCATCATGTTCGTGGGTACGAAGAAGCAGGCCCAGGAGGCCATCGCCGAGCAGGCGACGCGCGTCGGCATGCCGTACGTCAACCAGCGTTGGCTCGGCGGCATGCTCACCAACTTCTCCACCGTCTACAAGCGCCTTCAGCGTCTGAAGGAGCTCGAGCTCATCGACTTCGAGGACGTGGCCGCCTCCGGCCTCACCAAGAAGGAGCTCCTGGTCCTCTCCCGCGAGAAGGCCAAGCTGGAGAAGACCCTCGGTGGTATCCGCGAGATGCAGAAGGTGCCGAGCGCCGTCTGGATCGTCGACACCAAGAAGGAGCACATCGCCGTCGGTGAGGCGCGCAAGCTCCACATCCCGGTCGTCGCGATCCTCGACACCAACTGCGACCCCGACGAGGTCGACTACAAGATTCCGGGCAACGACGACGCGATCCGCTCCGTCACCCTGCTCACCCGCGTGATCGCCGACGCCGTCGCCGAGGGCCTCATCGCCCGTTCCGGTGCCGCCACCGGTGACTCGAAGCCGGGCGAGAAGGCCGCCGGCGAGCCCCTCGCCGAGTGGGAGCGCGACCTGCTCACGGGCGACAAGAAGGCCGACGCCGAGGTCCAGTCCTCCGCCGAGACCGAGAAGGCCGCCGACGCCGAGCCGGTCGCCGCCGCCGAGGAGCAGGCTGCCGAGCAGGCCGAGGCCCCCGCCGCCGAGGCTCCGGCCGCTGCCGAGGCTCCGGCCGCGGACGCCGAGCAGGCCTGACACCCGTCAGTCACGGCTGAATGACGGCGGGGGCCGGTGCACCGGCACCGCCCCCGCCGTCCACCCGTAGATCTTTCAGACTTCGAGAGAGAAACAGACTCATGGCGAACTACACCGCCGCTGACGTCAAGAAGCTCCGCGAGCTCACCGGCGCCGGCATGATGGACTGCAAGAAGGCGCTCGACGAGGCCGACGGCAACGTCGACGGCGCCGTCGAGGCGCTGCGCATCAAGGGCCAGAAGGGCGTCGCCAAGCGCGAGGGCCGTTCCGCCGAGAACGGCGCGGTCGTCTCCCTCATCTCCGAGGACAAGACGTCCGGCGTCCTGCTCGAGCTGAAGTGCGAGACGGACTTCGTCGCCAAGGGTGACAAGTTCCAGGCCGTCGCCAACGCGCTGGCCGCGCACGTCGCCGCGACCTCCCCGGCCGACATCGAGGCGCTCCTCGCCTCGGAGATCGAGCCCGGCAAGACCGTCCAGGCGTACGTGGACGAGGCCAACGCCAACCTCGGCGAGAAGATCGTCCTGGACCGCTTCGCGCAGTTCACCGGCGGTTACGTGGCCGCGTACATGCACCGCACGATGCCCGACCTCCCGCCGCAGGTCGGCGTCCTCGTCCAGCTGGACAAGGAGAACGCCGAGGTCGCCAAGGACGTCGCGCAGCACATCGCCGCCTTCGCCCCGAAGTACCTCAACCGCGACGAGGTCCCGGCCGAGACGGTCGAGAACGAGCGCCGCGTCGCCGAGGCCACCTCGCGTGAGGAGGGCAAGCCCGAGGCCGCCCTCCCGAAGATCGTCGAGGGTCGCGTGAACGGCTTCTTCAAGGACGTCGTCGTCCTCGAGCAGGCCTTCGCCAAGGACAACAAGAAGTCCGTCCAGAAGGTCCTGGACGAGGCCGGTGTCAGCCTGACGCGCTTCGCGCGCATCAAGGTCGGCATCTGAGTCCGTCCGCGAACAACGGTGGACCCGATAGGGTCTGGTGCAGTCGTCGGCCGCACTCAGCCGTACGACCGCAGATCTGACGAGGAGGCCATTGCCGCTGAGGGACAACAGACCCACCGGCAATGGCCTTCTTCGTATGTGCACGAGGAGAATCTCCATGAACAAGGGCGCGGACGCCACACAGGGTGACCACAAGCGCGACGACGGCACGATTTCCGGGCGCTTCATGCTGAAGCTCTCCGGCGAGGCCTTCGCCGGTGGCGGAGGCCTCGGCGTCGACCCCGACGTCGTGCACGCCATCGCCCGCGAGATCGCCGCGGTCGTACGCGACGGCGCGGAGATCGCGGTCGTCATCGGCGGCGGCAACTTCTTCCGTGGCGCCGAGCTCCAGCAGCGCGGCATGGACCGGGCGCGGTCCGACTACATGGGCATGCTCGGCACGGTCATGAACTGCCTGGCACTGCAGGACTTCCTGGAGAAGGAAGGCATCGACTCACGCGTCCAGACCGCCATCACCATGGGCCAGGTCGCGGAGCCGTACATCCCGCTCCGTGCCGTGCGGCACCTGGAGAAGGGACGCGTCGTGATCTTCGGTGCCGGCATGGGTATGCCGTACTTCTCCACCGACACGACCGCTGCCCAGCGCGCCCTGGAGATCGACGCCGAGGCGCTGCTGATGGGGAAGAACGGCGTGGACGGGGTCTACGACTCCGACCCGAAGGCCAACCCCGACGCGGTGAAGTTCGACGCCCTGGAGTACGGCGAGGTGATCGCCCGGGACCTCAAGGTCGCGGACGCCACCGCCATCACGCTCTGCCGTGACAACCAGCTCCCGATCCTCGTCTTCGAGCTGACCACCGAGGGCAATATCGCCCGCGCGGTCAAGGGTGAGAAGATCGGCACGCTGGTGAGCGACCGGAGCACCCGGGCCTGACGGCACGGGAAGACGCACAACGGCCTGCCGGTCGGACACCGCGCAGGCGAGGACGCGACGCAGGATCCGCAGGACCCGACGATGCCGGGTCCGCTCAAGACACGCAGGAGCACGTGGTGATCGAAGAAATCCTCCTCGAGGCCGAGGAGAAGATGGAGAAGGCCGTCGTGGTCGCGAAAGAGGACTTCGCCGCGATCCGCACCGGCCGTGCGCACCCGGCGATGTTCAACAAGATCGTCGCCGACTACTACGGCGCGCTGACCCCGATCAACCAGCTGGCCTCGTTCTCGGTCCCCGAGCCGCGGATGGCCGTGGTGACCCCGTTCGACAAGACCGCGCTGCGCAACATCGAGCAGGCGATCCGCGACTCCGACCTCGGCGTGAACCCGAGCAACGACGGCAACATCATCCGCGTGACGTTCCCCGAGCTCACGCAGGACCGCCGCAAGGAGTACATCAAGGTCGCCAAGACCAAGGCCGAGGACTCCAAGATCTCGATCCGCTCCATCCGCCGCAAGGCCAAGGAGTCGCTCGACAAGCTCGTCAAGGACAAGGAGTCCGGCGAGGACGAGGTCCGCCGTGCGGAGAAGGAGCTCGACGACACCACCGCGAAGTACGTCGCGCAGGTGGACGAGCTGCTCAAGCACAAGGAAGCCGAGCTGCTCGAAGTCTGATGAACGACTCTTCCTGGGGCGCCCCGCAGGGAGCCGGTCACTGGAGCGCGCCCGAGATGGGGGCCGCTCCGGCGGGTCCCGCCCACGATGTGCGCGGCGCCCAGCAGACTCGGCCCATGCCCATAGTGCCGGACGTTCCCGACGCAGGTAGAGACGCTGACGACCGCGACGACCGGAACGGGGACGCCGCGCGCGTCAGCGGCCCCCTGTTCCGTGACGAGAAGCCGCAGGAGCCCATGTCCACCCCGATGCCGCCCCCGCCGCCCAAGAAGCGGGCGGGGCGAGACCTCCGCGCCGCCATAGGGGTCGGTGTCGGTCTCGGTGCCCTCGTCGTCGGCTCCCTCTTCATCGTGAAGGCCGTCTTCGTCGGCGTGGTCGTGCTGGCGGTCGTGGTCGGTCTCTGGGAGCTGACCTCCCGCCTCAAGGAGCGCAAGGGCATCGACGCGCCCCTCGTGCCCCTCGCCGTCGGCGGCGCCGCGATGGTGGTCGCCGGCTATGCCCGGGGGGCGGAGGGCGCCTGGGTCGCCATGGCGCTCACCGCGCTCGCGGTGCTCGTGTGGCGGATGACCTCACCGCCCGAGGGCTACCTCAAGGACGTCACGGCGGGCGTCTTCGCCGTGTTCTACGTACCGTTCCTGGCCACGTTCGTCACGATGATGCTCACTGCGGACGACGGTGCGTGGCGGGTGCTGACCTTCCTGCTGCTGACCGTGGTCAGCGACACCGGGGCGTACGCCGTCGGCTGGCGCTTCGGTACGCACAAGCTGGCACCCCGGATCAGCCCGGGGAAGACCCGGGAGGGCCTGTTCGGCGCGGTCGGCTTCGCGACGGTGGCCGGCGCGCTGTGCATGGAGTTCCTGATCGACGACGGGGCCTGGTGGCAGGGCCTGCTCGTGGGCCTCGCCGTCGCCGCCAGCGCCACGCTCGGGGACCTGGGCGAGTCCATGATCAAGCGGGACCTCGGGATCAAGGACATGGGCACGCTGCTGCCCGGCCACGGCGGCATCATGGACCGGCTCGACTCGCTCCTGCCGAGCGCTCCGGTCGTCTGGCTGCTGCTCGTCCTGTTCGTCGGATCCGGCTGACCGGCCGGACCGCCGTGGACATGTGTGGGGGCCGTCGCCCGGAAGCGACGGCCCCCACCGCTGTACCCGCGCCCCACGGTCCGGGACACTCGCCGGTATGGGATTCGCCGTCTTCATGACCCTTCCGGGACTGGTCGTCGTACTCACCGTCCTCGCCTTCGCGGACCAGCTCCTGCTCCGGGCGGGCCGGGCGGGTGTCCTGCCCTGGCGCAACAGCGTGCGGCAGGGCCAGATCTCCTCCACGGGCTTCGAGCAGCTGCACGCGAGCTTCTCGCCGGGCAAGCAGAGCGAACTCAGGGAGCGGCGGTCGGCCTTGCTGGTGCGGGACGACGAGGAGGACGGCGCGCCTCCGCACCGCACGACGGTGGACCTGGCGGACGGGACCGCGGTCGTCCGCCTCCCGGCAGGACGCCCCACCGCCTGACGGAGAGGCCGGGGCCCGGGCCGCCCGGCGTGGAATCGGTCACGGCCGCCGGGCCGGCGGGGCCGTCCCCGGGCCGTCGTCCGCCGGTCGCGGGCCTCCCTGTCGCGCCCGCTCCGGCGGCGGCCCGGGGCACCTCGGCGTGTCTGCGACACTGGATGAACCATGCCTAAGCCCGGAGAACTCACTTTCGTCGCGCCCCGTGGAGCCAAGCGGCCGCCGCGGCACCTCGCCGACCTCACGCCCGACGAGCGCAAGGAAGCAGTCGCCGCGACCGGCGAGAAGCCCTTCCGCGCCAAGCAGCTGTCGCAGCACTACTTCACGCGGTACGCGCACGACCCGGCGGAGTGGACCAACATCCCGGCCGCCTCGCGCGACAAGCTCGCCGAGGCGATGTTCCCCGACCTGATGTCGGTCATGCGCCACATCAGCTGTGACGACGACACCACCCGCAAGACGCTCTGGAAGCTGCACGACGGCACCCTCGTGGAGTCGGTCCTCATGCGCTACCCGGACCGGGTCACCATGTGCATCTCGTCCCAGGCGGGCTGCGGGATGAACTGCCCGTTCTGCGCCACCGGCCAGGCGGGCCTCGACCGCAACCTGTCGACAGCCGAGATCGTGCACCAGATCGTGGACGGCATGCGGGCGCTGCGCGACGGCGAGGTCCCGGGCGGCCCCGCGCGGCTGTCCAACATCGTCTTCATGGGCATGGGCGAACCGCTGGCCAACTACAAGCGCGTGGTCGGGGCGATCCGCCGGCTGACGGACCCGGAGCCGGACGGCCTGGGGCTCTCGCAGCGCGGGATCACCGTGTCCACGGTGGGTCTGGTGCCCGCCATGCTGCGCTTCGCCGACGAGGGCTTCAAGTGCCGCCTCGCGGTCTCCCTGCACGCTCCGGACGACGAGCTGCGTGACACCCTCGTGCCGGTCAACACCCGCTGGAAGGTCCGTGAGGTCCTGGACGCCGCGTGGGAGTACGCGGAGAAGTCGGGTCGCCGGATCTCCATCGAGTACGCGCTGATCCGGGACATCAACGACCAGGCCTGGCGCGGCGACCGGCTGGGCCGGCTGCTCAAGGGCAAGCGGGTGCACGTCAACCTCATCCCGCTGAACCCCACCCCGGGCTCCAAGTGGACCGCGTCGCGGCCCGAGGACGAGAAGGCGTTCGTCGAGGCCATCGCGGCCCACGGCGTGCCGGTCACCGTCCGGGACACCCGGGGCCAGGAGATCGACGGCGCCTGCGGCCAGCTGGCGGCCTCCGAGCGCTGAGGCGCTTCCCGGTGGCGGGCGCCGCCCGGTGTGATCCGGCCGGTCCGGCGTGATCCGGCCGGTGTAGCCTGGCCCGGAAATCAACTTCATATTCCGACAGGGGAGCGCCACAGCGCTGAGAGTGCGGCACCGGGAACCGGTCGTCCGCAGACCCTCTGAACCTCGCCCGGGTCATTCCGGGTAGGAAGTTCGGGCCTTACTCAAGCTGTTGCGCCCTGCCCGCTCACCGAGCGGGCGGGGCCGCGTCTCTTCCTGGTCATCTCCAGGAGGAATCACCATGAAGACCACGACGAAGTACGCGGCGGGCGCGCTCGCCGCGACGCTCGGCGTCACCGTGCTCGCCGGCTGCGGCGGCTCCGACGACAAGGCGTCCGGGGGCACGGGCGGCGGCTCGAAGACCGTCACCCTGGTCAGCCACGACTCCTTCAACGCCTCGGACGCCGTCCTGAAGGCGTTCACGAAGGAGACCGGCTACCAGGTCAAGGTGCTCAAGAGCGGAGACGCCGGAGCGGCCCTCAACCAGGAGATCCTGACGAAGGGCTCCCCCCGCGGCGACGTGTTCTTCGGCGCCGACAACACACTGCTCTCCCGCGCCCTGGACAACGGTCTGTTCACGCCGTACGAGGCGAAGGGCCTGGACCGTGTCGACGCCGACGCCCAGCTCGACGCCGGCAAGCACCGGGTCACGCCCGTCGACACCGGCGACATCTGCGTCAACTACGACAAGAAGTACTTCGCCGACAGGAAGCTCGACCCGCCGAAGACCTTCGACGACCTGCTGAAGCCCGCCTACAGGAACCTCCTCGTCACCGAGAACGCCGCGACCTCCTCGCCCGGCCTCGGCTTCCTCCTCGGTACGGTCGCCACCCAGGGCGAGACCGGCTACCAGGACTACTGGAAGAAGCTGAAGGACAACGGCGTCAAGGTCGTCGACGGCTGGGAGCAGGCGTACAACGAGGAGTTCTCCGGCTCCGCGGGCGGCAGGAAGGCCGGCGCCGACCGTCCGCTCGTCGTCTCGTACGCCTCCAGCCCGCCCGTCGAGGTGCTCTACGCCGATCCGCAGCCCGCCGAGGCCCCGACCGGTGTCGCCACCGGCACCTGCTTCCGGCAGACCGAGTTCGCCGGGCTGCTGGACGGCGCGAAGAACGAGGCGGGCGGCAAGGCGCTGCTGGACTTCCTGATCAGCAAGCGTTTCCAGGAGGACATGCCGCTGAACATGTTCGTGAACCCGGTGGTCGAGGACGCGGAACTGCCGGAGCTGTTCACGAAGTTCGGTGCCACCGTCGGCACGCCGGCGACCGTGGCCCCGGAGAAGATCGCCGAGAACCGTGAGCAGTGGGTCCAGTCGTGGTCGTCGCTCGTCGTGAAGTAGCCGCGCGGCCCCCGCGCGGGGGGAACGCGGTGCGGCTCGGTCTCATGGCGGTGCCCGTCGCGTTCTTCGCGCTGTTCTTCGCCTACCCGGTCGTCGCGATCGTCGGCCGCGGGCTGAAGGCGGACGGCGTCTGGCAGTTCGGCCGGATCGGCACGGTGCTGAGCCGGCCGGACATCCTGGACGTCCTGCGGTTCACCACCTGGCGGGCCGTCGCCTCGACCGTGCTCACCCTGCTGATCGCGCTGCCCGGTGCCTACGTCTTCGCCCGCTTCGACTTCCCCGGCAAGCAGGTGCTGCGGGCCGTGGTGACCGTGCCGTTCGTCCTGCCGACCGTCGTGGTGGGCACCGCGTTCCTGGCGCTGCTGGGACGCGGCGGTCTCCTCGACAACCTCTGGGGCGTACGGCTCGACACCTCGGTGTGGGCGATCCTGATCGCCCACGTGTTCTTCAACTACGCCGTCGTCATCCGGACGGTCGGCGGGCTCTGGTCCCAGCTCGACCCCCGCCAGGAGGAGGCCGCCCGGGTGCTCGGCGCCGGCCGCCTCGCCGCCTGGCGGCGGGTCACGCTGCCCGCCCTGGCCCCCGCCGTCGCCGCGGCGGCGCTGATGGTCTTCCTGTTCACCTTCACCTCCTTCGGCGTCGTCCAGATCCTCGGCGGCCCGGCGTACTCCACGCTGGAGGTGGAGATCTACCGGCAGACCGCGCAGCTCCTCGACCTGCCGACGGCCGCCGTGCTGACCCTGGTCCAGTTCGCGGCGGTGGCCGGGATCCTCGCCGTGCACGCGTGGACCGTACGGCGCCGGGAGACGGCCCTGAAGCTCGTCGACCCGGCGCTGACCGCGCGGCCGCCCCGGGGGGCCGGGCAGTGGGCGCTGCTCGGCGGCGTGCTGCTGACCGTGCTGCTGCTCGTCCTGCTGCCGCTCGGCGTCCTGGTCGAACGCTCCCTGGACACCTCGGCGGGCTACGGCCTCGGCTTCTACCGTGCGCTGCGGTCCGTCGACGCCAACGGCTCCACCTTCCTGGTGCCACCGCTCGACGCCATCGGGAACTCCCTGCGCTACGCACTGGTCGCGACCCTCGTCGCCCTCCTGGTCGGGGGCCTCGCCGCCGCCGCGCTGACCCGGCGGGCCGGCCGGCTGGTGCGGGGCTTCGACGCCCTGCTGATGCTGCCGCTCGGCGTCTCGGCGGTCACCGTCGGCTTCGGCTTCCTCATCACGCTCGACAAGCCGCCGCTCGACCTGCGTACGTCCTGGATCCTCGTACCGCTGGCGCAGGCGCTGGTGGGTGTCCCCTTCGTCGTGCGGACCATGCTGCCCGTCCTGCGGGCGGTCGACGAACGGCTGCGGGAGGCGGCGGCCGTGCTCGGCGCCTCCCCGCTGCGGGCCTGGCGCGAGGTGGACCTCCCGCTGGTGCGGCGGGCGGTGCTGGTGGCCGCGGGGTTCGCCTTCGCCGTCTCGCTCGGTGAGTTCGGGGCGACCGTGTTCATCGCGCGCCCCGACAACCCCACCCTGCCGGTCGCCGTCGCCCGGCTCCTGGGGCGCTCCGGGGAGCTCAACTACGGCCAGGCGATGGCCCTCAGCACGATCCTGATGCTCGTCTGCGCGGTGTCGCTGCTGCTGCTCGAACGTATCCGCACCGACCGATCCGGGGAGTTCTAGAGATGCTGGCAGTGGAGTCGGCCACGGTCCGGTTCGGGAAACGGACCGCGCTGGACGCGGTGGACCTGGAGGTCGCCGACCACGAGACGGTCTGTGTGCTGGGCCCGAGCGGCAGCGGCAAGTCGACGCTGCTGCGCGCGGTCGCCGGGCTACAGCCTCTGGACGGCGGACGGGTGTTCCTCGACGGGGCCGACCAGGCGTCGCTGCCCGTGCACCGGCGCGGGCTCGGCCTGATGTTCCAGGACCACCAGCTGTTCCCGCACCGGGACGTCGGCGCCAACGTCGCCTTCGGGCTGCGGATGCACGGGGTCCCGCGCGCCGAGCGGGACCGCAGGACGGGCGAACTCCTCGACCTGGTCGGCCTGCCCGGGGCGGAGCGGCGGGCCGTCGCCGCCCTGTCCGGGGGCGAGCAGCAGCGGGTGGCACTCGCCCGGGCCCTGGCGCCCCGTCCGAAGCTGCTGATGCTGGACGAACCGCTGGGCCAGCTGGACCGCAGCCTGCGCGAACGGCTCGTCGTCGAGCTGCGTACGCTCTTCGGCCGCCTGGGCACCACGGTCCTCGCCGTCACCCACGACCAGGGCGAGGCCTTCGCGCTCGCCGACCGGGTGGTGGTCATGCGGGACGGGCGGATCGCCCAGGCAGGCACCCCGCTGGAGGTCTGGCAGCGGCCCGCGTCGGCCTTCGTCGCCCGCTTCCTCGGCTTCGACAACCTGGTGGACGCCACGGTCACCGGCACGGTCGCCGACACGGTCTGGGGAAAGGTGGCCGTGCCCGAGGGCTCGCCGCAGGGCGGGTGCGAGGTGCTCGTACGGCCGGGCGGAGTGCGGATCGGCGGCGCGAAGGACGGCCTGCGCTGCACGGTGGGCGCACGCACCTTCCGCGGCCACCACGTCACCGTCACGCTGCGACCCGAGGACGGGCCGCCGCTGGAGGCGGAGTGCGGTCTGCGGGACACGCCGGAGGAGGGAGCCGTGGTGGGCGTGGCGTTCGACCCGGCGGAGACGGTGGTGCTGCCCGCGCCCCGCGCGGGAGCCGCGTCCTGACCGCACCCCGGCACGGCGGGCCCGAGGGGGCGGGGAGGGGAACGTCCGTACGACCGGCTGGCGGCGCTCCCCGGGGCGTGCTCCCCTGGAACCCGGTACGTCCGGAAGGGGCAGGAACCATGACACGCTCTTCACGCGAGGGCATCGACATCACCCGTGTCGTCGAGGCGCCGCGGGAGCGGGTGTTCGAGGCCTGGACGGTCCCCGAGGACTTCGCCGCCTGGTACGGGGGAGATGCCGACGTACCGCTCGACCGGGTCTCGATGGACGTCGCCCCGGGCGGCGAGTGGAGCCTGGTCATCGTGGTGCCCGGCGCGGACATGCCCTTCCACGGCGTCTACCGGGAGGTGTCGGCCCCCGAACGGCTCGTCTTCACGCTGAAGGACGCGACCGCCCCCGAGGACACCGAGGGGGAGACCGTCTCCGTGACGCTGACCGAGATGAGCCGGAAGTCCACCGAGATGGTCTTCCAGCAGCGCGGCGGCAACCTGACGCCCGAGCAGTACGCCGCCGCCGAGGACGGCTGGGACGCGTTCTTCGACGCCCTCGACGCGCGGCTCGCCGCCCGCTGAGCCCACCCGCAGGAGTCGCCCGTCGGCCCGGCGGCCACCGTGTCCACGAACGCCACGCGGGCGAGCGCGGTCGGCCGCCTCTTCCGCGTCCCCGGCCCCCGAGAGGGCCGGCGTGCCGGACGGCGGTGCCCGGGCGGGGAGTCCGCGGGCCTTCGGCGGCATCGTGCCGGAGTGCGCGGTCGACGCGGGCCGAGGCCGTCGAGGGTTCCGGCCGGAAGCGGTGGGCGTCCGGATCCCGGTGCCGGGTGCGTACGCGCTCCCGGCCGGATCCTCCACGCGGCCGCCCCGCGCCGGAGGCTGTCACTCCGTCAGCGGCAGTGCCGCCAGCTCCGCGATCGCCCAGGTCAGCGGGGCGAAGACGGCCAGCAGCACCAGGGCCCGCAGGACGGCGGCGGTGCGGAGCGCGGAGGCCGGGGCACCCAGCCGCAGCAGGGTCCCGGCCGTGCGGGCGCGGGCCTGCTTGGCCTCCAGCGCGGTGGTCAGCAGGGTCGCCGTGGTGCAGCCGAGGACGAGTACGGCGCCGAGCGCGGTGAGCGGGCCGAAGGGGCGGGGCCCGTCGGTCCAGAGCGTGGAGGCCGCGATCACCCCGGACAGCACGGCGCACACGATGCCCAGCGGACGGCCGATCCGGGACGCCTCGTCCATGAGGACCCGGCCCGCGAGCAGCCGTACGGCCCCCGGGCGCACCGCCTGGAGCAGCCGGCCGCACAGGTGGGTGAGACCGGGGCCGGCCATGGCCAGCCCGACCGCGGTGAGGGTCCAGCCCGCGAGTACCGCGGCCGGGGTGGAGTCCAGCCGGCCGGGCAGCGGGAAGGGGCTGCCCGACGAGCCGCGGCTCGCGTACGCCTCGACCGCGAGTCCGGCCGCGGTCAGCGCGACCCCCCACGGCAGCCCCTTCGGCGTCGGGGCGGGCGCGAGGTCCTCCTCGGCCGCCTGGGCCTCGGACGGCGCCACCGGCCGGGAACGCAGCGCGAGCCCGCCGGCCACGGAGGCGGCCAGCGGCACCAGGGCCAGCAGCGTGAGGACGGCGGCGAGGGGCAGCGGGGTGCCCGCGCCCAGGAACTCGGCCGCACCGCCGTCGAAGGGCAGCCCGGTCAGATCGCCGCGCAGGTGGAGGAAGAAGAGCAGCGCCACCACCGACCCCAGGGTGGTGGACACCGCCGTCGAGATCGCCGCCAGCACGGCCAGCCGGGCCGGTCCGAGCCCCGAGGCGAAGAGGCCGGGCCGCGGGCGGGTGCTCGGGTCCGTGCGCGCCACCGCCACCGCGAACTGCACGGTCGCGGCGAGCGGCACGGCGCACCACAGGAGCCGCAGCACGGAGCTCGACGCGTGCGCCGGGTGCCCGGAGGCGTACCCCAGGGTGCACAGGAGGAGGAAGCCCACTCCGGCCGACGCGGTGGCGAGGAGCAGGCGCCGCATCAGGACCAGGGGGTGCGAGCCGCGGGTCAGACGGAGAGCGAGCACGCCGAGCGGCCTTCCGTATCGGACGCGGCGGGCAGGGAGACGGTGGTGACGCGGCGGCCGTCCAGCATGCCGACCACGCGGTCGGCGAGCGCCGCGACCTGTGCGTCGTGGGTGGCGAGGACGACGGTGATCCCGTGGGAGCGGGCCGCCGTGGTGAGGGTGCGGAGAAGCTGTGTGCGCTCGGCGTGGTGCAGCGTCGCGGTCGGCTCGTCCGCGAAGATCACGGAGGGGGAACCGGCCAGCGCGCGGGCGACGGAGATCCGCTGGCGCTGCGACTGGACCAGCGTGTGCGGGCGCCGCCTGGCGAGCGGGCCGATGTCCAGGCGTTCCAGCCACTCGATGGCGGCCTTCTTCGCCGCGCGGTGCGGGACGCCCCGCAGCAGGAGCGGCAGAGCGGCGTTCTCCCAGGTGCTGAGCTCGGGTACGAGCTGCGGCTCGGCCGCGATCCAGCCGAATCTGTCCCGGCGCAGCTGCTCGCGCAGCCGGGGGCCCATGGTGTGCACGGGGACGCTGTTGAACCACACCTCACCCTGCTGGGGCACCAGCTGGCCGGAGAGGCAGTGCAGCAGCGTGGTCTTCCCGCACCCGCGCGGTCCGGTCACGGCGAGGACCTCACCGTCGCGGACGCCGAGGGAGACACCGCCGAGCCCCGGAGATCCGTTGTGGGAGTGATGCAGCGAACGTGCCCAGATCACTTCGTTGTCGGGCGGGGCCACCATGGCGTACACCTCGGTTCGGATCAGATTTCCCATTCCCCCGTACGGGGGAACGATGGCAAGGCCGATCGGTCACTCGGCACGCTAGGCAGCCGGACCGGGGTGTCGGGACAGCACACGGCCCGGATGCGCCCCTTCTCACTCGAACGGGTGCATCCGGGCCGCGTAGACCGTATGAAATGACTTCCGGACCGGTGTTCTCACCGGAGGCCGGGGGCCGGTCAGAGCTTCTTCCACGCCTCCGTCAGGACGGTCCGCAGGATGCCCTCGATCTCGTCGAAGGTCGACTGGTCGGAGATCAGCGGCGGTGCCAGCTGGACGACCGGGTCGCCCCGGTCGTCCGCCCGGCAGTAGAGGCCGTTGTCGTACAGCGCCTTGGAGAGGAAGCCGTACAGGACGCGCTCGGTCTCCTCGTCGGTGAACGTCTCCTTGGTGGCCTTGTCCTTGACGAGTTCGATGCCGTAGAAGAAGCCGTTGCCCCGGACGTCGCCGACGATCGGCAGGTCGTGCAGCTTGCGCAGGGTCGTCAGGAACGCGTTCTCGTTGTCCAGGACGTGCTGGTTGAGGCCCTCGCGCTCGAAGATGTCGAGGTTGGCGAGACCGACCGCGGCGGAGACCGGGTGGCCGCCGAAGGTGTAGCCGTGCAGGAAGGTGTTGTCGCCCCGGTAGAACGGTTCGGCCAGGCGGTCGGAGACGATGCAGGCGCCGATGGGGGAGTAGCCCGAGGTCATGCCCTTGGCGCAGGTGATCATGTCCGGTACGTAGTCGAACTTGTCGCAGGCGAACATCGTGCCCAGGCGTCCGAAGGCGCAGATGACCTCGTCGGAGACGAGCAGCACGTCGTACCGGTCGCAGATCTCCCGCACCCGCTGGAAGTAGCCGGGCGGCGGCGGGAAGCAGCCGCCGGCGTTCTGCACGGGCTCCAGGAAGACCGCGGCGACGGTCTCGGGGCCCTCGAAGAGGATCTGCTGCTCGATCTGGTCCGCGGCCCACCGGCCGAAGGCCTCCGGGTCGTCGCCGAAGAGCGGGGCGCGGTAGATGTTGGTGTTGGGCACCTTGTGCGCACCGGGGACCAGCGGCTCGAAGGGCGCCTTGAGGGCGGGCAGACCGGTGATGGACAGGGCGCCCTGGGGGGTGCCGTGGTAGGCCACGGCGCGCGAGATGACCTTGTACTTCGTCGGCCTGCCGGTGAGCTTGAAGTACTGCTTGGCCAGCTTCCAGGCCGTCTCCACGGCCTCGCCGCCGCCCGTGGTGAAGAAGACCTTGTTGAGGTCGCCCGGGGCGTGGTGGGCGAGCCGCTCGGCCAGCTCGACGGCGTTGGGGTGGGCGTAGGACCACACCGGGAAGAAGGCCAGCTCCTGGGCCTGCTTGTACGCCGTCTCCGCCAGCTCCCGACGGCCGTGTCCCGCGTTGACCACGAACAGGCCGGAGAGGCCGTCGAGGTAGCGCTTGCCCTTGTCGTCGTAGATGTAGGTGCCCTCGCCGCGCACGATGGTCGGAACGGGCGCGTTCTCGTAGTCCGACATGCGGGTGAAGTGCATCCACAGGTGGTCGTACGCGGTGCGGCTGAGGTCCTTGCTCACGGCTATCGGGTTCCCCACATGTAGGTCTGCTTCTTGAGCTTGAGGTAGACGAAGCTCTCGGTGGAGCGCACTCCGGGGATGGACCGGATGCGTTTGTTGATCGTCTCCAGGAGGTGGTCGTCGTCCTCGCAGACGATCTCCACCATGAGGTCGAAGGAGCCCGCGGTCATCACCACGTACTCGCACTCGTCCATGGCCGACAGGGCCTCGGCCACGGGGTCGAGGTCGCCGTCGACGTTGATGCCGACCATCGCCTGGCGCCGCAGGCCCACGGTGAGCGGGTCCGTGACGGCGACGATCTGCATCACGCCCTGGTCGAGCAGCTTCTGCACGCGCTGGCGTACGGCGGCCTCGGAGAGGCCCACGGCCTTGCCGATCGCGGCGTACGGCCGGCGGCCGTCCTCCTGGAGCTGCTCGATGATCGCGAGGGAGACGGCGTCGACCGAGGGTGACGATCCGTTCCCGTTCCTGGAGTCTGCGTTCCGGCTGGCCACGTACCCACTCTGCACTGCTACTCGTCTGTCTGGCAAGCCCGAATCAATGAAATTCGTTGTCTGGGTGCGCCAATCACACTGAATCCGAAGTTCACGGCGGTTGGGTATGTCGAAAGCGTCACCGAACGGTTTAGGGTGGACGTCTCACCCATCGGACAGCCGAACAGGAGGGGTGGTTGTGACCACCGAGGTGCGCCGCCTGCGCAACTACATCGACGGAGAGTTCAGGGACGCCGCGGACGGGCGGACCATCGACGTGGTCAACCCGGTGACGGAAGAGGTCTACGCGACCTCCCCGCTCTCGGGACAGGCCGACGTCGATGCCGCCATGGCCGCCGCCGCGGCGGCGTTCCCCGCCTGGCGCGACGTCACGCCCGCCGAGCGCCAGAAGGCACTGCTGAAGATCGCGGACGCCTTCGAGGAGCGCGCGGAGGACCTCATCGCGGCCGAGTCGGAGAACACCGGCAAGCCGCTGGAGCTCACCCGTACCGAAGAGATCCCGCCGATGGTGGACCAGATCCGCTTCTTCGCGGGTGCCGCCCGGCTGCTCGAAGGCCGCTCGGCCGGCGAGTACATGGAGGGGCTCACGTCGATCGTGCGCCGCGAGCCCGTGGGCGTGTGCGCCCAGGTCGCGCCGTGGAACTACCCCATGATGATGGCCGTGTGGAAGTTCGCCCCGGCCCTCGCCGCGGGCAACACCGTCGTCATCAAGCCGTCCGACACCACCCCGGCGTCGACCGTGCTCATCGCCGGGATCATCGGGGAGATCCTGCCCGCCGGTGTCTTCAACGTCATCTGCGGCGACCGTGACACCGGCCGCGCGATGGTCGAGCACCCGACCCCGGCGATGGCCTCCATCACCGGTTCGGTCCGAGCCGGCACGCAGGTCGCCGCGTCCGCCGCGAAGGACGTCAAGCGGGTCCACCTGGAGCTCGGCGGCAAGGCCCCCGTCGTCGTGTTCGAGGACACCGACATCGCCAAGGCCGTCGAGGGCATCTCCGTCGCGGGGTACTTCAACGCCGGCCAGGACTGTACGGCCGCGACCCGCGTCCTGGTCCACGAGTCCATCCACGACGAGTTCGTCACCGCGCTCGCCAAGGCGGCGGCCGACACGAAGACCGGTCTGCCGGACGACGAGGACGTGCTGTACGGACCGCTCAACAACGCCGGCCAGCTGGCCCAGGTCAGCGGCTTCATCGAGCGCCTGCCCGCGCACGCCAGGATCGACGCGGGCGGCCACCGGGTCGGTGAGAAGGGCTACTTCTACGCCCCGACCGTCGTCTCCGGGCTCCGTCAGGACGACGAGATCGTCCAGCACGAGGTCTTCGGGCCCGTCATCACGGTCCAGTCCTTCACGGACGAGGCCCAGGCCGTGGAGTACGCCAACGGCGTCGAGTACGCCCTGGCCTCCTCGGTGTGGACCAAGGACCACTCCCGCGCGATGCGGATGTCCAAGAAGCTCGACTTCGGCTGTGTGTGGATCAACACCCACATCCCGCTCGTCGCCGAGATGCCGCACGGCGGGTTCAAGAAGTCCGGCTACGGCAAGGACCTCTCCGCGTACGGCTTCGAGGACTACACCCGGATCAAGCACGTCATGACGTCGCTCGAGGACTGACCCCGACGGCTGCACCGCGTCCGGCCCCGGGCCCTGCCCGGGGCCGTTCGCGCGTCCGGGGGCAGGCCCGTCCGGGTGCGGGCCTGTCCTGCCGGTGCCCACGCGGGAGTCCGGCCGGTCGCGGGCCCGTCCTCCGGCGTTCCGCGTGGCTTCCCGGGGCCTGACCGCCCCGCCGGAGCCCTTGTGCCGCGAACCGCCTACGGGCCGCCGAGCGCCCTCCCGGCGGCCCGTACGTGACGCGCGACCGGGCCGAAGGAGACGAGGCCGCCGCCCGCGCCCGCCGACTCGCCCACGGCGGCGGCGAGTTCGTCGCGGGCCCGGCGCAGGACCGGTTCGTGTCCCACCGCCGCCGCTGCCCGGGCGAGCACACACCACAGCGCCTCCTGGAGGAGGTCGTGCGGAGGGCGGGGAGCGGCCGCGAGCGCCTGCCGCGCCCCCTCCGCGTCGCCGGAAGCGGCCAGCAGCAAGGGATCGAGCCACGGCCGGTAGGGGCCGGCGTCGAGGCGGGCGAGGCCGGGGCCGGGCAGGCCGTCGCCCCGCATGACCGGGACCAGCGCGACGAGGGCGGCCGCTCCCCGGGAGAGGCCGGGCATGCCGGAGCCCGCGGCCGTCGCGAGGAGCGCGTCGTACCGGGGGCGGGCCGCCGCCCAGCCGTCGGTCTCGCAGGTGCGCAGGGCCCGGTACCAGGACGTGAACACCCCCGCGAGCGGACGTTCGTCGCGCGTCGCCAGCCGGTCGACCTCCTCGGCCTCGGCGTCGGCCGCCGCGAGGTCGCCGAGCCCGGCGCACGCCTGGAGGCGGATCAGACGCCCCAGGACCTCGTGACCGGGCAGCTGGTGGCCGACGGCCAGCCGGGTCAGTTCGGCGCCGAGCACCTCACGGCGGGCGGCCGATCCGCACGTGGCGAACGACTGCATGAAGGCGCCGTTGAGGGCGAACGCGAGCAGCGCCGGGTCCGCGAGGCGCCGGGCCAGGCGGACGGCCTCGTCGGCGGCACGTTCCGCGCGCAGCCGCCACGGTTCGGCGGCGGGGGAGTCCGCCGCCCGGGGGAGCGGCGCGTCGGCGGCGGCGTCGCCGCGCGACTCGACCGCGACGACCGACAGCAGCCGGGCCCGGAGCGCGGGCGGCCCGCCGGGGCCCAGCCGGGCGGCGGCACGGGCGGCGGCGCGGGACAGTTCACCGGCGCCCGCAGGATCGTCGGCGCGGGTCCACACCGCCGGCACGTCGTAGGAGCCGATGATCCTGGCCGCCAGCTCGGTGTCGCCCGTCGCCTCGGCGGCCGCGACCAGGTCCCGGCGGTGTTCGCGCGCCTCCCCGAGGCCCTCGGCGCCGGTCACCGCGAGATCCCGCAGCAGGCCCGCCGTGGCGTGCAGCCGGGCCCGGGACCGTGCGGGCACCGAGCGTTCCCACGCCGCCGCCGCCCGGTCCCAGACCCCGCCCGCCATTCCGCCGGGTTCGGCCGCCGAACCGCCGGTGCCGCTCAGGATGCGCGCCTCGACCCGGGCGAGTGCGGGCCCCGGGCCGTGGCCGCCCGGCCCCTCGGCGAGAGCGGCGCGCGCCCGGCGCAGGCTCTCCAGCGCCTCGCCGCGCCGGCCCGACCGGTCCAGCGCCGTCGCCAGCAGCACCCAGCCGTCCTCCCGCCCCGGGTGCGCGGAGACATGGGCCCGCAGGTCGGCGACGGCGTCGCGGGAGGCGCCGGTCGCCAGCAGGGAGTCGGCCCGCCGCTCGACCGCGTCGAGGCGCAGGGCCTCCAGCCGTGCCTGTTCGGCACCGGCCCACGCGGCGGTGGGGAAGTCCGCCAGCACGGGCCCCCGCCACCGCGCGAGCGCCTCGTCCCACAGGGCGACGGCCGCGTGCGGTGACGCCCCGGCGGCCCGCGCCGCGATGTCCTCGAACCGCCAGGCGTCCACCGCCTCCCGTCCGGCGCGCAGGACGTAGCCGGGGCCGTCGGTGACCAGCAGACGGGACGGCTGCCTCGGCGGGCGCCCCGGTTCCAGGGCGCGGCGCAGCGCCGACACGAAGGTGCGCACCGCACCGACGGCGCCGGCCGGGGGCTCGTCGCCCCACAGATCCGCCACGAGCCGGCCTACCGGCACCACGCGGTTACGGGCGATCAGCAGACGGCCGAGCACCTCCCGGTGGCGGGGCGCGCCGAGGGGGAGCGGCGTGCCGTCGGGGTCCCAGGCGGCCACCGGCCCCAGCAGTCCGAACTCCACGCCGACGACACGGTCCGCCCGGCCCGAGGGGCTGCGCGCCCCCCACTCCCCGAACTCCACGCCCACGGCACGGTCCCTTCGCGGGCGGCGCCGTCCCCCGGGGTGCCGCGTGCTCACTCATCGATCGCTGATCCGGGGCCCCCAACCTGGGTGACGTCCCCGGACGACGGGCCGCCCGGCCCGGAACGCCCACTCTGCCACGTACCACAGGAGTCCCCGTGACACACCCGGCCATCCCCGGCTTCACCGAGCACCGCGTGCGCGTCGACGACGACGTGACGCTGAACGCCGCCGTCGGCGGCACCGGCAGCCCCGTCGTCCTGCTCCACGGTTTTCCCGAGACCCACCTGATGTGGCGGCACGTCGCCGCGGACCTCGCCGCCGACCACACCGTCATCTGCCCCGACCTGCGCGGCTACGGAGCCAGCGACAAGCCCGCCGCGACCGGACCCGACGTCTACTCCAAGCGGACCATGGCCCGTGACGTCGTCCGCCTCGCCGCCGGACTGGGGCACGACCGCTTCACCCTGGCCGGTCACGACCGGGGTGCCCTGGTCGCCTTCCGCGCCGCCATGGACCACCCCGACGCGGTGTCCCGGGCGCTCTTCCTCGACGTCCTGCCGACCCTCGACATGTGGGACGCGCTCAGCGGGGTCTCCGGCGCGGTCGGCTTCCACCTCTACCTGATGGCGCAGCCGCCCGGCCTGCCGGAGGAGATGATCCAGGCGTCCGCCGACACCTTCTTCGCCCACTTCCTCGACGCGTGGACGAACACCCCGGACGCGATCCCGCCGGACGTCCGCCGCCACTACCTCGACGCCTCGGCGGCTGCCGTGCCCTCCATCGTCGCCGACTACCGGGCCTCCGCCGGGGTGGACGTCGGCCACGACGCGGCCGACCGCGAGGCGGGCCGGCGTCTGGCCATGCCCGTCACCGTCCTCCAGCAGGACTGGGGCGCCGCGCTCGGCTACCACGCGCAGGGGCTGTGGAGCGCCTGGTCCGGGGACCTGCGCCACCGCACAGTCTCCTGCGGCCACTTCATGGCCGAGGAGGACCCGAAGCTGGTCACCGACGAGATCCGGGCCCTCGCCGGACGCTGACGGCCCCGCCGCTCCGTCCCGCCCCCGGACGGGAGGAGGCGCTCACGCCTCCGCGCCCGGTGCGGGCGCGTAACCGAACGGGGGGGGCGCCGGTTCCGCCCCGGCGGCAGCGGGACCGGGTGCTGACGCGTACGCCGCCGGGCGGTGCGCGTCGGGCCGAGCTTGCCGTGCCGTACACGCCGGGCCGTACCTACCGTCCCTCACGCGTCGGGACGCACGCGGAGGAGTGGCGGAGGGGCCGGTGGCCTTCCCGCCGGGATGTGGCGTGCGGCGGCGGGTGCCGAGGCCGGTGGACCGCGCCTCGCGCGGGAGTCACCGCCCCCGCCGCCTCAGCGCTTCCGGCCCACGGCGCCGAACTGGGCGACCTCGGGGGCCGCGCCGGACGCGTCCGCCCGCCAGCGGGAGCAGGAGACGATGCCCGGGTCCAGGATGTCCAGGCCGTCGAGGAACGAGGCGAACGCGAAGCGGTCGCGGGCGGTGATCGGCGGTGTGGCGTTCTCGTTCCAGAAGCGCATCGCGGCCTCGTTGCCCTCGCCGCCCAGCTCCGTCGTGGGGTGGGTGAGCACCAGATGGCTGCCGGAGGGCAGGGCGTCCATCAGCTCGGTCACGATGCCCCGCGCCTCGTCCGTGTCCAGGACGAAGTTGAGGATGCCCAGCATCATCACCGCGACCGGGCGCCGGAGGTCCAGGGTCCCCGAGGCCGCCCGGAGGATCCGCCGCGGATCCCGGGCGTCCGCCTCCACGTACTCGGTGGCGCCCTCCGGCGAGCTGGTGAGCAGGGAGCGCGCGTGGGCCAGGACGATCGGGTCGTTGTCGACGTAGACGACACGTGCGTCGGGCGCGGTGTGCTGGGCGACCTCGTGGGTGTTGTCCGCGGTCGGCAGGCCGGTGCCGATGTCCAGGAACTGCCCGATTCCCACGTCACCCGCCAGATGGCGCACCGCCCGGCCGAGGAACGCCCGGTCGGCGCGGGCCACTTCGCCGATGCTCGGGTACATCCCGGTGACCCGGTCGCCCACCGCCCGGTCGACCGGGTAGTGGTCACCGCCCCCCAGCCAGTAGTTCCACACCCGGGCGTTGTGGGCGATGTCGGCACGGACACGGGAGGGCGCGCTGCTGGGGCCGGGCTCGGTCACGTCTGCTCCAGGGGTCACGGACGGTACGGACCGCCCATGATGCCGGACCGATCAAGAAGCCCCGGACGGAGCGGAGTTGGCCAACTGGGTGCGCAGTGTGTCGATCCGGTTGGTGGTGATCGAGTCGACGCCGTACGCCAGCAGCCGTCGCATCGTGCGCCGGGTGTCCACCGTCCAGGCCGAGACGAGCAGCCCGTCGGCGTGGACGCGGGCGGCCAGTTCACGGCTCAGCAGCCCGAACCGGTAGTTCAGCCAGCGCGGGCGCACCGCGTCGAGCAGGACGGCGCGCGGAGGCGCGAGGGTCGTCCAGGTCAGCGCGATCTCGGCGGACGGATCGGCCGCGCGCACCTTGAGCATGGCGTGCGTGTCCGCGCAGTAGTACACCCGGTCCCGCGCCCCGCACTCCCGCACCACACCGACGATCTCCCGTACGGACGCGTCGGTCGCGCCGGGCAGGTCGACCATGATCCGCCGGTCACCCGCGGCGGCCAGCGCCTCCCGCAGGGTGGGCACCCCGCCCGCGGTCAGCTCCGTCAACTCGGCGTGGGCCACCCGGTCCAGACGGGTGTCGTGGCCCCACAGGCGCTCCAGCGTGGAGTCGTGGAGCAGCACGGGCACCCGGTCCCGGGTGACGCGGACATCGATCTCGACCGCGTCCGCCCCCCGGTCCACGGCGGACCGGACCGAGGGGAGCGTGTTCTCGCGGGCACGGTAGGGATCGCCGCGGTGGGCCACGGCGGTGACGGTGGTGGTCATGGGGCCATTGTGACCGCAGGGGTCACCGGCCGGGAGCCCCCAGCCAGTTCGTCGTGTACGTGTCGATCTCGGCGGCCAGCACCCGCTTGCCGGCCGGGTCCAGGAAGGAGGCCTCCACGGCGTTCTTCGCCAGAGCGGCCACCCCGCGCTCGTCCAGGCCGAGCAGCCGGGCCGCCACCGCGTACTCGGTGTTGAGGTCGGTGTTGAACATGGGCGGGTCGTCGCTGTTGACCGTGATGAGGACGCCCGCCTCGGCCATCTCCCTGATCGGGTGCCGGTCCAGGTCCGCGACCGCCCGGGTGGCGATGTTCGACGTCGGGCAGACCTCCAGCGGGATGCGGTGCTCGGCCAGGTGGGCCAGCAGCTTCGGATCCTGCGTGGAACTGGTGCCGTGGCCGATCCGCTCCGCGCGGAGCGCGGTGAGCGCGTCCCAGATGGTCCCCGGGCCGGTGGTCTCCCCGGCGTGCGGGACGGAGTGCAGGCCCTCGGCGATGGCGCGGTCGAAGTAGGGCTTGAACTGCGGCCGGTCCACGCCGATCTCGGGCCCGCCGAGACCGAAGGAGACCAGGCCCTCGGGCCGCAGGGCGACCGCGAGCCGTGTCGTCTCCTCCGCCGCCTCCAGGCCGGCCTCGCCCGGGATGTCGAAGCACCAGCGCAGCACGACGCCGAGTTCGGCCTCGGCGGCCTTGCGGGCGTCCTCGATGGCCTCCATGAAGCCCTGCTCCGGGATCCCCCGGCGGGTCGAGCTGAAGGGGGTGACGGTCAGCTCCGCGTACCGGATGTTCTGCCGCGCCATGTCCCGGGCGACCTCGAAGGTCAGCAGCCGGACGTCCTCGGGGGTGCGGATCAGGTCCACCACCGAGAGGTAGATGTCGATGAAGTGCCCGAAGTCGGTGAAGGTGAAGAAGTCCGACAGGGCTTCCGGGTCCGTGGGAACCTTGGAGTCGGGGTGGTGGGCCGCCAGTTCGGCCACGATGCGGGGCGAGGCCGACCCGACGTGGTGGACGTGGAGCTCAGCCTTGGGCAGCCCCGCGATGAAGGGGTGCAGATCGTTCATCGGATACTCCCGGATGTCTGTTCTGGGCCGGCCGTACCGGCCGCACCGGTCATCGTAGGCGGCGCCCTGCGGCCGGATGCCGGGCCGTAGCATGGCGGGACCACGATGGGGGAGGCCCATGTCAGACAACACACAGCAGCCCGGGGGCGAGGGAGCACCGCGCGATCCGTGGGCTCCGCCGGACAGCAGGGTCGAGCTGGGCAAGCAGCCCGCGGACGCCGGCCCGCCGGCGGTGCACAACCAGCCCACGGTGACGTCCATGCCGGGCGTCGAGCCCGGCTCCGGGCAGATACCCGGCCAGCCCGGAGCCTTCGGCCCGCAGCAGCCCCCGGTCCCCGAACCGCCGGTCGGGCCGAACGGTCCGGGCCCGCACGACCCGTACGGCTACCCGGCCGCTCCCTCCGCAGCGTCGGCGGCGTACGGATATCCCGCCGCCCCGTCCGCCCCGGCGGCGTACGGCTATCCGGGATACCCGGGCTACGGCGGGCAGCCCGCGTGGGGCCCGGCGCCCGCGAACGGGCTGGGGATCGCCTCGATGGTCCTCGGGATCATCGCGGTCGCCGGCTTCTGCATGTGGGGGATCGGCATCATCCTGGGCATCCTCGCCCTGGTCTTCGGGATCATCGGCCGGGGCCGCGCCAAGCGGGGTGAGGCGAACAACGGCGGCATGGCACTCGCCGGGATCATCCTCGGTTCGGTCTCGATCGTCGTCAGCGCCGTCTTCCTGGTGTTCCTGATCTGGGCCGTCGCCAACGACGAGTCCAGCAGCGAGTACTCCTACGACGACGACCCGTACTCCACGTCCCTGGTCGTCGGCTCCTCCCGCTGACCCGTGACCGGGCCGGCGGCACCCGCCTCCGGCCCGGCCACCCGCCGTGTCACTCCGCGCGCAGCAGCGCACGCGCCTCCATCAGCGCGAAGCCCAGCAGATTCAGCCCGCGCCAGGAGGCCGGGTCCGCGGTGCGCGGATCCTCCCTGGCGAGCCCGATGCCCCAGATCCGGTCCATCGGGCTGGCCTCGACGAGCACGCGCCGGCCGGTGCCCAGCAGATACGCCCGCAGCTCCGGGTCCTGGCCGAACTTGTGGACGCTGCCCGCGACGACCAGGGCGAACCGCTCCCGGGTCCACACCTCCTCGTCGAAGCCCCTGACCAGGCGGCCCACCGTCTTCGCCGCCGCGGGACTCCCCGCCGCCACGGCCCGGGACTCCGCCTCCGCGTCCCCGAAGAGCCGCGCCTTGCCGGCCATCATCCAGTGCTCGGCCGAGGCGTAGGTCACCGCGCCGACCGTGAACGGCGCGGGCCACCACTGGCTGAGGCAGCTCTCCCCGAGAGCCCCGTCCGCCCGGGGCCGGTGCCCCCAGAACGGCAGGTACTTCACGTTCTCCCCGCGTGCCGTGCGCGCCAGGAGGTCGTCCATGTGTGCCTGTCCCATGGCAGCCGAGTCTCGCACCCGCCACGGACAGCCCGTACAGGGATTTCCGTACGCACGAGACACATCGTCGACAGATTCCGTCGCGTAACCAAAAGGAAACAACGGAATCACTTGTTGGTAGAGGTGCGCTCTGTCAGGATCGGCACTCAATTCGAGAAGAAACTACGCCGCCCCTGGTCAGGGGGCAGCGGAGGAGAACGTCATGGGCAACGGTTTCCAGGTGCAGGACCGCTTCGCCGGGGGTGCGCAGTACATCGGGGGGAGGCTGCGCCCCGGTACGTCCGGACGCCGGCAGGACGTGGTCGACCCCGCCACCGGCAGAACGGTCCACCGCTACGAACTGGCGGGCACCGAGGACGTCGACGCCGCCGTGGCGGCCGCCCGCGACGCCTTCCCCGGCTGGTCGGGGCTCACCCCCGCCGAACGGTCCCAGGCGCTGTACCGCTTCGCCGCCGTACTCGACGACCGGGCCGGGGACCTCGCCCACGCCGAGTCCTTGCAGTGCGGCAAGCCCGTCAAGCTCACCCAGGGGTTCGACGTCCCCGGCACGGTCGACAACACCGCGTTCTTCGCCGGCGCGGCCCGCCACCTCGAAGGGAAGTCGGCCGCCGAGTACAGCGGGGACCACACCTCCTACGTACGCCGTGAGGCCCTCGGGGCCGTCGGGTCGATCGCGCCGTGGAACTACCCGCTCCAGATGGCCGCCTGGAAGATCCTCCCGGCCATCGCCGCGGGCAACACCGTCGTGCTGAAGCCCGCCGAGATCACCCCGCTGACGTCGCTGATGTTCGCCCAGGCGGCCACCGACGCCGGCATCCCCGACGGCGTCGTCAACATCGTCTCCGGTGCCGGGCAGGACGCGGGCGAGCACCTCGTGAGCCACCCCGGCATCGTGATGACCTCCTTCACCGGGTCCACCGCCGTCGGCAAGCGGGTCGCCGCGCTCGCCACCTCCACCGTCAAGCGCCTGCACCTGGAACTCGGCGGCAAGGCGCCCTTCCTCGTGTTCGACGACGCCGATCTGGACGCCGCGGTGCACGGGGCGGTCGCCGGGGCCCTCATCAACACCGGCCAGGACTGCACCGCCGCCACCCGCGCCTACGTCCAGCGCCCCCTGTACGACGCGTTCGTGAGCGGGGTCGCCGCCCTGATGGAGAGCGTGCGGCTCGGCGACCCCTTCGACCCGTCGACCGACCTGGGCCCGCTGATCAGCCACCGGCAGCGCGACCGCGTCGCCGGGTTCGTCGAGCGGGCCCGCGCCCACGCCACCGTCGTCACCGGCGGCGAGGCCCCCGGAGGCGACCTCGCCGACGGTGCCTACTACCGGCCGACCCTGATCACGGACGCCGCCCAGGACAGCGAGATCGTCACCTCGGAGATCTTCGGCCCCGTCCTGGTCGTGCTGCCCTTCGACACCGACGACGAGGGAATCCGCCTCGCCAACGACACCCCGTACGGACTCGCCGCCTCCGCCTGGAGCACCGGGCTGTACCGGGCCAACCGCGCCACCCGTGAGATCAGGGCGGGCTGCGTGTGGATCAACGACCACATCCCGATCATCAGCGAGATGCCGCACGGCGGATACCGCGCCAGCGGCTTCGGCAAGGACATGTCGTCGTACTCCTTCGAGGAGTACACGCAGGTCAAGCACGTCATGTACGACAACACCGCGGTGGCCAGGAAGGACTGGCACCGCACCGTCTTCGGGGACCGATAGCAGCGGCTGCCGCCCGGCGGCCCCACCCACCCGGAAGGGCACACGCGTATGGAGCAGTACGAGCCCGAACGCCTCTCCGCGCCCCAGCTGGCCGCCATGAGGCGCAGCCTCACGAACGGCAGGGGCGCCCTCACCCGCCGCTCCCTCCTCAGGGCGTCGGGCATGGGAGCCCTCACGCTCGGCGGCCTCGGGGCACTGAGCGCGTGCGGCATCCCGCCCGCCGGGCGGGAAGGGGGCGCCGCGGCGTCGGACGACCACTCGGCGGCGGAGAAGCAGATCAACTTCTCCAACTGGACCGAGTACATGGACGTCGGCGAGGACGGGAAGAGCCGGCCGACCCTGGAGGCGTTCACGAAGCGCACCGGGATCAAGGTCAGGTACACCGAGGACATCAACGACAACGTCGAGTTCTTCGGGAAGATCAAACCGCAGCTCGCCGCGGGCCAGGACACCGGACGCGACCTCATCATCGTCACGGACTGGCTCGCCGCCCGCGTCATCCGGCTCGGCTGGGCACAGAAGCTCGACCACGCGAACCTGCCGCACGCCTTCGCGAACCTCTCGGCGCAGTTCCGCACGCCCGACTGGGACCCCGGGCGCGCCTACTCCTATCCGTGGACCGGCATCCCCACCGTCATCGCCTACAACGAGAAGGCGACCGGCGGCCGGAAGGTCGACTCCGTCACCCAGCTGCTCGACGACCCCCGGCTCAAGGGCAAGGTCTCCTTCCTCTCCGAGATGCGCGACTCGGTCGGCCTGACGCTCCTGGACATGGGCAAGGACCCCGGGTCCTTCACCGACGCCGACTACGACGCCGCCGTCGGACGGCTCCAGAAGGGCGTCGACACCAAGCAGATACGCCGCTTCACCGGCAACGACTACACCGCGGACCTGAGCAAGGGGGACATCGCGGCCTGCGTGGCCTGGGCGGGCGACATCATCCAGCTCCAGGCCGACAACCCGGCGGTCAAGTTCTCGATCCCGTCCGCCGGCTACATCACGTCCAGCGACAACATGCTGGTCCCGTCCCAGGCACGGCACAAGACCAACGCCGAGAAGCTCATGGACTACTACTACGAGCTCCCCGTCGCGGCGCAGCTCGCCGCGTACATCAACTACGTCTGCCCCGTGGACGGGGTCGCCGGCGAACTCGCGAAGATCGACGCGTCGATGGCGTCCAACACGCTGATCCTCCCCGACCGGGCGATGGCCGCGAAGTCGCGGTCCTTCCGCTCCCTCAGCTCCGAGGAAGAGACGGCGTACGAGGAGAAGTTCGCCAAGCTCATCGGCGCCTGACCGCCCGCCCCCTCCCGATCTCCCCCGACACCACTGGGACCGCGACCCATGACACAGCAGCAGACAGAGGGCGGCGACGTCCGTCTCACCGGGATCAGCAAGACCTACGGCTCCTTCACCGCCGTCCACCCCCTCGACCTCACCGTCCCGCAGGGCTCCTTCTTCGCGCTGCTCGGCGCCTCCGGCTGCGGCAAGACCACCACCCTGCGCATGATCGCGGGCCTGGAGGACGCCACCACCGGCACCGTCTCCCTCGGCGGCCGTGACATCACGGGCCTGCCCCCGCACAAGCGGCCCGTGAACACCGTCTTCCAGAGCTACGCGCTCTTCCCGCACCTGGACGTCAGCGAGAACATCGCCTTCGGGCTGCGCCGCCGCGGGATCAGGTCCGTGCGGAAACCGGTCGGCGAGATGCTCGACCTCGTCCAGCTCGGTGACTTCGCCCGGCGCAAGCCGCACCAGCTCTCCGGCGGCCAGCAGCAGCGCGTCGCCGTGGCGCGCGCGCTCATCAACCACCCCCAGGTGCTCCTCCTCGACGAGCCGCTGGGCGCCCTCGACCTCAAACTGCGCCGCCGGATGCAGCTCGAACTCAAGCGGATCCAGACCGAGGTCGGCATCACCTTCGTCCACGTCACCCACGACCAGGAGGAGGCCATGACCATGGCCGACACCGTCGCGGTGATGAACGGCGGCCGGGTCGAGCAGCTCGGCGCCCCCGCCGACCTGTACGAGAACCCGCGGACCACCTTCGTGGCGAACTTCCTCGGCACCTCCAACCTCATCGAGGGGGAGATCGTGTCCGCCGGCGCCGACATCGTCGTCTCGGCCGGAGGCGGGAGGCTCACACTGCCCGGCGGGCGGTGTCCGGCCCCGGCGGCGAACGGGGGGAAGGTGCTCGTGGGCATCCGCCCCGAGAAGATCTCCCTGACCCACACCGACGACGCGGCGGCGATACCCGACGGCCGCAACCGGGTCACCGGCCGCATCACCGACTCCAGCTTCATCGGGGTCTCCACGCAGTACGCCGTCGAGAGCCCGGCCGGCACGGCGCTCCAGGTCTACGAGCAGAACGTCGAACGCGACGGCCGGCTCGTACCCGGAGCCGACGTGGTCCTGCACTGGAACCCCGAGCACACCTTCGGGCTCGACGCCGCCCAGTCCATCACCGCGGGCGCCGCCGGGGCGGACGTCCTGGAGGGCGCGGCGTGAGCGCCACGGAAGCGCCGCCGGCGCCCGCGGAGCCCGGGGCGGCCCGCAGGCCCTCCGCCCGCAGACGGCTCGTCCCCTACTGGCTGCTGCTCCCCGGCATCCTGTGGCTGCTCGTCTTCTTCGCGCTGCCGATGGTCTACCAGGCGTCGACGTCCGTGCAGACCGGGTCCCTGGAGAAGGGCTTCGAGGTCACCTGGCACTTCCGGACCTACTGGGACGCCTTCGCCGAGTACTACCCGCAGTTCATCAGGTCCCTCCTGTACGCGGGCACCGCCACCGTCCTGTGCCTGCTGCTGGGCTACCCGCTCGCGTATCTGATCGCGTTCAGGGCGGGCCGCTGGCGCAACCTGGTCCTGGTGCTGGTCATCGCCCCGTTCTTCACCAGCTTCCTGATCCGGACGCTGGCCTGGAAGACGATCCTCGCGGACGGCGGAGCGGTCGTCGACGCCCTCAACACCCTGCACGTCCTGGACGTCACCGCCTGGCTCGGCTGGACCGAGAACAACCGGGTCCTGGCCACCCCGATGGCCGTCGTCTGCGGTCTGACGTACAACTTCCTGCCGTTCATGATCCTGCCGCTCTACACCTCGCTGGACCGCATCGACGGCCGGCTGCACGAGGCGGCGGGCGATCTGTACGCCACCCCCGCCACCACCTTCCGCACGGTCACGCTGCCGCTGTCCATGCCGGGCGTCGTCTCCGGCACGCTGCTGACGTTCATCCCGGCGAGCGGCGACTACGTCAACGCGGAACTCCTCGGCTCCACCGACACCAAGATGGTCGGCAGCGTCATCCAGACCCAGTTCCTGAGGGTCCTGGACTATCCGACGGCGGCGGCGCTCTCGTTCATCCTCATGGCGGTCGTCCTGTTCGTGGTGACCGTCTACATCCGCCGCTCCGGGACGGAGGACCTGGTCTGATGCCCGTACTGAGATGGATCCGCCGGAACCTGGTCGTGATCGCGGGGCTGCTGACCCTCGCCTACATGATCCTGCCGAACGCCGTCGTGATGGTCTTCTCCTTCAACCGGCCCCGGGGGCGCTTCAACTACGCCTGGCAGGAGTTCTCCCTCGACGCCTGGAAGGACCCCTGCGGCGTCGCCGACCTCTGCGGCTCGCTCTCGCTCTCGCTGCGGATCGCCTTCTGGGCGACCGCCGGGGCGACCGTGCTCGGCACGATGATCGCCTTCGCGCTGGTGCGCTACCGCTTCCGGGCCCGGGGCGCGGTCAACTCGCTGATCTTCCTGCCGATGGCGATGCCCGAGGTCGTCATGGCGGCCTCGCTGCTCACGCTCTTCCTCAACATGGGCGCCGAACTCGGCTTCTGGACCGTGCTGATCGCGCACATCATGTTCTGCCTCAGCTTCGTGGTGACGGCCGTCAAGGCGCGCGTGATGTCGATGGACGCGAGGCTGGAGGAGGCCGCCCGCGACCTCTACGCCGGGCCCGTGCAGACCTTCGTCCGGGTGACGCTCCCGATCGCCGCCCCGGGGATCGCCGCGGGGGCGCTGCTGGCCTTCGCGCTCTCCTTCGACGACTTCATCATCACCAATTTCAACGCGGGCTCCACGGTGACCTTCCCCATGTTCGTCTGGGGATCGGCGCAGCGGGGAACACCCGTGCAGATCAACGTCATCGGTACGGCCATGTTCGTCATCGCCGTGGCGGTGGTTCTCGCCGGACAGCTCATCGCGAACCGGCGGAAGAGCGATGCGGGCGAGTAGAACCCGAAGGAGTTGGAAACCATGGCCCCGGATGCCATGCGTACGGCCGCACGTTCACTCTCGGACGCGCGTCCCCTGTCCTACTGGCTCGACGACCCCGGGAAGCCCGGGGCCCTTCCCGCGCTGACCGGCGACGAACGGTGCGACCTCCTGGTCGTCGGAGGCGGGTACAGCGGCCTGTGGACCGCGCTGATCGCCAAGGAGAGGGACCCCGGTCGTGATGTCGTCCTCATCGAGGGCGACGAGGTGGGCTGGGCCGCCTCGGGCCGCAACGGCGGGTTCTGCGCCGCCTCGCTGACCCACGGTCTGGCCAACGGGCTGGAGCGCTGGCCGGACGAGATCCGGAAGCTGGAGGAGCTGGGCGCGCGGAACCTCGACGCCATCGAGGAGGCCGTGGCCCGCTACTCCATCGGGTGCGACTTCGAACGCACCGGCGAGATCGACGTGGCGACACAGCCCCACCAGCTCGACGAGCTGCGGGAATGGCATCGCAGGACCCAGGAGCTCGGCCTCGGCGGGCTGGAACTCCTCGACCGGGACCAGGTGCGCGCCGAGGTCGACTCACCCACCTTCCTCGGTGGCCTGCTGGACCGGCGGGGCGTCGCCATGCTCCATCCGGCGAAGCTCGCCTGGGGTCTGAAGGAGGCCTGCCTCGGGGCCGGCGTACGGATCCACGAGCACACCCGCGGTCTCGAGCTCGCCCGCGCGGGCGCCGGGACGGCCGTGCGCACCCCGTACGGCAGGGTCTTCGCCCGTGACGTCGCCCTCGGTACGAACATCTTCCCCTCGCTGGTGCGGCGGGTGCGTCCGTACACGGTCCCGGTGTACGACTACGCGCTGATGACGGAGCCCCTCGACGCGGAGCAGCTCGCCTCGGTCGGCTGGCGCAACCGCCGGGGACTGGGGGACAGCGCCAACCAGTTCCACTACTTCCGGCTCTCCGCGGACAACCGGATCCTGTGGGGCGGGTACGACGCCGTCTATCCGTACGGCGGGCGGCTGGATCCCGGGCTGGACCAGCGGCCGGAGACCTTCCTGAAACTCGCCGGGCAGTTCTTCGAGTGCTTTCCCCAGCTTTCCGGCGTGCGGTTCAGTCACGCCTGGGGCGGTGCGATCGACACCTGCTCCCGTTTCTCCGCCTTCTTCGGGACGGCCCACCGCGGAAGGGTCGCCTACGCCGCCGGATACACCGGGCTGGGCGTCGGGGCCACCCGCTTCGGGGCCGAGGTCATGCTCGACCTGCTGTCGGGCCGGGAGACCGGGCGGACCGCGCTGCGGATGGTCCGCTCCAGGCCGGTGCCTTTCCCGCCCGAGCCGTTCGCCTGGACGGGGATCGCGCTCACCAAGAGGTCCCTCGCGCGGGCCGACCGGCGGGGCGGTCACCGCGATCTGTGGCTGCGGACCATGGACCGGCTGGGGCTCGGCTTCGACAGCTGAGGTCCCGGGCGCGCGGCCCACGAGCGGCGGCCCGGCCGGGTGATCCAGATCACCGTCGAACCCGCGTCATGATCCGGGCGCCGCTCCCTCTCTCCCGTGAACGCACCGGCAGGACCCTGCCGGTGCCCACGGGGAGAAGGAGGAAGTCCATGAGCGGCACGGGTGTGAAGGCCGCGGTCGCATGGCTCGCGTCGGTGGCACCGGATCCGCGCGCCTGCCGGAGGGAGTGGGAGCGCGATCCGCGGGGGATGGCGCTCCTGCCCGCCGGGAAGCGCTGGGACGTGCTGATCGTCCCGGGGGAGCTGGGCTATCCGGCACTCGACGTGCTCACCCGGCTCCTCGACAGGCCGGGCCCCGTCCTCGCGGACTTCGGTGAATCCCGGATGGGCTTCTTCGTGCCCCCGGGCACCGCGGCCCGCTGGATCGGCACGGGCATCCGGGGGGCCGGCGCGGGCACGTGGATCGTCGTCCCCCGGCCGGGGGCCACCGTGGGCGGGGTGCGGTGGCTGATCCCGCCGGACGGTTCCGGCACGCTGACCGACGCGAGCCTGCTGGAGCTCGCCCTGCACGAGGCCGCGGCCTCCCGTGGCACGCGCGGCGACGGGGGGTGAGGGACCGCCAGAGGTCTTGACAACCCGATTGGTCTGGACCATGTTGTGCGCACCACTCAATTCCCCCCTGCACGGAGGCTGTTGTGGAACGCACCGGACCACCTGTCCGATTCACCGGGCTCATGGCCGTCCTCTCGGCCGCCCTGCTCGCCGCCGGTGCCCTGGTCGCCACGGCGCCGGCCGCCGGGGCGGCCGACGCCGACCTGGCGCGCAACGGCGGCTTCGAGGCCGGACTGGACGGCTGGAGCTGTACCGGCGGCAGCGGAACAGCCGTCAGCACACCCGTGCACAGCGGCACCTCGGCCCTGAAGGCGACCCCGGCCGGCAGCGACAACGCCCGCTGCTCCCAGACCGTGGCCGTGAAGCCCGACTCCGCCTACACGCTCGGCGCGTGGGTGCAGGGCAGCTACGTCTACCTCGGGGCGTCCGGAACCGGCACCACCGACGTCTCCACCTGGACCGCGTCCGCCGGTGCGTACACGAAGCTCACCACCGCCTTCAGGACCGGCCCCGCGACCACGTCGGTGACGGTCTACACCCACGGCTGGTACGGCACTCCCGCCTACTACGCCGACGACGTCACCCTCACCGGCCCCGGCGGCGACCCCGTCGCCGTGCCCGCCGCCCCGACCGGGCTGCGGGCGGGCACGCCGACCGCCTCGGCCGTCCCGCTGTCCTGGACCGCGTCCGCCGGAGCCACCGGCTACCGCGTCTACCGCGGCGGTACGAAGGTCCTCGACACCACCGGCACCTCGGCGACCGTGACGGGGCTGGCCGCGTCGTCCGCGTACAGCTTCCAGGTCAGCGCGGTCAACGCGGCGGGCGAGTCCGCGAAGTCGGCGGCCGTGGGCGTCACCACCGCCACGGCCCCGGGCGGCGGCGGGGGGACCGGCGGCGGACTTCCCGCCCACGCCCTCGTCGGCTATCTGCACTCCAGCTTCGCCAACGGCTCCGGCTACACCCGGATGGCCGACGTGCCGGACTCGTGGGACGTCATCAACCTCGCCTTCGGCGAGCCGACGTCCGTCACCTCGGGCGACATCCGCTTCTCGCTCTGCCCGGTCGCCGAGTGCCCGAACGTGGAGAGCGAGGCCGAGTTCAAGGCCGCCGTCAAGGCCAAGCAGGCCGCCGGCAAGAAGGTGCTGATCTCGATCGGCGGCCAGAACGGCCAGGTGCAGCTCGCCACGACCGCGGCCCGCGACGCCTTCGTCACCTCCGTCGGCAAGATCATCGACACCTACGGCCTCGACGGCCTGGACATCGACTTCGAGGGGCACTCGCTCTCCCTCGCGACGGGTGACACCGACTTCCGCAGCCCGACGACCCCCGTCATCGTCAACCTGATCTCCGCGGTGAAGTCCCTCAAGGCCAAGTACGGCGACGGCTTCGTCCTCACCATGGCCCCCGAGACCTTCTTCGTGCAGCTCGGCTACCAGTACTACGGCTCAGGCCCCTGGGGAGGCCAGGACCCGCGTGCCGGCGCCTACCTCCCGGTGATCCACGCCCTGCGCGACGACCTCAGCCTGCTGCACGTCCAGGACTACAACTCCGGCTCGATCATGGGCCTGGACAACCAGTACCACTCCATGGGCGGCGCCGACTTCCACATCGCCATGACCGACATGCTGCTCACCGGCTTCCCCGTCGCGGGCGACCAGACCAAGGTCTTCCCCGCACTCCGTCCCGAGCAGGTCGCCATCGGCCTCCCGGCTTCCACCCAGGCGGGCAACGGCCACACCTCGCCCGCCGAGGTCACCAAGGCGCTCAACTGCCTGACGAAGAAGAGCGACTGCGGCTCGTACCAGACGCACGGCACCTGGCCGGGCCTGCGCGGGCTGATGACCTGGTCCATCAACTGGGACCGCTTCAACAACTGGGAGTTCTCGAAGAACTTCGACGCCTACTTCGGGAGCTGACCCCGCCGCGTGACCGCCCGCAGGGCGAGCAGCAGCACCCCGCCGAGGCACCAGCCGGCCACCACGTCCAGCGGCCAGTGGTAGCCGTGCAGCACCAGACCGACGCTCGTCGCCGCCGTCAGCAGGACGGCGGCGACGGGCGTCACCCATGACCGCCTCGTGTACGGGGCGAGCAGCAGGGCCGCCGCCCCGTACGCCACCAGGGCCGTGGTCGTGTGGCCCGACGGGTAGTAGCCGGTGGCCTCCGTCAGTGGCCCCTGCCGGTCCGTCCACAGCTTGAGCGGGACCACGAGCGCCGGGACGGCGGCCATGGCCAGGACGGCGTACAGGGCCGCACGCCGGGCGCGGCGGAACCAGGCGAACAGGGCCGCGCACGCCAGCACGGGGACGGCGACCTGCGGGTTGCCGAGATCGGCGAACAGGTCCGCGAGGGAGGCGGGGCCGCGCCCCGCCAGCTCCAGGCCGAGCCGCTCGTCGGGAACCAGCAGCGGGCCGTCGGCCAGCACCTGCCAGGTGATCACGAGGAAGAGCGCCGAGAGCGCCGCGGCCGTGGACACGAGAAGGACCGGCCACCGGGGAACAGGGGGGATTGTTCCGAGGTGGCCGGTCTGATCGGGTTGCCGCGCGCCCCGGGGGGTGTGGAGCGAGCGGCCATCCGATCGGTGAGGAGTCCCGGAGCCCGAGGCTCCGGTGGTGTGCGCGATGGCACGGCCGGAACGGAGCGGGGGGAGCCCCGGCCCGGCATCACCCGCAGTCCCCTGCGGGCGGGGTGTTTCTCTCATCTGGGAAGACCGTACGTCAGAGGGAGGAGGCACCGGAAGCCGCTACGGTATCCCGCCATGGCCCCCGCACACCTTCTTCACACGCCCTCACCCGGCCGCCCGTCGCCAACCCCGGGGACGGCGCCGGGCGGCCGGATGGTTCGAACGTGTCAGAGGCGCGCGAACGCCTGCTCGATGATGTCCAGGCCCTCGTTCAGCAGGTCCTCGCCGATGACGAGCGGCGGCAGGAAACGCAGGACGTTGCCGTAGGTGCCGCACGTCAGCACCAGCAGCCCCTCGGCGTGGCAGGCCTTGGCCAGTGCTCCCGCGGCGGCCGCGTCGGGCTCCTTCGAGCCCGACTTCACCAGCTCGATCGCGATCATGGCGCCGCGGCCGCGGATGTCCCCGATGATGTCGCCGTTGGGGAGCTTCGACCGCATCTCGGCGAGGCGCTCCTTCATGACCTCCTCGATGCGCCGGGCCTTCCCGTTCAGGTCCAGCGCGCGCATCGTCTCGATGGCGCCGAGCGCACCCGCGCAGGCCACCGGGTTGCCGCCGTACGTACCGCCCAGGCCGCCCGCGTGCGCGGCGTCCATGATCTCCGCGCGGCCGGTCACCGCGGAGAGCGGGAGGCCGCCCGCGATGCCCTTGGCCGTGGTGATCAGGTCGGGCACGATGCCCTCGTCCTCGCAGGCGAACCACTGGCCCGTGCGGCAGAAGCCGGACTGGATCTCGTCCGCGACGAAGACGATGCCGTTCTCCCGGGCGAACCGCGCGATGGCCGGGAGGAAGCCCTTCGCCGGCTCGATGAAGCCGCCCTCGCCGAGGACCGGCTCGATGATGATCGCGGCGACGTTGTCCGCGCCGATCTGCTTGGTGATCTCGTCGATGGCCTGCGCGGACGCCTCGGCGCCGGCGTTCTCGGGGCCGGTCGGCCAGCGGTAGCCGTACGCCACCGGCACCCGGTACACCTCGGGCGCGAACGGACCGAAGCCCTGCTTGTACGGCATGTTCTTCGCCGTCAGCGCCATCGTGAGGTTCGTCCGCCCGTGGTAGCCGTGGTCGAAGACGACGACGGCGGTGCGCTTGGTCCAGGCACGGGCGATCTTCACGGCGTTCTCGACCGCCTCGGCGCCCGAGTTGAACAGCGCCGACTTCTTGGCGTGGTCGCCCGGCGTCAGCTCGGCGAGCTGCTCGCAGACCTCGACGTACCCCTCGTACGGCGTGACCATGAAACAGGTGTGGGTGAAGTCCGCGAGCTGCGCCGAGGCACGGCGCACGACCGCCTCGGCGGAGGCGCCCACCGAGGTGACGGCGATACCGGAACCGAAGTCGATCAGCCGGTTGCCGTCCACGTCCTCGATGATGCCGCCGCCCGCCCGGGCGGTGAAGACCGGCAGCGTGGAGCCCACGCCCGCGGCGACCGCCGCGACACGGCGGGCCTGCAACCGTGCCGACTCCGGGCCGGGGATGGCGGTGACGAGGCGGCGCTCCTGCGGGATGTCGGACATGCGGGGCTCCTGGGGTTTTTCGGACGCTTCTGTTTCTGCAGGCTAGGGGCGGCCGCGGGCAGCGGTCATGCTCCGATCGGGAGTGGTGGGAGCGCGTCCTTGTCCGCGGAGGACAGATGCCCCCGACGGGCCCCCGGACGACGCACCGCCGGGGCATTCGCCCGCATGGCTGAACTCCCCGGGCCCGGGCACTAGATTGGCCGTGCACAAGGCGGGACCTGGCTGGTCAGGGGGCAGCGGTTCATGGACACCGAAGGCACGTACGACGCACGGGGCACGGGCGCGGACCGGGTGCCCCGCCCTGCCGGGCCACCGCACGGGGCGCCACCGCCTCCCGCGTACGCCCCGCGTCCCGGCCCCCCGACCCCGGGAGCCCCCGGGGTCGAGGAGTGGCTGCGCACCCCGCGCCCCGTGCGGGAACCGGGCGTCTGGCGCTACGGCCACGTCCCGCGCCCCCCGGAGAAGCCCGAAGGGGTGTCCGACCGCTCGCTGGTGGTCGGAGTGCTCATCTCCGTCCTCTGCGGACTGCTCCTGTGGTCCCTGTGGCGCAACGGCTACATCCCCTACCGGCTCGTCCCGCTGAAGCTCTTCACCCCCGGGGACTGGTGGTACGCCGGTACCTTCGGCGGGCCCAGGACCATCGAGGGCGCCGACGCCCTCACCGTCTACGAGGCCGTCCTCTTCGGCCTCCTGGTCTACGGCTGCGGGCGGCTGGGCAACTGGTCCGAGATCTTCCGCCGCCACGTCGCCGGCCGGGGGCAGCCCTTCCTCGCGCTGGCCACGGCCGCCGGAGGAGCCCTGGCCGAACTCCTCGTGTGGAAGGACGCCGTTCCGCTCGTGCGGCCGGTGCTGATCCTCGTCGCCTCGGTCGCGGGCGGCGAGATCTACCAGAGCCAGGCCGTCGTCAACGTGATCTACACCCTGATCGCCCTCGGGGTGCTCTGGCCCTTCGCCCGCCTCGGCCGCTGGGGCGCCCTGCTCGCCGCCCGGCGCGGTAAGGCCTCCGCCGCCGCGCCGGAGACGCCCGCCGGACCGCCGGACACCCCCACCCCCGACCGGTGGCCCGAACTCCGCGAGGCGGGACGGACGGACGCCGCCGAGGCCCTCACCGCCGCGGTGCGCGCCGGCCGGATGAACGACGTGGACGTCGCCCGGCTGCGCCACGCGTGGAGCGTCGGCCGGGGGAACCCGGAACGCCTGGCCGCGCTGGAGGAAGCGGTCCTGCGGGCCGGCGGCGCCGCCGCGCTCCACCCCTCGGGCGCCCGGGACCTGCCCCGCCGCACCGCCCCGCACGACCTGCTCACCGGCCAGGTCCGCATCGGCGGCTGTGCCGACGACCCGCACAACCCCTACGCCCGGCGCGGTTCGGGCGTCGCCCTGGAGCCCGCGCTGCTGGGCACCTCGCTGCTGGCCGTCGGCCCCCCGGGAGCGGGCAAGTCCGCCCGCCTGGTGCGGCCGGTCGTCGAGTCCCTCGCCCTCCAGGCACTCGCCGGACGGGCCGCGGTGCTCGCCGTCGGCGGCGCCGGGGGCGAGCTCGGTCCGGACGACGCGTTCGACGTCGTGGTGCGGATCGGCGACCCGTCCTCCGCGCACGACTTCGACCTCTACGGCGGTACGACCGACCCCGACGAGGCCGCCGGCGTGCTCGCGGAGGGCCTGGTCGGCGACGTGACCCATCTGGACAGCAGGCGCGCCGCCACCGTGCTCGCCCAGCTCCTCGGGCCCTACCGCGCCGTCCACGGGCACTTCCCCGGGGTGCCCGCGCTGCGCGAACTCCTGGACGGCGACCTCGGCGCGACCGACGCCCTGCGCGAGGCGCTCGCGGCGGGCGGACACCGGGCCATGCTGCGCGAGCTGGAGGCCCGCACCCGCCAGCGGGGCGGCACCGGGGACCCCGGGCCGACGCTCGCCGACCGGATCGCGCTGCTCGACCGCCCCGCCTTCGCACCGTTCTTCGCCACCGGCCCGGAGGCCCGGCCGTTCTCGCTGCGCTCCCTCGAACACCTGCCGCTCCGCGTCAGGATCGACCTCCCGGAGCGGGCCCACGCCGAGGCCTCGCGCCTGCTCACCCGGCTCGTCCTCGCCCAGTTCACCGCCGTCTCGGCCGCCCGCACCGACCGGTCGCTCTTCGCCTGCCTGGTCCTGGACGACGCCACGCACACCCTCACCGCCGAGACCGTCCGGGGCGTCCGGCGGCTGCGGTCGGTCAACGCGGGCGTGCTCCTGACCCTGCGGACCGTCGACGACGTCCCCGAGGGGCTGCACACCGCGCTGCTCGGCGCCGTCGGCTGCTGCATGGCCTTCAGCGGGGTCACCACCTGGGACGGGAAGCGCTTCGCCGAGGTGTGGGGCAAGGAGTGGGTGGAGACCCGCGAGGTCGCCCAGCACGCGGTCTTCGCCGACCAGCCGTTCACCCGCGCCCTGCACGGTCTGCGCAAGCTCGTCACCGGCAAGGCCGTCACCCGGGACGCCGTGACCGTGCGGCGCGTCGAGCGGGAACGCTGGTCCGCCTCGGAGCTGGCCTACCAGCTCCCCGCAGGTCACGCGGTCCTGTCCCTGACGACCGTGGACGGCGAACACGCACCGCCGCTCCTGGTCGAGCTGAACGGCTGAGCGCGAGGTTACGGAGACCCTGCCGCCCTGGCAGAATCGATGGCGCCGTCTGTACGGGGCGGCGCGATCGGGCCGCCCGTGCGGACGGCCCCATCGAGCCGTCCGCACGGGCGGCTCCATCGACTCCCAGAGGTCCGGCGGTCCCATGCCACCCACTCTCGCCTCGCTCGTCCAGCACTCGGCGCTCAAGCTCACCGTCCGGGCGGGGGCCGACCGGCTCGGCACGCCCGTGCGGTGGGCGCACGCCAGCGAGCTCGCCGACCCCGTCCCGTACATGGACGGCGGTGAACTGCTCCTGGTCACCGCGACCAACCTCGACGCCCGGGACCCCGGGACGATGCGCCGCTACGTCCAGCGGCTGGCCGGCGCCGGGGTCGCGGGCATCGGCTTCGGCGTGGGTGTCACCTACGAGGAGATCCCGCCGGCCCTCGTGGACGCCGCCGAGGAGGCCGGGCTGCCGCTCCTGGAGGTGCCCCGGCTCACGCCGTTCCTCGCCATCAGCAAGGCGGTGTCCGCCGCGATCGCCGCGGACCAGTACCGCTCCGTCACCGCCGGATTCGAGGCCCAGCGGGAGCTGACCCGGGCCGCCGTCGCCGGGGACGGACCCGCGGAGCTGCTCACCCGCCTCGCCGCGCACGTCGACGGATGGGCCGCGCTCTACGACTCCGCCGGGGCCGTCGTGGCCGCCGCGCCCGACTGGGCCGCCCGCCGCGCCGCACGCCTCACACCCGAGGTGGAGCGGCTGCGGGAGCGCCCCGCCCCGGCCAGCGCGGTCGTCGGCGGCAGCGAGGGCGACGACCGGGTCGAGCTCCAGTCCCTGGGCGCCGGACGCCGCAACCGCGGTGCGCTGGCCGTCGGCACCGGGGCGGCCCTCGGCACGGCCGAGCGCTACGCGGTGCACTCCGCCGTCGCCCTGCTGACCCTGACCACGGCCCGTTCCCGCGCGCTCCAGGGAGCGGAGCAGCGCCTGGGCGCCGCGGTCCTGCGGATGCTGCTGGCGGGCGAGTCCGACCACGCCCGCGCCGTCGCCGGGGACCTGTACGGCGGGCTGCTCGACGCGCCCTTCCGCCTCCTGATCGCCGAGGCACCGGTCCCGTCCGGGACCGAGCTGCTGGCGGAGGCGATGGAGGCCGCGGCGTCCCGGTCGGGCGAGGCCCTGCTGACGGTGCCCGAGGGCGAACGCCTCGTGGTGCTGGCCGCGGACGGCGGAGCCGCGGTCGCGGCCGGCGTGGCCCACGCCCGGGCGGCCGACGACCGGCCGGCGCGCGAGGCGGGCTCCGAGGACGCCGACGCCGTCGTCGGGATGTCCGCCCCCTGCGGCCCGATCGCCGTCTCCGCCGCGTACAAGCAGGCCGAACAGGCCCTCTCGGTCGCCCGCCGCCGGGGCAGGGCCATGGTCGAGCACGAGGAGCTCGCGGCCGGCTCCGTCCTGCCGCTGCTCGCCGACGACGCCGTACGGGCCTTCGCCGACGGGATGCTGCGGCCGCTGCGGGAGCACGACGCGAAGGGCCGCGGCGATCTGGTGGCCTCCCTGCGCGCCTGGCTCTCCCGGCACGGCCAGTGGGACGCCGCCGCCGCCGACCTGGGCGTCCACCGCCACACCCTGCGCTACCGGATGCGCCGGGTGGAGGAGATCCTGGGCCGGTCGCTGGACGACCCCGACGTCCGGATGGAGCTGTGGCTGGCCCTCAAGGCGACGGCCGCCTCCTCGGGGGCCGGGTGACCCGGTCCGGCTTCGACGAACCGGCGCACCCGTAGGCCGCTCCACTCCACCGCGGACAAGCCTCATCCGCGCCCGGCCGCCCTACGGTGGGGCCGAAGGGCGCCCTCGCGGCGCCCGGCGATCGTCGTTCACCACCCCCGAAGGGCCGGAACCGCCATGACTTCCACCCACGCCTTCTGGCTGGCCGGCCGCCAGGCCACCGGCGAGGACAGCTTCGACGTCACCAACTCCTGGGACGGACGTCTCGTCGGCACGGTCTCGGTGCCCACCGACGCCCAGGTCGAGGAGGCCGTCGCCGCCGCGTACGCCGTGCGCGAGGAGTTCGCCGCGACCCCGGCGCACGTACGGGCCGCCGCGCTCGACCACGTCGTACGCCGCCTCACCGAGCGCACCGAGGAGATCGCCCGGCTGATCTCCGCCGAGAACGGCAAGCCCCTCAAGTGGGCCCGCGGCGAGGTCGGCCGGGCCGTCTCCGTCTTCCGGTTCGCCGCCGAGGAGGCCCGCCGCTTCAACGGCGGCGACGCCCAGCGGCTGGACACGGACGCGGGCGGCACCGGCCGTCTCGGACTGACGCGCCGCTTCCCGCGCGGCCCCGTCCTCGGTATCGCGCCCTTCAACTTCCCGCTCAACCTGAGCGCCCACAAGGTCGCCCCGGCCATCGCCGTCGGCGCGCCCATCATCCTGAAGCCGGCCCCGGCCACCCCGCTGTCGGCCCTGGTGCTGGGCGAGCTGCTGGCCGAGACGGACCTGCCGGCCGGATCCTGGTCCGTGCTCACCGTGCCCAACGACCGGATGCCCGCCCTGGTCCAGGACGAGCGGCTGCCGGTGATCTCCTTCACCGGATCCGGTCCGGTCGGCTACTCGATCATGGAGTCGGTGCCGCGCAAGCACTGCACCCTGGAGCTGGGCGGCAACGGCGCCGCCGTCGTGCTCGCCGACTGGTCCTCCGACGAGGACCTGGACCGGGCCGCGAGCCGCATCGCGACCTTCTCGAACTACCAGGGCGGCCAGTCCTGCATCTCGGTGCAGCGCGTCATCGCCGACGACGCCGTCCACGACCGGCTCGTCCCCAGGATCGTGGCGGCCGTCGAGGCCCTGGCGACCGGCGACCCCTCCGACCCCGCCACCGACGTCGGCCCCCTCGTCAGCGAGGACGCCGCCCGCCGGGTCGGGGCCTGGGTCGACGAGGCCGTCGCGGCCGGCGCCACCCTGCTGACCGGCGGCACGCGCGAGGGCGCCACCTACGCCCCGACGGTCCTCACCGACGTCCCGGAGACCGCGACGATCGCGTGCGAGGAGGTCTTCGGCCCGGTCCTGTACATCCGCAGGACGCGGGGCGAGGCCGAGGCCTTCGCCGCCGTCAACGACTCCCGGTACGGGCTCCAGGCAGGCGTCTTCACCCACGACCTCCAGACCGCCTTCCGCGCCCACCGTGCCCTGGAGGTGGGCGGCGTGGTCATCGGCGACGTGCCCTCCTACCGTGCCGACCAGATGCCCTACGGCGGCGCCAAGGAGTCCGGAGTGGGCCGCGAGGGCGTGCGCTACGCCATGGACGACTACACCTACGAGCGGGTGCTGGTCCTCACCGGCCTGGCCCTGTAGGCACCCCGCCGCGGACGGACCGGCCTGAGCCCGCTGTGCGGGGGCTCAGGCCGCTTCCGTGCGCCGCCGGGGGGCCGCCGCAGGGGTGGTGCGGGTGACGCAGATCGGGTAGATACGGACGAGTGGTACCGATCGGCACGCGTACGGCCCGACCCCTACCCCGACTCGCGGCGAGGTGAGCTCCTCATGTCCGCCCCATCCGACATCCCCCAGGCCCCCAAAGTCACCGAGCGCGAAGCGCGGCAGGTCGCCGAGGCCGCCCGCGAGCAGGACTGGCGCAAGCCGAGTTTCGCCAAGGAGCTCTTCCTCGGACGCTTCCGGCTGGACCTGATCCACCCCCACCCCCTGCCGGCCCCGGACGACGTACGGCGCGGCGAGGCCTTCCTTGCCCGGCTGCGCGAGTTCTGCGAGACGCGGGTCGACGGTGCCCTGATCGAGCGCGAGGCCCGCATCCCGGACGAGGTCATCGACGGCCTCAAGGAACTCGGCGCCCTCGGGATGAAGATCGAGACGAAGTACGGCGGTCTCGGGCTGACCCAGGTCTACTACAACAAGGCGCTCGCGCTCGCCGGTTCGGCGAACCCCTCGATCGGCGCCCTGCTCTCCGCGCACCAGTCCATCGGCGTACCGCAGCCGCTCAAGATGTTCGGCACGCAGGAGCAGAAGGACGCCTTCCTGCCCCGTCTGGCCCGGACGGACATCTCCGCCTTCCTCCTCACCGAACCCGATGTCGGCTCCGACCCGGCACGGCTCGCCACCACGGCCGTGCCCGACGGGGACGACTACGTCCTGGACGGCGTGAAGCTCTGGACCACCAACGGGGTCGTCGCCGACCTGCTCGTCGTCATGGCCCGGGTCCCCGGGTCCGACGGCCACAAGGGCGGCATCACCGCCTTCGTCGTCGAGGCGGACTCCCCGGGCATCACCGTGGAGCACCGCAACGCCTTCATGGGACTGCGCGGCATCGAGAACGGCGTGACCCGCTTCCACCAGGTCCGCGTCCCCGCGGCGAACCGGATCGGCCCCGAGGGCGCCGGTCTCAAGATCGCCCTCACCACGCTCAACACCGGCCGCCTCTCGCTGCCCGCGATGTGCGTCGGCGTCGGGAAGTGGTCGCTGAAGATCGCCCGTGAGTGGGCCGCGGTCCGCGAGCAGTGGGGCAGGGCGGTCGCCCGGCACGAGGCGGTCGGCGCGAAGATCTCCTTCATCGCCGCCACCACCTTCGCCCTCGAAGCGGTCGTGGACCTCTCCTCGCAGATGGCCGACGAGAGCCGCAACGACATCCGCATCGAGGCGGCACTCGCCAAGCTGTACGGCTCCGAGATGGGCTGGCTGATCTCCGACGAACTCGTCCAGATCCGCGGCGGACGCGGCTTCGAGACCGCGGCCTCGCTCGCGGCCCGCGGCGAACGGGCCGTCCCCGCCGAGCAGATGCTCCGCGACATGCGGATCAACCGGATCTTCGAGGGCTCCACCGAGATCATGCACCTGCTGATCGCCCGCGAGGCCGTCGACGCCCACCTCAAGGTCGCCGGCGACATCATCGACCCCGACAAGCCGCTCTCCGACAAGGCGAAGGCGGGCGCCAACGCCGCCGGGTTCTACGCGCGCTGGCTCCCCAAGCTGGTCGGCGGGCCCGGTCAGCTGCCCGGCGCCTACCCGGAGTTCCGGGTTCCCGGGCACCCCGACCTCTCCGCGCACCTGCGGTACGTCGAGCGCTCGTCCCGCAAGCTGGCCCGCTCGACCTTCTACGCGATGTCGCGCTGGCAGGGCCGCATGGAGACCAAGCAGGGCTTCCTCGGCAGGATCGTCGACATCGGCGCCGAACTCTTCGCCATGAGCGCCGCCTGCGTCCGGGCGGAGCACCTGCGGGCCGACGACGACCACGGCCGCGAGGCGTACCAGCTCGCCGACGTGTTCTGCCGGCAGGCCCGCATCCGGGTGGAGGAGCTCTTCGGCCGGCTCTGGACCAACACCGACGACATCGACCGCCGCGTCGTCGACGGCGTCCTCTCCGGCACCTACACCTGGCTGGAGGAGGGGGTCATCGACCCCAGCGGTGACGGCCCCTGGATCGCCGACGCCACCCCGGGCCCGGCCACCGGCGACGACGTCCACCGCACCGTCCGCTGAACCCGGCACCCGCGGGGCGCGTCCACTGCCTGGACGCGCCCCGCGGACACGCCCGCCCCCGGGCAGGATGGACGCCCGTGACCGTCATCCACCTCCCCGGCTCCAAGTCCGTCACCGCCCGCGCCCTGTTCCTGGCCGCCGCGGCGGACGGCACCACCACCCTCCTGCGCCCCCTGTGCTCGGACGACACCGAGGGGTTCGCCGAGGGGCTGATCCGGCTGGGCTACGGAGTCCGCCGCGAGCCGGACCGGTGGTACGTCGAGGGCCGCCCCTCGGGGCCCGCCGCCGACGCCGAGGTGCACTGCCGCGACGGGGCCACCACCGCGCGCTTCCTGCCGGCGCTCGCCGCCGCCGCGGCCGGCGGCACGTACCGCTTCGACGCCTCCGAGCAGATGCGCCGCCGCCCCCTCGCCCCTCTCACCGAGGCCCTGCGCTCCCTCGGTGTGGACCTGCGGCACGAAGGCGCGCACGGCCACCACCCGCTCACCGTGCGGGCGTCGGGCGTCAGGGGAGGCGAACTCACCCTGGACGCGGGGGAGTCGTCCCAGTACCTCACCGCCCTGCTCATGCTCGGCCCGCTCACCGCCGAAGGCCTCCGGATCGAGGTCACCGACCTGGTCTCGGCGCCGTACGTCGGGATCACCCTCGCGATGATGCGCAGCTTCGGCGCGGAGGTCCACCGGGAGGGCGACACCTTCACCGTCCCCGCCCCGGGATCCCGGCCGGGTGGGGCCCGGGGAGGCTCCGGCGGCTACCGCGCCACCACCTACGCGATCGAGCCCGACGCCTCCACCGCGAGCTACTTCTTCGCCGCGGCGGCCCTCACCGGACGCGAGGTCACCGTCCCCGGTCTCGGCACCGGCGCGCTCCAGGGCGACCTGCGCTTCACCGAGGTGCTGCGGCGCATGGGCGCCGAGGTCACCATGACCGCGCAGTCCACGACCGTGCGGTCCCGCGGCCCGCTCTCCGGTCTGACGGTCACCATGCGCGACATCTCCGACACGATGCCGACCCTCGCGGCGATCGCCCCCTTCGCCACCTCGCCCGTACGGATCGAGGACGTCGCCAACACCCGGGTCAAGGAGTGCGACCGGCTGGAGGCCTGCGCGGAGAACCTGCGGAACATGGGCATCACCGTGCACACCGGACCCGACTGGATCGAGATCCACCCCGGCACCCCCCGCCCCACCGAGATCGTCACCCACGGCGACCACCGCATCGTGATGGCGTTCGCCGTCGCGGGCCTGCGTACACCGGGCATCAGCTACGACGACCCGGGCTGCGTGCGGAAGACGTTCCCCGGGTTCCACGAGGAGTTCGCGGCGTTCGCCGCGGGAGCCGCCGCGCGGTAAAGGCGGTGCGCTCCGGCCCGGGGAGGACTACGGTCGCCGGCATGATGTCCCGGAACGACGTGCTGTCCGTCCTGGCCCTGCTGCGCGAGGCGGGCACCGACGTGGTGCTCGCCGGAGGGTGGGGGGTGGACGCGCTGCTCGGTGAGGAGACCCGCGAGCACCGCGATCTCGACCTCCTGCACGTCCGGGAGCAGGAGCCGGCCGTCGTGGCCGCCCTGGAGTCCGCCGGGTACACCGAGACCCTGGACCTGCGCCCCGTCCGTTTCGTGTTCAGCCACCCCGCGGGACCCGAGATCGACCTGCACCCGCTCACGTTCGCCGCCGACGGGTCCGCGCTCCAGTCCTCACCCGACCCCGGCGCCCCCTTCCGCTACCCGGCCGCCTGCTTCGTCACCGGCACCGTCGGCACGGCCGCCGTGCGCTGCATCTCCGCGGAGCAGCAAACGCTCTTCCACCAGGGCTACGAACCCGCCGCGCACGACCTGGCGGACATGCGGCGGCTGAGGGAGAGGTTCGGCACCCCGACGCGTCCCTGACCCCTGGGCACCGCACCGCCGTGACCCTCGCCGGGTGCCGGCGGGGACGCACGGTCAACGCACACAGCGGGAGCGGCAACAATGGGGGCCATGAGCGACAGCCCCGCACCCCTCGCCGATCCGCACCTCGTCTTCGACGCGTCGGAAGGCCGCCGGGATCTGGTGATCCTCGGCTCCACCGGGTCCATCGGCACCCAGGCCATCGACCTGGTCCTGCGCAACCCCGGCCGTTTCCGTGTCACCGCGCTCTCCGCCGCGGGCGGCAGGGTCCGCCTCCTCGCCGAACAGGCCCGCCGGCTGCGCGTGAGCACCGTCGCGGTCGCCGACGCGGACAAGGTGCCGGCGCTCCGCGAGGCCCTGCGTGAGGTCTACGGCGCGGGGGAGGCGCTCCCGGAGGTCCTGGCCGGCCCCGACGCCGCCACGGAGCTCGCGGCGAGCGACTGCCACACCGTGCTGAACGGCATCACCGGCTCGATCGGCCTGGCCCCGACGCTCGCCGCGCTGAAGGCGGGCCGCACCCTGGCCCTGGCCAACAAGGAGTCGCTGATCGTCGGCGGCCCGCTGGTCAAGGCGCTGGCGGCACCCGGCCAGATCATCCCGGTCGACTCCGAGCACGCCGCGCTCTTCCAGGCCCTCGCCGCGGGCAAGCGCGCCGACGTCCGCAAGCTCGTGGTGACCGCGTCCGGCGGCCCCTTCCGCGGGCGTACGCGCGCCGAGCTGGCCGGCGTGACCAGGGAGCAGGCCCTGGCCCACCCGACCTGGGCCATGGGCCCGGTCATCACGGTCAACTCCGCGACCCTGGTCAACAAGGGCCTGGAGGTCATCGAGGCGCACCTGCTCTACGACATCCCGTTCGACCGGATCGACGTGGTCGTCCACCCCCAGTCGTTCGTTCACTCGATGGTGGAGTTCACCGACGGTTCCACCCTCGCCCAGGCGACCCCGCCCGACATGGGAGGCCCCATCGCCATCGGCCTCGGCTGGCCCGAGAGGGTCCCGGACGCTGCTCCCGCCTTCGACTGGACGAAGGCCTCCAGCTGGGAGTTCTTCCCCCTCGACACCGAGGCGTTCCCGTCCGTCGGGCTCGCGCGGCACGTGGGGACCCTGGGCGGCACGGCCCCCGCGGTCTTCAACGCGGCCAACGAGGAGTGCGTGGACGCGTTTCTGGCGGGACGGCTGCCGTTCAACGGCATCATGGATACGGTCACAGCGGTGGTGACCGAACACGGCACCCCCACCACGGGAACTTCACTGACGGTCGCGGACGTCCTCGAAGCGGAGAACTGGGCCCGGTCCAGGGCCCGCGAACTCTCGGCGGAAGCGACAGCGGAGGCGCACGCATGAGCATGACGACGATTGTGATGACGATCCTGGGGGTCGCCATCTTCGCCGTGGGTCTGCTGTTCTCGATCGCCTGGCACGAACTGGGCCACCTCTCGACGGCCAAGCTCTTCGGGATCAGGGTGCCGCAGTACATGGTCGGCTTCGGCCCGACGATCTGGTCGCGCACCAAGGGCGACACGGAGTACGGCATCAAGGCCATCCCCGCGGGCGGCTACATCCGCATGATCGGCATGTTCCCCCCGGGCCCGGACGGCCGGCTGGAGGCGCGCTCCACGTCCCCCTGGCGCGGGATGATCGAGGACGCCAGGTCCGCCGCCTTCGAGGAGCTCCAGCCGGGCGACCAGTCGCGCCTCTTCTACACGCGCAAGCCGTGGAAGCGCGTGATCGTGATGTTCGCCGGCCCCTTCATGAACCTGGTGCTGGCCGTCGCGATCTTCATGGGCGTCGCGATGACCTTCGGTTTCCAGACACAGACCACCGAGGTCGCGGGCGTCCAGCAGTGCGTGATCTCGCAGAGCGAGAACCGCGACACCTGCGAGTCCTCCGACCCGGTGTCCCCGGCCAAGGCCGCGGGCCTCAAGGAGGGCGACACCATCGTCGCCTTCGACGGGCGGAAGGTCGACGACTGGGCCACGCTCTCGGACCGGATCCGGCAGACCATCGGCCCCGCCACCATCACCGTGCGGCGGGACGGCCAGGAGCAGACCCTGAACGCCGTCCTGAAGAAGAACGCCGTGGCCAAGAAGGACGCCGACGGCGAGGTCGTCCCCGACCAGTACGTCAGCGCCGGTTACCTGGGCTTCGCCGCCAAGACCGAGATCCTGCCGCTCTCCTTCGGCGACTCGGTCGTCCGCATGGGCGACATGATCGAGAACGGCGTCGACTCGATCATCGCCCTGCCCTCCAAGATCCCCGACCTCTGGAACGCGGCGTTCAGCGACGGCAAGCGGGCCGACGACTCACCGGTCGGCGTGGTCGGCGCGGCCCGGATCGGCGGCGAGGTGATGAACCTCGACGTCCCGGCCCAGAACCAGATCGCGATGATGCTGTTCCTGCTGGCCGGGTTCAACCTCTCGCTCTTCCTGTTCAACATGCTGCCCCTGCTCCCGCTCGACGGCGGGCACATCGCGGGCGCGCTCTGGGAGGCCCTGCGGCGCAATCTCGCCAAGGTCTTCAAGCGGCCCGACCCCGGCCCGTTCGACGTGGCCAAGCTCATGCCCGTCGCCTACGTGGTGGCCGGAGTCTTCATCTGCTTCACGCTGCTGGTGCTCGTGGCCGACATCGTGAACCCTGTCAAGATCACCTGACGCCGCACGGGGCGCGGCCGGGCACCCGTACGGGTCCCCGGCCGCGCACCACGGGACCTGCCGGGCGACGGGGTGCACCCCGCCGCCCTCCGGTGCCGTAACCTCGAATCCTGTAGCCCGCCGTGCTCGGGACCTCGATCCACACTGATCCACACCTTGGGGATGCTCAGCGCATGACTGCGATTTCTCTCGGAATGCCGGACGTTCCGACCAAGCTCGCCGACCGACGGGTCAGCCGTCAGATCCAGGTCGGGTCGGTGGCGGTCGGCGGGGACGCACCGGTGTCGGTGCAGTCGATGACGACGACGCGTACGTCGGACATCGGCGCGACGCTCCAGCAGATCGCGGAGCTGACGGCGTCGGGCTGTCAGATCGTGCGGGTGGCGTGCCCGACGCAGGACGACGCGGACGCGCTGGCGACCATCGCGAAGAAGTCCCAGATCCCGGTGATCGCGGACATCCACTTCCAGCCGAAGTACGTGTTCGCGGCGATCGACGCCGGGTGCGCGGCGGTCCGCGTGAACCCGGGGAACATCAAGCAGTTCGACGACAAGGTCCGGGAGATCGCGAAGGCCGCCGGAGACGCGGGCACGCCCATCCGCATCGGGGTGAACGCGGGCTCGCTGGACGCGCGGCTGCTCAGGAAGTACGGGAAGGCGACCCCGGAGGCCCTGGTGGAGTCGGCGCTGTGGGAGGCGTCGCTGTTCGAGGAGCACGGGTTCCGGGACATCAAGATCTCGGTGAAGCACAACGACCCGGTCGTCATGGTCAACGCCTACCGCCTGCTGGCGGCGCGCAGCGACTACCCGCTGCACCTCGGCGTGACGGAGGCCGGACCGGCCTTCCAGGGCACGATCAAGTCCGCCGTGGCGTTCGGCGCGCTCCTCTCCGAGGGGATCGGCGACACCATCCGGGTCTCGCTGTCCGCCCCTCCGGCGGAGGAGGTCAAGGTCGGCCTGCAGATCCTGGAGGCGCTGAACCTGAAGCAGCGGCGCCTGGAGATCGTGTCGTGCCCGTCCTGCGGGCGCGCGCAGGTGGACGTGTACAAGCTCGCGGACCAGGTCAGCGCGGGTCTGGAGGGCATGGAGGTCCCGCTGCGCGTCGCGGTCATGGGCTGCGTCGTGAACGGCCCCGGCGAGGCCCGCGAGGCCGACCTCGGTGTGGCCTCCGGCAACGGCAAGGGCCAGATCTTCGTGAAGGGCGAGGTCATCAAGACCGTCCCCGAGTCGAAGATCGTCGAGACCCTCATCGAGGAGGCCATGAAGATCGCGGAGCAGATGGAGAAGGACGGCATCGCCTCCGGCGAGCCCCAGGTCTCCATCGCCGGCTGACCTCCCGCCCCTCCCGGCACCCCGTGCCCCGCAGGCCGCGCCTGCGGGGCACAGCCGTGTGAGACCCCCTCCCACCGGCCTTTCCCGGTGCGGGGCGGCAGCCCACAGGCTTGTTGGGTACAGTGCGGACATCAGCAGACCGTTCGGTGAGGCCCCAGTGTTGACGCAGACCACTACCCGGGTCCTCGACCCCGGCGAACTCCCCGCCGCGCTCGCCATCCTCGAGAGCGAACCCGTGGCCAACGCGTTCGTCACCTCCCGCGTCCAGATCGCCGGGCTCGATCCGTGGCGCCTCGGCGGCGAGATGTGGGGCTGGTACGCCGACGGCCGGCTCCGCTCCCTCTGCTACTCCGGGGCCAACCTCGTGCCCATCTGCGCCACCCCCGAGGCCGTCAGGGCCTTCGCCGACCGCGCCCGGCGGGCCGGGCGGCGCTGCTCCTCGATCGTCGGCCCCGCGGGCCCCACCGCCCAGCTGTGGCGCCTGCTCGAACCGAGCTGGGGACCCGCGCGCGAGGTCCGGCCCAACCAGCCGCTGATGGTGACCGAGCAGCCCTCGGCCGAGATCGCGGCCGACCCGCTCGTGCGCCGGGTCCGCAAGGAGGAGATGGACGTCCTCATGCCCGCCTGCGTCGCCATGTTCACCGAGGAGGTCGGCATCTCCCCGCTGGCCGGCGACGGCGGTCTCCTCTACCAGGCGCGCGTCGCCGAACTCATCGCCGCCGGACGCTCCTTCGCCCGCATCGAGGACGGCAGGGTCCTCTTCAAGGCGGAGATCGGCGCGGCCACGCCCGGGGCCTGCCAGGTCCAGGGCGTCTGGGTCGCCCCCGAGGCCCGGGGCCGCGGGCTCTCCGAGACGGGCATGGCGGCCGTCCTGCGCTACGCCCTCAGCGACGTGGCACCCGTCGTCAGCCTCTACGTGAACGACTACAACACCGCCGCGCGCCGCGCCTACAGCCGCGTCGGCTTCCGTGAGACGGGCGCGTTCATGAGCGTGCTGTTCTGACCGGACGGCAGGGCCAGTAGGGTTCCCCGCATGGCAGCAGCAACCCCCCTGTCCCCCTGGGGATCCGGGACCCCCGACATCGTGGTCGGACCGCTCGACCTCGCCGCCCGCGTCGACGAGGCGCTCGCCGTGCAGGCCCTCGCCTTCGGCCTCGGCCAGGACGAGATCGAGGTGCGGCGCCACATCGTGCTGCGCCACCTCGAACACCCGCAGGCCCGCTCCTTCGGAGCCGTCGCCGCCGGTGGACGGCTCGTCGGATTCGTCTACGGACTGCCGAACGACCGGACGCACTGGTGGTCCACCGTCGTCGAGCCGTACCTGCGCGCCACCGGCTCCGACGGCTGGCTCGACGACTCGTTCGTGATCACCGAACTCCACGTCCACCCGGACTTCCAGCAGCGCGGCATCGGCCGCAGCCTCATCACCACCATCACGGACGGCGTGGACCTGCCCCGCTCCATCCTCTCCGCGATCGACACCGACAGCCCCGCCCGCGGCCTCTACCGCGCGCTCGGCTACCAGGACCTGGCCCGGCAGGTGCTCTTCCCGAGCGCCCCCAAGCCGTACGCGGTGATGGGCGCGCCCCTCCCGCTGCGCCGCGGCTGAGGCCGGCCGTCCACGGGGGCGGGAGGAATGGATTTCCGCCCGCGCGGGCCCCCCGGCTAACCTCGGGCTCACCACCCTTCCGAGCAGGAGTTCATCATGGCCCAGGTCCAGCGCATGTCCCGATTGATGATCAAGACACTGCGCGACGACCCGGCGGACGCCGAGACGCTCAACCACAAGCTCCTGGTCCGCGCCGGTTACGTACGCCGCACCGCGGCCGGTATCTGGTCGTGGCTGCCGCTCGGCAAGAAGGTGCTGGAGAACGTCACCCGCGTCGTCCGCGAGGAGATGGACGCCATCGGCGGCCAGGAGGTGCTGCTCCCCGCGCTGCTGCCCAAGGAGGCGTACGAGGCGAGCGGCCGGTACGACGAGTACGGCGACCTGCTGTTCCGGCTCAAGGACCGCAAGGGCGCGGACTACCTCCTCGGCCCCACCCACGAGGAGGTCTTCACCCAGGTCGTCAAGGACATGTGCTCGTCCTACAAGGACCTGCCCGTGATCCTCTACCAGATCCAGACCAAGTACCGCGACGAGGCACGCCCCCGCGCCGGGGTGCTGCGCGGCCGTGAGTTCCAGATGAAGGACTCGTACTCCTTCGACACCACGGACGAGGGCCTGGTCGAGGCCTACCGGCTGCACCGCGCCGCGTACATCCGGATCTTCGAGCGCCTCGGCCTCGACCACCGGATCGTCTCCGCCGTCTCCGGGGCCATGGGCGGCTCCGCCTCCGAGGAGTTCCTCGCCCCCGCGCCCGCCGGCGAGGACACCTTCGTCGACTGCCCGAACTGCGACTACGCCGCCAACACCGAGGCCGTGGTCTTCAGGCCCACCGCGGTGGACGCGTCGGCGACCGGGGCGGTCGAGGAGCTGGACACCCCCGACACCCCGACCATCGAGTCCCTCGCCGCCCACCTCGGCGTCCCGGCCTCGGCCACCCTGAAGAACCTCCTGGTCAAGGTCGACGGCGAGATCGTGGCCGTGGGCGTGCCCGGTGACCGGGAGGTCGACCTCGGCAAGCTCGGCGAGCACCTCGCCCCCGCGGTCGTCGAGCTCGTCACCGCCGAGGACTTCGTGGGCCGCCCCGACCTGGTGCGCGGCTACGTCGGCCCGCAGGGCCTGGAGAAGGTCCGCTACATCGCCGACCCCCGCGTCTCCGCCGGCACCGCCTGGATCACGGGTGCCAACAAGGAGGGCACGCACGCGAGGAACGTCGTCGCGGGCCGCGACTTCGAGGTCGACGAACACCTCGACGTCGTCGTCGTCGAGGCGGGCGACCCCTGCCCCAACTGCGGTGCGGGCCTCCAGGTGGACCGCGCCATCGAGATCGGCCACATCTTCCAGCTCGGCCGCAAGTACGCCGACATCTTCTCCCTCGACGTCCTCGGCCAGCAGGGCAAGCCGGTCCGGGTGACCATGGGCTCGTACGGCATCGGCGTCTCCCGCGCGGTGGCGGCCCTCGCCGAGCAGACCGCCGACGACAAGGGGCTGTGCTGGCCCCGCGAGATCGCCCCGGCCGACGTGCACGTCGTCGCCGCGGGCAAGGCGCTCCAGACCGAGCTGGCCCTGGAGGTCTCCGACAAGCTCGCCGCGGCCGGCCTGCGCGTCCTGGTCGACGACCGCGCGGGCGTCTCGCCGGGCGTGAAGTTCACCGACTCCGAGCTCATCGGCGTCCCGAAGATCCTGGTCGCCGGCCGCCGCTCCGCCGAGGGCGTCCTGGAGCTGAAGGACCGCCGCACGGGCGAGCGCGAGGAGCTCACCGTCGACGAGGCCGTGGCCCGTCTGACCGAGCAGGGCTGACAGCCGGACAGCACGGAGGGCCCCGCGCGGTGCGCGGGGCCCTCCGTCGTACGCCTACAGCCAGCCGGCGAACTCCAGCGACAGCTCGCCGTCCTGGGTGCGCCCCGCCGTCAGGGCCCGCGTCCCGGACTCGACGGCCCGGAACAGCGTCCAGCCGCGCAGCCGCGCCTGGTCGACCTCCAGCGACTCGGCGAGCTTCCGCACCCTGCGGCGGGCCGTCGCGGCGCCGCCGGGCGAGGCGATGAGGTCCTCGACCCGGTCCCGCACCAGCCGCGCCAGGTCGTAGGCCCGCTCGCCGGTCAGCGGCTCCGGGCCGACGGCCAGCCACGGGGCGCGCTCACCCGACAGGACCTTGCTCTGCCGGAAGTTGCCGTGCAGCAGGAGGAGTTCGGGGGAGTCGCGGACCAGCTCCTCGCGGGCCTCCAGCGCCGAGGAGACCAGCGGTTCGAGTTCGGGGTCCCGCACGGCGGCGGCCCGCATGGGCCCCAGCTGCCGGGCGGTGCGCTCCGTGACGGTCTCGAAGGCGTGGCCGGGCGGCGGCTCGACCCACAGCCGCCGCACCGTACCGGCGGCCTCCAGCAGGGCCTTCGCCTCCGGGAGGGAACGCAGGGACACCTCGTGGTGCAGCCGCTCCAGCAGGAGGGCCTCATCCGGTGCCGTGGCGCTGTCGGAGACCGGCAGCCCGACGGCGCCCCAGCCGTTCCAGTGCGCCAGGGCCGCCCGTTCGAGCGCGGGAGCGGCCCCGGGAGGCGCGATCTTCAGCACGGCGGGCGTGCCGTCCGCCCGGCGCACCAGGAGGACGAGGCCCGTGCGCCCGCCGGGGGCGCAGACCCGTTCCAGGGAGACCGCGTACCCGGACAGCGCGTCGTCGGTGAGCGCGGGGAGCCGCCCGAGCCACTCGGCCGCGGCCGCGTCCCCGTACGTCTCGCCGAGCGCTCGCACCAGACGCTGCGGCGGTTCAGAACCCATACCTGCCTTGTTCCCTTTCGGAGCGTGCCAGTTGCTCAGTGCGGGGCACCCGTGGCGCCTGCCTCCGCCGTGTCGTCCGGCGGGGCGGCCTTCTCGGCGAGCCCAGGAAAGGCTACGCCGGTGCCGCGCCAGCGCACGGCACGCACCGCGGCCTCCCGCAGGGCTCCCGCGGCGTCCTGCCGCAGCGGCCCCTGGGCGGCCCGTACGAGGTCGGAGTACACACCGGCGACCCGGTCCTCCAGCACGGTGGCCAGCCGCATCGCGCTCGCCGGATCCCGCACCGCGAAGGGCAGAGCGTACGCCGCGAGGGCCGCCACCGGCGTACCGCCCAGGTCACGCACCGCCCGGGCGAGCGTGTCGCGCCGGGCCCGGTGGGCGTCGCTCGCGCTCCTCGCGTCGCTGCGGCGGCCGCCTTCCAGCCGGCCGCCGAGCACCCCGTAGCCGTACACCGCGGCGTGCTCGGCGGCGAGCGCCGCCTGCGCGGCCCGCAGCGCGCCGTCCGTTCCGTCCTCCTGTGCCGTGCGCGGTGTCATGCCGGGATCTCCTTGGCCAGTTCGGTCAGCAGATACGCGTGGGCCGCGCCGGCCGCGGCGACCGAGGCCAGCAGCCTGGCCAGTTCGGGCGCGGCGGACACCAGGGCCGCGGTGCGGGCGTCCGCCACCCGGCGCTCCTCGCCCGCCAGCTCCCTCAGGGCCGCCGCCGCGTCGGCGGGGGCCGCCGGCGGGGCGGGGGAGGGCGAGCCGCCCGGGGCCTTCGCCGGTCCGCCCAGAGCCGCCAGGTGCTCCCGGACCGCGGCGCCCATCGGCGCGAGCCCGGCCCGAGTCAACGGGTGGGCGGCCGCGACCTGTTCGTACCGGGAGAGCAGTGAGGCGCTGTCACGGGCGGCCGCCGCCCGCAGCGCCGTCGCGGCCCTGAGCGAGGCGGCCCGGGCGTCCGCGCTCCCGGGGGCCGTCCGGGAGTCCGGTCCGTCCCCGCAGCCCGTCAGTACCGCGCCCAGGACCATGGCTCCCGTGGCGGTGAGCGCACTCCTGCGCGTCGTCCCCGTGCGGCGCACTTGTCTCCTTCAGCCTGATATTTGACAGTTTCTGACCCGAAGTGATCACCGATGGTGAGCGTACCCGCGGGTGGGCGGGAGGCGGACGGCAACACCCCTGCGGACCGGATACCCTTTGACCTGACACGCGACGATCCCCACAACAGCACACGCGGCCGAGGAGTCACCCGGATGAGCACCACCCAGAGCGACAGGCTGCGCGAACTGCTGGAGCCGCTCGTCAGCGCCAAGGAGCTGGACCTCGAGGAGATCGAGGTCTCCCGGGCGGGCCGCCGGCGGGTGCTGAGGGTCATCGTGGACTCCGAGGACGGCGTGGAGCTGGACACCTGCGCGGAGCTCAGCCGCACCCTCTCGGAGACGCTGGACGAGACCGACGCCATGGGTGAGGGCGAGTACGTCCTCGAAGTGAGCTCTCCGGGCGCCGACCGCCCGTTGACCGAGCACCGCCACTACGTACGCGCCACCGGCCGGCTGGTCAGGATCACCCTGGGTGAGGGCGGCGAGCTGGTGGCCCGCGTCCTCGGGGTGGACGACGAGGGACTCGACCTGGAGGTGCCGGGCGTCAAGGGCCGCAAGCCCACGTCACGCCGGGTCGACTTCGGCGAGATCGCCAGGGCGCGCGTGGAGATCGAATTCAACCGCAAGGACAAGAAGGAAGAGGAGGCGTAGCCGTGGACATCGATGTGAAGCTTCTGAAGGGCTTGGCGCAGGACAAGGAGATCCCCTTCGACGTGCTCGTCGGGGCGATCGAGTCGGCCCTCCTCATCGCGTACCACCGCACCGACGGCAGCCACCGGCGCGCCCGCGTCGAGCTGGACGCGGCCGGCCACGTCACGGTGTGGGCCAAGGACGACCCGGCCGAGCTGGAGGAGGGCCAGGAGGCCGAGGAGTTCGACGACACGCCGTCCGGCTTCGGCCGTATCGCCGCGACCACCGCCAAGCAGGTCATCCTGCAGCGGCTGCGCGACGCGGAGGACGACCGGACGTTCGGCGAGTACGCGGGCCACGAGGGCGACGTCGTCACCGGCCTCGTCCAGCAGGGCAAGGACCCGAAGAACGTCCTGGTCGACATCGGCAAGCTGGAAGCCATCCTGCCCGTGCAGGAGCAGGTGCCCGGCGAGGAGTACACCCACGGCCTGCGCCTGCGCACCTACGTCGTGCGGGTGGCCAAGGGTGTGCGCGGTCCGTCCGTCACGCTCTCGCGCACCCACCCCAACCTCGTGAAGAAGCTCTTCGCGCTGGAGGTCCCGGAGATCGCGGACGGGTCGGTCGTCATCGAGGCCATCGCCCGTGAGGCGGGCCACCGCACCAAGATCGCGGTGCGCTCCACCCGGGCCGGTCTCAACCCGAAGGGCGCCTGCATCGGCCCGATGGGCAGCCGTGTGCGCAACGTCATGGCCGAGCTGCACGGTGAGAAGATCGACATCGTGGACTGGTCGGACGACCCCGCCGAGATGGTCGCCAACGCCCTGTCACCCGCGAGGGTGAGCAAGGTCGAGGTCGTGGACCTCGGCACGCGCTCCGCCCGGGTGACCGTGCCGGACTACCAGCTGTCGCTGGCGATCGGCAAGGAGGGCCAGAACGCCCGTCTGGCCGCCCGTCTCACCGGCTGGCGCATCGACATCCGCCCGGACACCGAGACGGACGCCGAGCGCGACGCCGCCGACCGTGAGCGCGCCGAGCGCGCCCGCGAGCGGTCGGAGCGCGGCTGACCCACGACCCGTGTCCGGGGCCGCCGACGGCTGCCCCGGAACGGTTCCGAAGGAATAGATCGAGGCGGCTTTCCGCTGAGATCACGACAACATCCGTTCGATTTTTGCCCCCAAGGGGTGAGGTCGGTACGGGGAGGTAGACTTAGCCGTGTCTGGCCGGACGCACGCCCGCGCTTGCCCCGAGCGAACCTGTGTGGGATGCCGGGAGCGAGCGGCCAAGAGCGAGCTGCTGCGCATCGTGGTGGACGAGGGAGAGGTTGTCCCTGATCCACGCGGTACGCTGCCCGGCCGGGGTGCGTACGTACACCCCGCCTCCGTCTGTCTCGGCCTGGCGGTCCGCCGCCGGGCTTTCCCCCGGGCCTTCAAGGCCAAGGGGCCGTTCGATTCCGCGGCACTGCAGCGGTTCGTCGAGCGGGTGACACCGTAAGAAAGTGAACGGCACGGGTCCCCGTGCGGTCAGGTACCTCGCGAGTTGGAAGTAGGTCGAGATTGCGATGAGCACTCGATGAGTACGCGATGAGTACGCCCATGAAGTAGCGACGGTCCGGCGGTAACCCGGACCTAAAAGGAGCGAAGTGGCTAAGGTCCGGGTATACGAGCTCGCCAAGGAGTTCGGCGTGGAGAGCAAGGTCGTCATGGCCAAGCTCCAAGAACTCGGTGAATTCGTCCGTTCGGCGTCCTCGACGATCGAGGCGCCGGTTGTACGCAAACTGACTGACGCACTGCAGGGTCCCGGCGGCAACGCCGGCAAGTCCGCTGCAAAGCCTGGCGCGCCCCGCAAGGCCGCCCCCGCAAAGCCCGCTGCGCCGTCCCCGGCCGCCGCGGCACGTCCCGCTGCCCCGAAGCCCGGCGCCCCGGCCCCCCGGCCGGCCGCCTCGGAGACCCCGGCGAGCAGCACCCCCTCCGCGCCGTCCGCGGGACCCCGTCCGGGTCCCCGGCCCGCGCCGAAGCCCGCCCCGGTCACCCCGGTGCCGGCCGCGGAGTTCTCGGCTCCGGCTCCGGCCCAGCAGCCGGCCGCGCCGCAGCAGGCCCCCCGTCCCACCGGTGCCACCCCCGGCCCCCGTCCCGCCCGTCCGGCCCCGGCCGGCGGTCAGCGCGACGGCGGCCAGCGTGAGGGCGGCCAGCGTGGCGGCGAGCGCGGCGGAGACCGTCCCGCACGTCCCGCGGGCCAGGGCGCACCGCGTCCCGGCGGCGCACGTCCGGCCGGTCCCCGTCCGGGCAACAACCCCTTCACCTCCGGCGGCTCCACCGGCATGGCGCGCCCGCAGGCGCCCCGTCCCGGCGGTGCCCCGCGCCCCGGCGGCGGTCAGGAGCGCCCCGGCGCCCCGCGCCCGCAGGGTGGTCCCGGTGGCGCCCCGCGCCCCCAGGGCCAGGGTGGCGCACGTCCGACCCCGGGCGGCATGCCCCGTCCGCAGGCTCCCCGTCCGGGCGGTGCCCCCTCGGGTAACCGTCCGAACCCGGGCATGATGCCGCAGCGTCCCGCCGCGGGCCCGCGTCCCGGCGGTGGCCCCGGTGGCGGCGGCCGTGGTCCCGGTGGCGGCGGCGGTCGTCCCGGTGGCGGCGGCGGTCGTCCCGGCGGCGGCTTCGCCGGCCGTCCGGCCGGTCCCGGTGGTGGCGGTGGCGGCTTCGCCGGCCGTCCCGGCGGTCCCGGTGGCGGTGGCGGCGCGGGCCGTCCCGGTGGCGGCGGCGGCTTCGGCGGCCGTCCCGGCTTCGGTGGCCGTCCCGGCGGCCCCGGTGCCCGTGGCGGCACACAGGGTGCGTTCGGCCGTCCCGGCGGTCCCGCGCGTCGTGGCCGCAAGTCGAAGCGGCAGAGGCGCCAGGAGTACGAGGCCATGCAGGCCCCGTCGGTGGGCGGCGTCATGCTGCCCCGCGGCAACGGGCAGGCCGTCCGGCTGTCGCGCGGTGCCTCCCTGACCGACTTCGCGGAGAAGATCAACGCCAACCCGGCGTCGCTCGTCGCCGTGATGATGAACCTCGGCGAGATGGTCACCGCCACGCAGTCCGTCTCCGACGAGACGCTGAGGCTCCTCGCGGACGAGATGAACTACGTCCTCGAGATCGTCAGCCCGGAGGAGGAGGACCGCGAGCTGCTCGAGTCCTTCGACATCGAGTTCGGTGAGGACGAGGGCGGCGAAGAGGCCCTGGTCTCCCGTCCGCCGGTCGTGACCGTCATGGGTCACGTCGACCACGGTAAGACCCGGCTGCTGGACGCGATCCGCAAGACGAACGTCGTCGCGGGCGAGGCCGGCGGTATCACGCAGCACATCGGTGCGTACCAGGTCTCCTCCGAGGTCAACGGCGAGGACCGCCGCATCACCTTCATCGACACCCCGGGTCACGAGGCGTTCACCGCCATGCGTGCGCGTGGTGCGAAGTCCACCGACATCGCGATCCTCGTGGTGGCGGCGAACGACGGTGTGATGCCCCAGACGATCGAGGCGCTGAACCACGCCAAGGCGGCCGAGGTGCCGATCGTGGTCGCGGTCAACAAGATCGACGTCGAGGGCGCCGACCCGACCAAGGTGCGCGGTCAGCTCACCGAGTTCGGTCTGGTGGCCGAGGAGTACGGCGGCGACACGATGTTCGTCGACATCTCCGCCAAGCAGGGCCTCAACATCGAGGCACTGCTGGAGGCCGTCGTCCTCACCGCCGACGCCTCGCTCGACCTGCGGGCCAACCCGGAGCAGGACGCGCAGGGCATCGCCATCGAGTCCCACCTCGACCGCGGCCGCGGTGCCGTCTCGACCGTCCTGGTCCAGCGAGGCACGCTGCGCATCGGTGACACCATGGTCGTCGGCGACGCGTACGGCCGTGTCCGGGCGATGCTCGACGACAACGGCAACAACGTCCAGGAAGCGGGTCCCTCGACCCCCGTCCTGGTGCTGGGTCTCACCAACGTCCCGGGTGCCGGCGACAACTTCCTGGTGGTCGACGAGGACCGTACGGCCCGTCAGATCGCCGAGAAGCGTGCCGCCCGCGAGCGCAACGCCAACTTCGCCCGCAAGGGTGTCCGGTTCTCCCTGGAGAACCTGGACGAGGCGCTCAAGGCCGGTCTGGTCCAGGAGCTCAACCTCATCATCAAGGGCGACGCGTCCGGTTCGGTGGAGGCCCTCGAGTCCTCGCTGCTCCAGCTCGACGTCGGTGAAGAGGTCGACATCCGGGTCCTGCACCGCGGTGTGGGTGCGGTCACCGAGTCGGACATCAACCTGGCGACCGGCTCCGACGCCATCGTGATCGGCTTCAACGTGCGCGCCGCGGGGCGTGCCGAGCAGATGGCCGAGCGCGAAGGCGTGGACGTCCGGTACTACTCGGTCATCTACCAGGCGATCGAGGAGATCGAGGCGGCCCTCAAGGGCATGCTCAAGCCGGAGTACGAAGAGGTCGAGCTCGGCACGGCGGAGATCCGCGAGATCTTCCGCTCGTCCAAGCTGGGCAACATCGCCGGTGTGCTGGTCCGCTCCGGCGAGGTCAAGCGCAACACCAAGGCGCGCCTGCTGCGCGATGGCAAGGTCATCGCGGAGAACCTCAACATCTCCGGTCTGCGCCGCTTCAAGGACGACGTCACCGAGATCCGCGAAGGCTACGAGGGCGGTATCAACCTCGGAAACTTCAACGACATCAAGATCGACGACGTCATCGCGACGTACGAGATGCGCGAGAAGCCGCGAGGCTGATCGACGGGGATTCCGGGGGGCGACCCCCGGGTTCTCCCCCAGGGTCGGGGCCGGTCGACGGGTCGTATTTCCGTCGATCGGCCCCGGCCGTTCCGTGTACGGTTCTGGTTGTCCCCGCCAAGTGATGGCGGGGCACGACCCCGAACCGGCGGGACATCCGGACACACATGTATGTGGGGACCCTGTCCTTCGATCTGCTCCTGGGCGACGTACGGTCGCTGAAGGAGAAACGCTCCGTCGTCCGCCCGATCGTCGCCGAGCTGCACCGCGCGTACGCGGTGAGCGTCGCGGAGACGGGCGGCCAGGACCTCTACCGCAGGGCCGAGATCGGCCTTGCCGCGGTCTCCGGGGACGCCGGGCACCTCACAGACGTACTCGACCGGTGCGAACGCATGATCGCGGGCCGGCCGGAGGTGGAGCTGCTGTCCGTACGGCGGCGGCTGCACAGCGACGAAGACGATTGAGCAAGGCGCTCGAGAAGGAGACGGACCAGTGGCCGACAACGCGCGGGCGAAGAAGCTGGCGGACCTCATCCAGGTGGTGGTCGCCGAGAAACTGCAGCGCGGTATCAAGGACCCGCGTCTGGGCACGCACGTGACCATCACGGACACCCGTGTCACCGGGGACCTGCGGGAGGCCACGGTCTTCTACACGGTCTACGGCGACGACGAGGAGCGGGCCAGCGCGGCCGCGGGGCTGGAGAGCGCCAAGGGCATCCTGCGCTCGGCGGTCGGTGCCGCGGCGGGGACGAAGTTCACCCCGACCCTGGCCTTCGTGGCCGACGCGCTGCCGGACAACGCCAAGGCGATCGAGGACCTCCTCGACCGGGCACGCGCCTCGGACGCCAAGGTCCGTGAGGCGTCCTCGGGCGCCACCTACGCGGGCGGTGCCGACCCCTACCGCAAGCCCGAGGACGAGTCCGACGAGAACGACGGGGACTCGCCTTCCGCATGACGCAGAACAAGCAGGACAGGACGCCGGACGGCCTTGTCATCGTCGACAAGCCGTCCGGCTTCACTTCGCACGACGTCGTGGCCAAGATGCGCGGCATCGCCCGTACCCGGCGGGTCGGCCACGCCGGCACGCTGGACCCCATGGCGACCGGTGTACTCGTGCTCGGGGTGGAGAGGGCGACCAAGCTGCTCGGCCACCTCGCGCTGACCGAGAAGGAGTACCTGGGGACGATCCGGCTCGGCCAGGACACGGTCACCGACGACGCCGAGGGCGAGATCACCTCGTCGGCCGACGCCTCCGGGGTGACCCGTGAGGGCATCGACGCCGGGGTCGCCGCGCTCACCGGCGCGATCATGCAGGTGCCGTCCAAGGTCAGCGCCATCAAGATCGACGGCAAGCGCTCCTACGCCCGGGTGCGCGGCGGCGAGGAGTTCGAGATCCCGGCCCGCCCGGTGACCGTCTCGTCCTTCCGCGTCTACGACGTCCGCGAGGCCGTCGCCGAGGACGGCACCCCGGTCGTCGACCTGGTCGTCTCCGTCGTGTGCTCCTCGGGTACGTACATCCGGGCCCTGGCCCGCGACCTCGGCGCCGGGCTCGGCGTCGGCGGGCACCTGACCGCGCTGCGGCGCACCCGGGTCGGCCCCTACGGTCTCGACGCGGCACGCACCCTGGACCAGCACCAGCAGGAACTGACCGTGATGCCGGTGGCCGAGGCCGCCGCCTCCGCCTTCCCCCGCTGGGACGTCGACGAGAAGCGCGCCAAGCTGCTCCTGAACGGCGTACGGCTGGACATGCCGTCCTATCCGCCGGGGCCGGTCGGGGTCTTCGGGCCCGACGGGGCGTTCCTGGTGCTCGTGGAGGAGCAGAAGGGCAAGGCCAGGAGCCTCGCCGTCTTCGCCTGACCGCGGCCGCCCGACCGTGGCGTCGTGGAGCGGGCAGCCCCCTGTGTGTGCCCGCTCCACGATCCCCGCCCCCCGGTCCATCCCTGTCCACGCGAACCCGCCACTTCACCCCGATGGGCGGGCGCTCGGAGTGACGGAGGGGTGCGAGGGGGGCGCTTTCGTCTCCCGCGTTTCCGGTGCCGCGCCCCCGGGACCTACCGTCGGACCATGGGCAGCGGGGACCGGTCGACACTTGTACGGATCTGCGACGAGGCCGGCCGGCCACGGGGGACCGGATTCGTCGCGGACGACCGGGGCACGGTCGTCACCAGTCATCAGGCCGTCGCACGGCCCGGGCCGCTCACGCTGCACACCTCCGACGGCCGCGACTGCCCCGTGGGCCCCGACGGCGTCACCGAGCTGCCCGCGCTGGGCCTCGCCCTGCTGCACACCGGCGGCCCCGGTGCCTTGGGGGTGGAACCGCTCCCCATCGCCGTACGCGAGCACATCGGTACGGGCACCTACGTACGGATCGCCGCCCACGGCTGGCGCGAGGCACGGGTGCTCGGGACGACTCCGGCGGTCTACTCCGAGGGCGGCCGCGAGCACACCGTGAACGGCGCGCTGGAGCTCGCCCTCGGCACGGACGGGCGCGACGCGCTGCGCTCCGGCGGGGCCGCCGTCGGCGGCCCCGTGACCGACCCGCGCACCGGGGCCGTCCTGGGTGTGCTCTCGACCGCGCTGAGCGCCGGACACGGGACCGCCGGCCTCGCGGTGCCGCTGGGCCTCCGGGACGCTCCGGAGCCGCTGGCCGAGGTGCTCGGGCGCAACGCGAGCGGTGTCCCGGGATACGGCCGTGACCTCAATCTGGCGGGCGCGCTCCAGCTGACCGCCACGTCCCTCGGGCAGGCCGACGGCCGGCCCGGTGGTGCGGAGCCCGTCGAACGCACCGACGTCAGCGCGGAGTTCACCGCCTTCGAGACCGGCACGGGCCCCGTCCTCGCTCTGGTGGGCGCCCCCGGCACCGGCCGTACCACGGCCCTCGCCGCCCTGGCCGCCCGCCGGGCCCGCGGGCACGCGCCCGCCCTCACCCTCTGGCTGCGCGGAGCCGACCTGCTGGCCGACGACACCTCGGTCGGCGACGCGATGACCCGGGCCCTGCGGCGCTCGGGAAGGATCCTCACCGCCGCCGGGGCACGCGGAGACATGGACGACGCCACGCCCGAGCGGGTGGCCCGGCTCGCCGCGGCGTCCGGGAAGGCGCTCCTCGTCGTCGTCGACGGCCCCGAGGAGATGCCGCCCCTGCTGGCCCACCGGCTCGCGGGGTGGACCGGGGCCAGCGCCGAGTGGCTCCTGGCCCACGAGGTGCGCATGGTCCTCGCCTGCCGCCCCGAGCACTGGGAGACCGCGGGAGCGCTCCACCCGCCGGGCGCCCTGCACCGCCCGCAGCGGCCCGCCCGGGGCCTGCCGCCCGCCGTCCGGCTCGGCGACCTCACGGCGGAGCAGGCCGAGCGGGCCAGGGAGCGCCACGGCATCCCCGCCGGTGCGATCGCCCCCGGCCACGACCGGCACCCCCTCACCCTGCGGCTGCTCGCCGAGGTACGGGCCGCGCTGCCCCCCGACGTACCGGGGAGGCCCGGCACGGAGGAGGTCTTCGCCGCCCATCTGGACCTCACCTGCGTCCGGATCGCGGTCCGCATCGGGGCCCAGGCCGAACCCGGGCCGCGTGGCACGGCCGTCCGCAGGCTGGCGGCGAAGGTGGCCGGGCAGGTCCACGAGGCGGCCCGACGGTGCCTCGGGCCGGGACAGGGCGAGCTGGACCGGGCGGCGTTCGAGGAGATCTTCCCCTGGCGCACGGGATGGGCCTCGGCGGTCCTGACGGAGGGGCTGCTGGTCCCGGCGGGCGCGGGCTACCGCTTCGCCGACGAGGAGCTGGGCGACTGGGTGCAGGGCGCGCACCTCGACCTGGACGCGGCCCTGCACTCGCTGGTCCACCGCTGGCACGCGGAAGGGGGGCCCGCGGTGCCCGAACCCGCCCCACGGGACCCGGAAGGACCCCGCAACCTCCCCGTGCCCCGCCACCGCGCCGGCCCCGTGCTCCAGGCCATGCTCCTGCTGGAGCGGCGCCAGGGGCACGCGGCGCTGGCCCACCGGATGGCGGACCTGATCGAGGCGATGGACCGCCTGGCGTCCGGCACGGGGAACCCTCCGGCCGACGCCGCCTGGTGGGCCGCCCATCTGCTCCGGGAGAGCCTGCTCAGGGTGCCGGACGCCCGGCCCTGCCTCGGCGTGCTGCGGGTCCTCGCCGGGCGGATCACCCGGCGTTCGCAGTCCGGGGGTCCAGCGGCACTCGGTCCCTACGCCGGGTTCGGGCCGTGGTTCTGGCGCCGGATCCGGCTTTCCGAGGACGACCGGATCGACCTGCTCCGCCGTCTCCTGCCCGCCGACTGCACCCCCCGCGCGGACGGCGGGGAGCGGTATCTGGACGCGGTCTCGCGACGGCTCGCCGCCGACCCCGGGACCGTCCAGCCGCTGCTGTGCCGCTGGTTCACGGACGAGAGCCCCCTGCCCGCGGAGCAGGGCGTGCCGATCAGGCTCACCGTGGCCGCCGCCGCGCAGGCACTCCTGTACGCCCGCCGTGACCTGGCCCCGGACGGCCTGACCGAGGCGCTCGTCGACACCGCCCACCCGCGGGCCGCCGAACTGCTCGCCACCCTCGCCGAGGACGAACCGGCCGCACTCTGCCGCGCCGTCGACCGGTGGGCACGCGACGAGGACCGGCCCGGGCGGCGCGCCGCCGCGGCCGTCCACCTCGCGTCCGCCGCCGCCCGCCCCCTCGCCGACTCCGACCGCGCCCTGCTGCGCGGCGCGGCGCTCACCCTGCTGGACCGGCCGGGCGACACCCCCCTGCACGCCCAGGCGCTCACCGTCCTCGTACGGGATCCGGCGACGGGCGGACGCCACCTTCCTCAGGCCCTGCGGGTCTTCGCCGCCGGGGACCCGCGGCTGCCGGTGGCCCTGCTCACGGAGGTCTTCACGGAGCACCCCGAGCCGGTGCTCGCCGCACTGCGGGCCCGTCTGTCGCTGCCCGGGGACGCGGCCGACGGCGTACTGCGGGAGCTGGCGTCCCTGGACAGCCCGGCCCTGGCACTGCACGCCCCCGGTCTCGTACGCCACTACATCGAGAGCCGCGGCCGCCCCGGTCAGGACGCCGGGGCGCAGGCCGCCGCGTACGTGGACCTGCGGCTGGAGCACAGCCCGGCCGCCCGGGCGCTGCTCCTGCCCCTGATGACCGGCCTGCTGCGGGACCACCCCGCCCCGCCGCCCGTGCGCGCCGCGCTGGCGCGGGTGCTCGCGGGGCCGGGGAGCGCCGTGTCGAGGCCGCTGAGGGCCGAGCTGCTGGAGGTCCTGCTGGAGTTCGAGCAGGGGACGGGCCGTGACCCGGAGGTCCTCGACGCGGTGCTGCGGGCCGCGGGGGAGGGGTCCCGGCGCCGCCCGGAGGCCCGCACCCGGGCGCTGGTGCACCGTACGGGGACGCTGCTCGTACGGACGGCCGAGGGCGCGGCCCGCTTCGACCGCGCGCTGACCGAACTCGCCCGGGACGTTCCCGGATTCGCAGCCCTGGTCAGCCGGTGGCTGGCGGACGCCCCGCAGGAGTGGGCCGCCCTCGTGGGCCCCGGCGCGCGGCGGGCGGTGGAGGCGGCGGACGTGCCGAGGCCCGGCATCCCGGTGCCGATGCAGGCCGCGGGACGTGAGCATGGCAGTCTTAGACCTGCGTAATGGACACACACACGTACACAGGTTCGGGCGAGGAGCGGTCAGAGTGCACTGCTGGCGTGGCTTGGAGGACATCCCTGAGGACTGGGGGCGCAGCGTCGTCACCATCGGGTCCTACGACGGGGTGCACCGCGGACACCAGCTGATCATCGGCCGTGCCGTGGAGCGGGCGCGCGAGCTCGGCGTGCCCTCCGTCGTCGTCACCTTCGACCCGCACCCCAGCGAGGTCGTCCGCCCCGGCACGCACCCCCCGCTGCTGGCGCCGCACCACCGGCGCGCCGACCTCATGGCGCGGCTGGGCGTGGACGCGGTGCTGATCCTGCCGTTCACCGCCGAGTTCTCGCAGCTCTCGCCCGCCGACTTCATCGCGAAGGTGCTCGTCGACAAGCTCCACGCGAAGCTGGTCATCGAGGGCCCCAACTTCCGCTTCGGGCACCGCGCGGCGGGCAACGTCACCCTCCTCGCCGAGCTCGGCGCGACGTACGACTACGCCACCGAGGTCATCGACCTCCACGTCAGCGGTGACGCGGGCGGCGGCGAGCCGTTCTCCTCGACGCTGACCCGCCGCCTGATCGCCGAGGGCGACGTCGAGGGGGCCGCGGAGATCCTCGGCCGACCGCACCGCGTCGAGGGCGTCGTCGTGCGCGGCGCGCAGCGAGGCCGCGAGCTGGGCTTCCCCACGGCGAACGTGGAGACCCTGCCGCACACCGCGATTCCCGCCGACGGCGTCTACGCCGGCTGGCTCACGGTGAACGGGGAGGCCATGCCCGCCGCGATCTCGGTGGGCACGAACCCGCAGTTCGACGGCACGGAGCGGACCGTCGAGGCGTACGCCATCGACCGGGTCGGCCTCGACCTGTACGGGCTGCACGTGGCGGTGGACTTCCTCGCCTACGTCCGCGGCATGCTGAAGTTCGAGTCGGTCGACGACCTGCTCGTGGCGATGGCCGCCGACGTGAAGCGGTCCAGCGAGCTGATCGCGGCGTACGGACGCGCCTGACGCCGTCCTGTGGTGGGCGCGCCCGCACCGGGGCATCCTCGGGGGCAGGAGCCCGTCCGCCCGGGAGGAGTCCGCACGTGCGTGAGCTGCTGTCCCAGCTGCGCGACTGGCACACGGCCGGTACGCCCTTCGCCCTGGCCACCGTGGTCGCGGTGCGCGGCAGCGCGCCGCGGGCCGCCGGCGCGGCGATGGCGGTGACCGCGACCGGCGTGGTGGCGGGCAGCGTCTCCGGAGGCTGCGTGGAGAGCGACGTGTACGAGGCCGCCACCGAGACGCTGACCACGGGCCGGCCGCTGCTGCGGACGTACGGCATCAGTGACGACGAGGCCTTCGGCACCGGTCTGACCTGCGGCGGCACGATCGACGTCCTGGTACAGCCCTACGTCGCGCCCGCCGACCGCGACGCGCTGCGGGAACTCCTGGACACCGTCGCCGCCGGGGAGCCCGTCGCACTCGCCACCGTGGTGTCTGGAGCCGCACGGCCCGGCGCCCGCCGGATGGTCCTGGCGGGCCGTGCCGGCGGTTCCCTCGGCGACGCGGGGCTCGACGCGGCCGTCACCGACGACGCGCGCGGGATGCTCGCGCAGGGAGCCACCGGCACCACCCGGTACGGAGCGCACGGCGAGCGACGGATGCAGGACGTCACCGTCTTCGTCCAGGCCTTCGCCCCCGCGCCCCGCATGCTCGTTTTCGGAGCCATCGACCACGCCGCGGCCACCGCGAGGATCGGGGCCTTCCTCGGCTACCGCGTGACGGTGTGCGACGCCCGCCCGGCCTTCGCCACCCGGGAGCGCTTCCCCACGGCCGACGAGGTCGTCCGCGCCTGGCCGCACACGTACCTGGAATCGACCCCCGTGGACGCGCGCACGGTCGTCTGCGTCCTGACCCACGACCCGAAGTTCGACGTCCCGTTGCTGGTGGCGGCGCTGCGCACCCCCGCCGGGTACATCGGTGTGATGGGCAGCCGGCGCACGCACACCGACCGCCTCGCCCGGCTGCGCGAGGCCGGGGTGGAGGAGGCGGAGCTGTCCCGCCTCGCCTCGCCCGTCGGCCTGGACCTCGGAGCCCGTACGCCGGAGGAGACGGCCGTGTCCATCGCCGCCGAGATCATCCAGCACCGCTGGGGCGGTACCGGACGTCCTCTGGGCGAGCTGACCGGCACGATCCACCACGCCCGGGCGCGGCGCCCGGGCTGAACCCCGGCCACCACGGTGGCCGGCGGGTCCAGGCCGGGCGTACCCGGCACGAGCGGGCAGGCCCTAGGTGACCTGGGGGACGCCCGTGCCCGCCCGCACCCAGTGACAGGCGACCTGGGTCCCGCCGCCGCCCTCCAGCACCGGCAGATCCACCGTGCGGCACGCGTCCGCGACGCCCGCGCGCTCCGCCTCGCCCGAGGCGAGGACCTGGCAGCGGGCGTGGAAGCGGCAGCCGGACGGAATCCTCGACGGGTCCGGCGGTTCACCCGTCAGGATCACCGGCTCGCCGTCCGCCTCCGGCAGCACGGACAGCAGCGCCCGGGTGTAGGGGTGCCGGGGGGCGGTGAGGATCTGCTCGACGTCACCCGTCTCCACGATCCGTCCGAGGTACATCACCGCCACCCGGTCCGCGATGTTCCACGCCAGCCCCAGGTCATGCGTCACCACCAGCGCCGACAGGCCCAGTTCGTCCCGCAGCCTCAGCAGCAGCGCCAGGATCTCGCCGCGCACCGACGCGTCCAGGGAGGCCACCGGCTCGTCCGCGACGATGAGCTCCGGTTCCAGGACCAGCGCGCCCGCGATCACGACGCGCTGGCGCTGGCCACCGGACAGTTCGTGCGGATAGCGCAGGAGGAAGCGCTCCGGAGGCCGCAGCCCCGCACGCGCCAGCGCACCGGACACCGCGGCCCGCTCGTCCCCCGCGTACCCGTGGATGCGCAGGCCCTCCGCCACCGCGTCGTACACCGTGTGGCGCGGGTTGAGGGAACCGCTGGGGTCCTGGAGCACCATCTGCACCCGCTTGCGGTACGCCTTGAGGGCCCGGCCCGCGTAGTCGAGCGGCTCGCCGCCGAAGGTCACCCGGCCGGCCGTGGGCGGGACGAGGCCCAGCAGGGACCGGGCCAGCGTCGTCTTGCCGCAGCCCGACTCGCCGACCAGGGCGACGATCTCACCGGGGCGGATGTCCAGGTCGACCCCGTCGACGGCCCGCGCGGTCGCCGCCCCGCGCCGGCCGGGGAACGCGACCTCCAGCGCCTGGGCGCTGAGCAGGGGGGCCGGGGGAGTGGTCGTCATGAGGTGCTCCTCGCTTCCTCGGTACCGGCGGGCGGGTCGGGCGTGACGGTGACTTCCGGTTCCACCAGCACACAGGCCGCCCTCCGGGAGGGACCGGCCGGCCTCAGCCACTGGTCCTCGGTGGCGCAGGAGTCCAGCGCCGCCGTGCAGCGCGGATGGAACGCGCAGCCCGGGGGCAGCGCCGACGGGTCGGGCGGGTCACCCGGCAAACCGCGCGGCGCGTGCCGCGAGGCCAGGTCGCCGATGCGCGGGAAGGCGGCCGACAGGGCGCTGCCGTAGGGGTGGCGCGCGCTCTCGTACACCTGTCTGGCGGGCCCCTCCTCGACGACCCGGCCCGCGTACATCACCGACAGCCGGTCGCAGGTGTCGGAGAGCACGGCCAGGTCGTGGCTGATCATGATCAGGCCCAGGTCCTGGTCGCTGACGAGCTGTTCGATCAGCCGCAGGATCTGCGCCTGGATCATCACGTCGAGGGCCGTGGTGGGTTCGTCGGCGATGATCAGCCGCGGGTCGCAGGCCAGCGCCATGGCGATCATCACGCGCTGGCGCTGTCCGCCGGACAGCTCGTGCGGATAGGCGGCCGCGCGCGCCGCCGGAAGCCCCACCTGCTCCAGCAGCTCCCCGGCGCGCCCGCGGGCGGCGGCCGGGGTCGCCCCGCTGTGCAGCAGGATCGGTTCCGCGATCTGGTCCCCGATGCGGTGGACGGCGTTCAGCGAGTGCATCGCGCCCTGGAAGACGATCGACGCCCCCGCCCAGCGCACGGCGCGCAGCCGGCCCCACTTCATGGTGAGGACGTCCTCGCCGTCCAGCAGGATCTCGCCGCTCAGGGTCGCGGACGCGGGCAGCAGCCGCAGGAGGGCCAGCGCCAGCGTCGACTTCCCGCAGCCCGACTCCCCGGCGATGCCGAGCTTCCGGCCCGCCTCGACCCGGAGGTCGACGCCCCGTACGGCGGGGACGGCCGACTCCCCGGCGCCGTAGGTGACGTGCAGGTCCCGGACGTCGAGCAGTGGCTGCCCGGTCTCCGGCCTCGGAACGCTCTCGGTCTTCACGGCGGTCAACGGGACACCCCCAGCTTGGGGTTGAGCACGGACTCGATGGTGCGGCCGCACAGCGTGAACGCGAGGGCGACGGCCGCGATGGCGAGTCCGGGCGGAGCGAGGTACCACCAGTTCCCGGAGCTGACCGCTCCGGCCTCACGGGCGTCCTGGAGCAGCCCGCCCCAGGAGACGATCGTGGGATCGCCCAGCCCGAGGAAGGCGAGGGTCGCCTCGGTGAGGATGGCGGTGGAGATGACCAGGGTGGTCTGCGCGAGTACCAGCGGCATCACGTTGGGCAGCACATGGCGGGACATGATGTGCGCGTGCCCGCCGCCGAGCGCCCGGGAGCGCTCGATGTACGGGCGCGACTCGACGGACAGCGTCTGCGCGCGCACCAGCCGCGCGGTCGTCGGCCAGGTCGTCACGCCGATGGCGAGGACCGTCGTCCAGAGCGACCGCGAGAGCACGGTGGCGAGCGCGATGGCGAGCACCAGCGTCGGCATCACCAGGAACCAGTCCGTGATGCGCATGACGACGCTGCCGTACCAGCCCTTGAAGTGGCCCGCCGTGATCCCCACCAGGGTCCCGATGGCCACCGAGAGGAACGCGGCGAGCAGGCCGACGGTCAGCGACACCCGCGTCCCCCAGACCAGCAGGGCGAGCAGGCTCCGGCCGAACTGGTCGGTGCCGAGGGGGAACCCGGCGCTCGGGGACTCCAGCGCGCCGCCCGGCGCGGCCGTGACGCTCTGCGAGTCCGCCCCGACGAGCAGCGGGGCGGCCAGCGCGGTCAGGGCGATCAGCGCGAGCACGGCGAGGCCGGCCAGCCCGGCCCGGTGGCCGCGGTACTGCCGCCAGAAGCGGGCCGCCGCCTGGCGACGGCGGGTCCAGGTCAGCGCACGCGGGCCGAGGGCCTGCGGGGCGTCGGTCGTGGTCGTCATCGGCCCACCCGGGGATCGAGGAGCGGATAGATCACATCGGCGAGCGTGTTCATCAGGATCACCGCGGAGGCGAAGACGAAGAACAGGGCCTGCACCAGCGGCAGGTCCGGCACGCTCAGGGCCTGGTAGAAGAGCCCGCCCAGGCCGGGCCAGGAGAACACCGTCTCCACCAGGATCGCTCCCGCCACCGTGTTGCCCAGGTTGACGAAGAGCAGGGTCACCGTCGGCAGCATCGCGTTCGGGACGGCGTGCCGGCGGCGTACGAGGTCGTCGCGCAGCCCCTTCGCCCGGGCCGTCGTCAGGTAGTCGCTGCCCATCTCGTCGAGCAGCGAGGACCGCATGACCAGCAGGGTGCGCGCGTACTCGACGGCGACGAGGGTGACGACCGGCAGCACGAGGTGATGGGCGACGTCCAGGGCGTGGTCGAGGCCGGTCCCGCTGCCGGACTCCATGCCCCCGGTCGGGAAGAGGCCGGGCACCGGACCGATGCCGACCGACAGCGTGATGATCAGGAGCAGGCCGAGCCAGAACGAGGGCACCGAGTACAGCGTCAGGGCGAAGGCCGTGTGGAAGCGGTCGCCTGCCGAACCGTTTCGCCACGCGGACCTGGCGCCCAGCCAGATGCCGATCGCGGTGTAGATCACGAACGCGGTGCCGGTGAGCAGCAGCGTCGCGGGCAGCGCCTCGCTGATCTTGTCCATGACAGGGGCGCGGAACTGGTACGACGTACCGAAGTCCCCGGTCAGGGCCTTGCCGCAGTACTCGGTGAACTGCTGCCACAACGGCAGGTCGAGGCCGAATTCCCGGCGCATCGCGGCGATCTGCTCGGTCGACACCTGACGGCCGCCGGTCATGTGCTTGACCGGGTCGCCGGGGATCAGGCGGAACAGGAAGAAGCTGGTGACGAGCACGGCGAACAGCGAGACGGCCGCACCGGCCAGCTTGCCCGCCGCGTAGCGGAGGTACGCGGTCATGCCGCGGGCGCGTGGAGCGCGGGCCGACGGCCCGGCCTGAGCCGGACCGCCGGTCCCCACGGCGTCCACGCCCGACGCGCCCTTCAGGAGCGCGGGAGTGCTTTCTGTGCTCATGGACTATTCACGGTCTTCCGCGGTGGAACGACGACGCATGGCGAACAGCAGTCCGCCACCGGCGAGGACGACTACGGCGGCACCGACACCGATGAGGACCCCGGTGGAGCTGCCGCTGCCACCGGACGAACCGCCCGACGCACCGGCGGCCGGGACGGCCGACCACCAGCTCCAGTAACCGTCCTGACCGAAGATGTTGCCCGCGTCCGAGGGCATGGTCGTGATCGACTCGATCTGGTCGGTCCGGTAGGCCTCGACGGCATTCGGGTACGCCATGACGTTCATGTATCCCGTGTCGTACAGCCGTGACTCCATCTGCTTGACCAGGTCGGCCCGTTTGGCGGGGTCGTATTCGGCCAGCTGCTTCGCGTAGAGCTCGTCGTACCGCTTGTCGCAGATGAAGTTGTCGGTCGCGGCGGACTCCTTCGGCTCGGCGGGGAGCGCGGCGCAGGTGTGGATCGACATGACGAAGTCGGGGTCCGGGTTGACGGACCAGCCGTCGAAGGCGAGGTCGTACTCACCGGAGTACCAGGGGTCGGAGACGTTGTCCCGGCAGTCGACCTCCAGACCGATGCCGAGGTCGCCCCACCACTCCTGGAGGTACTTGCCGATCGCCTTGTCGTTGGGGTCGGTGGCGTGGCACAGGATGCGGAGGTCGAGGGGCCTGCCGTCCTTGCCGGTGCGCTTGCCCGCGCCGTTCTTCCGGTAGCCCGCCTCGTCCAGCAGGGCGGCGGCCTTCGCCGGGTCGTGGGCGAGCTTCTGTCCGGCGGAGGGCTTCCAGAAGTACGAGTCGTAGCGCGGCGGGATGTAGCCCTCGCCCTCCACCGCGTAGCCCTGGAAGACCTTGTCGATGATGGCCGTGCGGTCCACCGCCATGAACAGCGCCCGGCGGACCTTCTGGTCCAGCAGCGCCGGGTGCCCGTCGCCGAACTTCTCGCCGTCCCTGGTCCGCGCGCCGGGGTTGGTGGCCAGCGCGTAGAAGCGCCGGCCGGGGGCGTCGTTCACCTTGATGTGGTCGGCGGTCTTCAGCGACGCGGCCTGAGCGGGCGTCAGCCCGGGGCTCCCGGCGACGAAGGAGACCTCACCCTTGCGGAGGGCGGCGACGGCCGCGTCCTGGTCCTTGTAGTACCGGAAGACGAGCTCGTCGAACTTGGGGGCGCCCCGCCAGAAGTCCTTGTTGGCCTTCAGCTTCACATAACTGTCGACCTTGTAGTCCGTCAGGATGAACGGCCCGTTGCCGACGATCGGGAACTTCGTGTCGTTGTTGAACTTCGAGAAGTCCCCGACCTTCTCCCAGACGTGCTTGGGCACGATGGGCACGTCCAGCGCCGTCATCGTCGCCTGGGGCTGCTTCAGTTTCACGACCAGCTTGTCCGGAGCGGGCGCGGTCACCTTCTCGAAGTTGCCGACGAAGCTGCCGTTCGAGGTGGCGGCCCCCTCGTCGGTCATCATCGTGTCGAGGGTCCACGCCGCGTCCTCGGCGGTGACCTTTCGGCCGTCCGACCACTTCGAGTCCGACCGGATGGTGTAAGTCCAGGTCAGCTTGTCCGGCGAGGACTCCCACGCGGTGGCGAGCCCGGGGACCGTGTGGCTGTCCTTGGCGTCGTAGTTGGTGAGGTAGTCGTACATCAGCCGGTGGATGCTCGTGGAGAGCAGCCGCTGCGCGAGGAACGGGCTCAGGGAGTCGACGCTCTGCGCGACCGCGACCGTCAGGGTCGTCTTCCCGCCGGCGGCCGCGGCCTCCTGCGGGGCCGGGCCGAACGGGTTCCCGGGGACGACCGAGCCGGCGGCCAGCGCCAGGGCGGCGGCTCCGGCGGCGAGGAGGGTGCGCGGACGGCCGCGGGGGCGGGAGGGGCGTGGAGGGAATCTTGTGACCATGGACGTGGACCTCGCGTCAGACTCGCACGGTGAAGGCGGGCAGATCTCTGGTTCGCCAGCTGGTGAAGCGAAGGTTTATCAGCGGCGGTCGAGCCGCGTCAACGGTCCGCCAAACCGCGTGTGGTCTGCGGGAATGCGACGAGGGCCCGCACCGTGGGGACGGTGCGGGCCCTCATTGGTTTAGACCTCTACGGCCTCACTGCTGAGGCGCCGGCGGCTGCTGCGGGGGCTGTTGCTGCCAGCCCGCGGGCGGAACGGGGCCTCGCAGTTCGGCCTGTCCCGGCTGATGTGCCTGGCCATCGTGGTGCGCGGGCGGCTGGGGCGGCGCGGCGGGACTCCCGCCGGGCTGCGCGGGGGAGGGCTGCTGCTGCCAGGCGTTGCCCGGTGCGCCGTGGCCGGGGTACGGCGGGTACGGCTGCGGTGCGGCGGCCTGCTGCTGTCCCCCGTACGGCTGCGGCCCGCCGTAGGGCGGCTGCCCCCCGTACGGCTGCTGGGGCGGGTAGGGCTGCTGCGGCTGTCCGGGGTACGGCTGGCCGGGCTGCGGCGGCCCGCCGTACGGCTGCTGCCCCGGCACCTGCTGACCGGGCGTCTGCTGACCCGGCATCGGCGGGGCGTACTGCGGCGGCGGGTTGCTGCCGTCCGCCGTCCACAGCCCCTGCTGCTGCTGGGCCCGCTGGAAGTCCTCGGCGACGAGCGCGGAGAGGTTGAAGTAGGCCTCGCGGGTCTTCGGGCGCATCATGTCGAGGTCGACCTCGGCGCCTGCGGCCAGGTGCTCGTCGAAGGGCACGACCACCACACCGCGGCAGCGGGTCTCGAAGTGCTGCACGATGTCGTCGACCTTGATCATCTTGCCGGTCTCGCGGACACCGGAGATGACGGTCAGCGAACGCCGCACCAGTTCGGCGTAGCCGTGCGCCGACAGCCAGTCCAGCGTCGTGGACGCGCTGGATGCACCGTCGACGGACGGCGTCGAGATGATGATGAGCTGGTCGGCGAGGTCCAGCACGCCACGCATCGCGCTGTAGAGCAGGCCGGTGCCCGAGTCGGTCAGGATGATCGGGTACTGCTTGCCCAGGACGTCGATCGCCCGGCGGTAGTCCTCGTCGTTGAAGGCCGTGGAGACGGCCGGGTCCACGTCGTTGGCGAGGATCTCCAGACCGGAGGGCGCCTGCGAGGTGAAACGGCGGATGTCCATGTACGAGTTGAGGTACGGGATCGCCTGGACCAGGTCGCGGATGGTCGCCCCGGTCTCGCGGCGCACCCGGCGGCCGAGCGTTCCGGCGTCCGGGTTGGCGTCGATGGCCAGGATCTTGTCCTGCCGCTCGGTGGCCAGGGTCGAACCGAGCGCGGTGGTGGTCGTCGTCTTGCCGACCCCGCCCTTGAGGCTGATGACCGCGATCCGGTAGCAGGACAGCACCGGCGTACGGATCAGCTCCAGCTTGCGCTGCCGCTCCAGCTCCTCCTTCTTCCCGCCCAGCTTGAAGCGCGAGGCGGACGACGGGGTGCGGCTGCTCTTGGCCTTCTGCTTGCCGCGGACCAGCCGGTCCGAGGACAGCTCCACGGCGGCCGTGTAACCGAGGGGCGCGCCCGGCACCGAGCGCTCGCGCTGATCATGGGTGACCGGCGTCGGCCACGCGGCCCCGGTGCGCGGGTCCACGGGCGGGGCCTGGGGCGCGGGAGGCTGCGGCCGGTAGGCGTCGGGCTGCTGCTGGACGGGCAGGTTCGGCGAGCCCGGGGCCGGCTGCTGCGGGGGGAGCGGGGCTCCCTGGGCGGGGAACTGCGGTGGCCCGCCCGCCTGTTGGGCCGGGAAGCCGGGCCCGCCCGGAGGCGGCACGGGCGGCTGGGGTGCGCCCTGGGCGGGAAGGTGCGGCTGCCCCTGAGGTGTCCGGGGGAAGCCGTAGCCCCCCTCCGGGGGTGTCTGCGGGAACCCGTGACCACCGTACGGAGCGGACGCGTGGGGCTGGACCGGGTGCTGGGGCGCGGGCTGCCCGGGCAGGGGCGGCGTCCGGTTCGGCGGGAATCCGTAGCCGCCGGGCCCCTCGGCGGCCGGGGCGGGCTGCTGCGCCGGCCACTGCGGGGCGGGCTGCGGTGCGCCCGGCTGCGGCGCGGCCGGCTGGAACGCGGGGGGCAGCGGCGGAAGGGCGCCCTGCGCGGGATTCGGCGACCACGGGGCCGGTGCGTCCTGAGCGGCGGCGTTCCCAGGCGTTCCGGCGGGGGGCGCGTCGGAGGGCGCCGCCGTCCCGTCGCGCGGCGCGTCGTCCGGCTCCGGTTCCCGGGATGCCGGGGCCGCCGCGGAGCCCACGGCTTCGCCGTCCGCCTCCGGCTCGTCGGCCGCTGCCCGCTCGGGCTCCGGCGCTGCGTCCGCCTCCGGTGCGGCGTCGCCGTCGTCCTCGGAGTCCTTCCCGCCCGCCGGAGCGGCCGGGACCTCGTGTCCGTCCGCGTCGTCCGCCTCCTCCGGTGCGCTCCCGGCCGCGCTCCCGGGCCGGGCGGAAGGAGGCGTGGGTCCTGCGGAGTCGTCGGAAGCGGACGAGGCCGCCTCGCGCTCGGCGATCTCCCGCTTCAGCGCGGCGGGGGAGAAGCGCATGGTCGCGCCGCTCTCCACGTCGCCGCCGTCGAACGGGCCGGACGTGCCGTGCGCGGCGTCCGGATCCCCGGGGCCCGGCGCGGACGAGGCCGGAGCCGGGGCGGCGGGAGCGGGTTCGGCGGCGGGGGAGGGCGGCTCGGCGGAGCCGGACCCCGCCGCTTCGGGCGCCGCGGCCGGAGCCGGACGCCAACCGGACTCGAACCCGCCGGGGACCGGTGGCCCCGGCACGGACAACGGAGCCCCCTGCGGCGGCGGAGGCGGTGCCAGGTGCGACCCGGCTCCTCCCGACGAGTCACCCGGCGCGTTCTGCGTGTACCAGGCGGGAGGGGTGTAGTCGATGGTGAACTCACCCGTCATCTCGGCGGGATCCGCGTCGGACGACTCGTCGACGGGCGTGTTCCATCCCCCGCTGATCTCGTCCCGATCGCCGTTCACTTTGCCTCCTGGTGTGGTCGAGCACCCTTGTGCCGTGGTGGGTGGGGGCGACCGTTCCCGTCGTCCGGTCCGCCCGGCTCTCCCCCTTGCGACGCGCAGTGCCTGCCCGCAGGTTCCTCTGCCGCGCCCCTACCCACCCTAATCGCCATGGGGCGCCCTACGGCAGGCCGTATCGCCCAACGGCGCCTGTCCCGTGGGTCACGTACGGCCCTGAGCGGAACCGGTGCGGCGCAAGACGGAGACGAATACGGCGGATGGAGGAGAAAGGGGTCATTCCCCGCGCACCGGGAGGAGGCCGCGGGCGCGGAGTGGGGGCGGCGGTCCCGGACGGCCGCCCCCACCCACGCTCAGGTGAGGTCGAACTCGCCGTCACGCGCGCCCAGTACGAACGCACGCCACTCGGCCTCCGTGTAGCGCAGCACGGTCTCCGGGTCCAGCGACGAACGCATGGCGACCGCACCCCCGGGGAGGTGGGCGATCTCGACGCGTTCCTCGACGTTCTCGGTACCGGGCGCGCTCAGCCACTCCACATCCGAGATGTCGAGAGCGTAGAGCTCGTCCTTTTCCTGCTGGGTGCCCATGCGCACGTCCCTTCGGTCGAACCTGTCCGTTCCCTGGCCATGATCCTGAAAAGCGGCGGGTCCGGGGGGCAAACGGGGATTCAGTCCATCCTGCGGGCGGTGCCCAGCAGTCCGGTCTCCACATCCGTCGCACCCGTCATCACCCAGTGGCGGTCCCGGCCCGCGACCCAGAGCGTGACACCGTCCGCGAGAGTGGGCAGGGCCTCGCTCTCCGCCTGCGAGAGCCCGAGGATCCGGCCGATCTGCTCCGCCTCGGCGGGCGACACCCGCTGGACACCCACCAGCGTCGCCGCCCGCATCAACCGGGGCGCCACCGGGCTCAGATAGGGCAGCAGCGTCAGCACCGACTGCCACGGCGAGGACACCACCCGGCCGCGGGGCGGACGCATACCGCAGTCACGCACCACCACGACCGGACTGCCCACGGTCGCTCCGGTCGGAGGGACCCGGCCCACGTCGTGGAGCGAGACGCACTCCAGACCGGCGCCCGCCGCCTGCGCCAGCGGGGTCCACGCCTGGGTGCGGCCCGTCTCGACCGCCACCCGCGCACCCGTGGCGGCCGCACGCAGCGCCAGCACCTGCGCGGTCCACAGGCCCCCGATCAGCAGGACGTCGTACGGCACGGGCCGGTGGAACCCGATCATCTGGGGGCGTCCCTCGGCGTCGTCGCCGATGATCACGCCGTCGTCCCCCACCGGCAGCGACAGCGCGCCCAGGTGGTCCGCCGCCAGGGTGTGGCCGGCGTGACGGGGACCCAGCAGGCCCCGCCTCGGAGCGATGTACCTCGTCACTGCGCGCCTCCCAGCGGGAGCGTGGCCAGGACACCCGGCAGCTGCTCACGGTCCAGACGAACGAGGCCGACCTCGGCATGCCGTGCGGCCTGCTCCAACGTCCTTCGTACGCCCACCAGTTCGGTGTCCGAACCGCCGGTGATCCGCACATGGCCGCGTACGGACACATGGCCCTGGTGCCCGCCGCGGCGCACCGTCAGGCTGAACGTCGTCGCGTACGCGGGGACCGAGGTCAGCAGCGACACGAGCCGGGGGAGCGGGGTCGCGCCCCGGCCCAGTTCGGGCCAGCGGTCCACCGCGTAGGTGGTGTGCCAGCGGTCGTCGCAGCGCCAGACCCGCGTGGTCTCCGTCGTGCGCCGCTGCGGCGCGGTGTCCGCGCGACCGGCGCGCGCCGACAGGATGGGACTGGCGCACGCGGACGTCGCCACCGCGGAGTTCAGCTCCTCCTGGTCCAGCACCACGGCGCGGAACCCCGCGCCGGTGATCCGGCTCGCCACGTGGTCCGCGACGCGCACCAGGCAGCGCTGCGCCCCTCCCATGCCGCCGCCGCGGGCCTCCACGGCCTCCCGGCACAGCTCCGGGTCCAGCTTGACGGCCACCCAGGTCATCCGCAGCGCGGGCGCCCCGGTCCGGTCCTGGAGGGGACCGTACGACAGCCGGGCCACCGACCGCTCCGGCAGATGCGGCGCCGGGGCGGGCCGTACCTGCTGCACGAGCTGCGCGGACTCCAGCACGATGTCGTCCACCGCGAGCGCGTCCCCCAGGAGGGACAGCGGAAGCGCCCGGGCCCCCTGCGCCCGGCGCAGCGACTCACCGCTCGCCTCGACCCGTACGACCGCGGTCAGGAACGTGCCGTCCCCGACCATGCCCACCGTGCGGCGGGCGCCGTCCACATAGATGTACGGAGCGAATCCCGGCACGTTCTCCGCCACCGGGGCCAGCTGCGGCTCGGTCTCGGCGGGGGGAGCCTCCGCGGTCCGCCTGCGACGGCGCAGGGACGACACGGTGGACAGCCAGTCCTGAACGGCCCGGCCCCGGCGGCGTACCACGGCCAGCAGGATCAGCAGACAGGCGATCACTCCGGCGGGGATCATCCACGCACCGCCGAGTGCCGCGCCCACCACGGCGACCGCCAGGGCCGCCTCGACGAGCACCATCTGCCGCAGCGCGGGGCCGACGCGGCCGGTCCGCGAGATCGAGTGGAGGGTGGTCGCGGCAGGGGCGTCCGCGGGCTGGGTTCCGTCCGGCCCGTTGCTGCGTTGCCGGCGGGAAGGGCCGGGCGTTCGGTGGGCGGACCGCCTTGCGCGCTCCCCCGTCGCTGCACCCATCGCCGCGTTGCCCCCTCGTGTCCGTAATCGCCATTTTTTGCACGGGCGTTGACCGGGCGATCACCCTACCTGAGGGGTGAGAGCCAAGTGCCAACAGGCATAGTAGGGCTCCCGGTCGGGGCACCGGCCCGCGGACGGTGTGGGAACCTGGTCGCCCACCGGGGAGAAGGGGCAGCGCGCACATGGCATCACGGCGGGACGAACTCAATGCCTACACCTTCGCGAAGCGGAGGTTGGTCGCACAGTTCCTGCAGCCCCACCCGTCGGGCTCGGAAGAGGGCGCGCCGCGTCCGCTTCGCGCGGTGGTCCCCGGAATGGTCGTCGGCGCGGTCGTCCTCGCGGTGTTCGGAGCCTGGGGGATGTTCAAGCCCGTGGCACCCCAGAAGTGGGACACCCCCTACGAGAACGTCATCATCGCCAGCAAGTCCACCACCCGCTACGTGGTGCTGAAGACCGACGGCAAGACACAGCTCCACCCGGTGCTGAACATGTCCAGCGCCAAACTCCTCCTCGCCCCCGACAAGGGCACCGTCATCAACGTCGACGAATCGGTCCTCGACAGCGGCAGGATCCCGCACGGGGCGACGCTCGGCATCCCGTACGCCCCGGACCGCCTCCCCGACCGGGCCGAGGCCGGCTCCGCCAAGCGCTGGGCCGTCTGCGAGAGGCCCGGAGAGGGCGGCAGGGCGATACAGAAGGCGGCCTTCCTCTTCGCCGAACGCGAGCAGGACAAGACGGAGGGCAGGAGCAAGCTGCGCGGCGGCGAGCTCATGTACGTCGAGGGACCGGACAGGACCCGTCACATCGTGGACGCCTCCGGCAAGGCGTACGCGGTGGAGAAGGACGAACTGCTGCTGCGCACCCTGGTCGACCAGGGCCGGGAGCCCCAGCGGGTCTCCGCCGACTGGCTGGCCACCCTGCACACCGGGGACCCGGTCACCTTCCCCACCGTCGAGGGAACGCCCGGTGCCGACGCGGCTGCGCCGGGGAAGCTCCAGCCCGAGGACAACAAGGTGGGCATGGTCCTCGCGGCCACCTCGGGCACGAGGACCCAGCAGTACGTCGTCCTGCCGGGCAGGGTCGCCCCGGTCTCCGACTTCGTCGCCAGACTCCTGCTGAGCAGCCGCGCCCTCGTCGGCCTCGGCCAGGACGGCAAGGCGAAGTCCGTCAGTGCGGGAGCGTTCGAGCCCGGCGCCGCCTTCGGCGAGGAGAGGGACTGGCCCACCAGCGGGCCGGATCCCGTCAACTCCGCCGACACGGCCGGCGGAAGCCGCAACACCGTGTGCAACGTCCTGCGCGGGGTCTCCGGGAAGGACGGCACCGCAACGCTCAGCACCTGGGCGGGCACGGGTTTCCCCGCCACGCTCCCCACCGGCTCCAGCAGCGCCTACGTCACCCCCGGATCCGGCCAGCTCTTCCGCCAGTTCAAGGGGGCGAGCCCCGACTCGGGCCCCCTCTTCCTGGTGACCGACACCGGCCTGCGCTACGCGATGCAGTCCAACGGCGACAGCGTGCAGGACGACGCCGGCATCGGTGAGTCCGGTACGAAGAAGGAACGGGAGCAGGCCCAGCAGGAGGCGCAGCAGGCGCAGAACCGGCTCGGGTACAAGGACGTCGACCCCGCACCCGTCCCCGCCGCCTGGTCCACCTTCCTGCCGACGGGACCGCGCCTGTCGACCGGCGCCGCCCGCCAGCCGCAGGGCTCGTGAGGAGCGACGACGTGACGACGTACCCCTCCCCCCGCCCCCTCGGCCGGCGGCTGCTGACGACCGCGGCCGCCACCGGCGTCGTCCTCGTCACCCTGCCGGTGCTCCCGGCGGCCGCGGACGACTCGACGCAGTGCACCTTCCCCTCGAAGCAGTACGCGGGCCGCCCCTGGGCCCTGCAACGCGTGCTGATGGACGAACTGTGGGAGCAGTCCACCGGCAAGGGGGTGCGCGTGGCGGTGATCGACACCGGTGTGGACGTCAGGAACCCGCAGCTGACGAAGGCCGTGGACGCGGGCAGCGGGCGCAACCTGATGGCCAAGAACCTCAAGGACGACAACGGCGGCAAGCTGGAGCGCGGCAAGGAGAACGGCACCACCGACCTGGTCGGCCACGGCACCAAGGTCGCCGGGATCATCGCCGCCCGCGCGGCGAAGGGCACGGGCTTCACCGGCCTGGCTCCCGACGCCACGATCATCCCGATCCAGCAGAACGACGCCGAGGGCCACGGCACCGCGGACACCCTGGCGGACGCCATCCGCTACGCCGCCGACCAGGCCGGCGCCGACGTCATCAACATCTCCCAGGACACGGCCGACGCGGTCAGGCCCACGGACCGGCTGGAGCAGGCCGTGAAGGCCGCCCTGGCCAAGGAGATCGTCATCGTCGCCTCCGCCGGCAACGACGGGCTGGGCGGAAACGTGAAGGAGACCTACCCCGCCTCCTACGACGGCGTCCTGGCCGTCGCCGCGTCGGACCGCAACAACGAACGGGCGGCCTTCTCGCAGTCCGGCGAGTTCGTGGGCGTGGCCGCCCCCGGCGTGGACATGATCTCCACGGTTCCCGGCGGGGGGCACTGCGCCGACAACGGCACCAGTTTCTCGGCGCCCTACGTCGCGGGGGTCGCGGCCCTCATCAAGGCCAAGCACAAGGACTGGACGCAGAAGCAGATCGTCGCCCAGATCGAGCAGACGGCCGAACGCTCCGTCGCGGGCCACGACCGCCTGGTCGGGTGGGGCGTCATCGACCCGGTGCGCGCCCTGACCGAGGACGACAAGCCCATCGAGACGCCGGTGGCGAACGAGGGTGTGAGCAGGGGCGAAGCCCCGGTGCCCGCCGCGCTCCACCTCGGCGAGACCGCTGACGAGCGCAACGCCCGGCTCGCGACCTACGTCGTGGTCGGAGGCGCAGTCCTGGTGGCGGCCATCGCCGGGGCGGCCGTGGCCGTACGCGACAGGCAGCGGCGCCGGGGCCGGCCGAGCGGCGCGTGAGGGGCCGGTGGCGCGTGGCGTCCGGTGGTGCGAGGGCCCGGTGGCGGGGGGCGTCCGGAAGTCACGTGATGGACAAGACGGTTGGTCATGTCAGTGCCATTGGCTACAGTGAAGTGATGGGCCAGACCTGTTCACGTGGATGCGAAAGCAACGTGAAACGGACTGTGCAAACGGGGAATCGGGGGAAGGCAGCGGCGTGGCCAAAGAAAAAGGGGATCTGCGTAAGGGTGTAGGAGCCCTGGAGAAGTTCCAGAAGAGCGTGAACGCGTTGCTGGCGGAACTCGAGAGTTCACCGGCCGGCAAGTCGAAGGTCGCGGCACAGGCGGTGTCGCGTTCCTCCTTGAGTGGCCAGAACACATGCTTCGCGGAAGCGGATGGGCTTTACACCCAGTACAACCGTGTACACGAGTCGCTCGTCACGCTCTCGAAGTCGCTGGGCGACCAGATCGAGTACCTGAGCCTCGGGGTGCACGCGGCGGCCGTCGGCTTCGACAACGTGGACGACGACACGCGGCGCCGGTTCTACGAGATCCAGGCGGACCTGGACGCGGAGCACGAGAAGGCGCGCGGCGAGAAGCCGACCCGTCCTGAGCAGCCGCGTTCCGACGGCAAGACCGGCTCTGCCTACGACGACTTGGGTGATAGCTGATGAGCGATGACAAGCAGCCGCAGCCGGAGCTGACTCCCGCGGAACAGCAGCAGCAGGACCAGCAGCGCGTACACGGGCAGTTGATCGTCACGGACGTCAACCGCCAGATCCGGAACGTGATGGAGGTGTTCGGCTTCGGGGGCGGTACCTCGGGGCGGACCTCCTTCGAGGACCACGAGCTCAACACCATGATCGACCTGATCCGGGACTCGAATCCGGAGCACCTCGAGGACGCGGGCCAGGCCCTCCTCAAGGCGAGGACCGCGATCACGAACGCCGCGGGGGAGCTGGGCGACTTCATCGAGGCCGTCGACTGGGAGGGCGAGTCAGGAGTCGCCTTCCGCGAGTGGGGCAAGGGCCTGGTCGCCCACGCCGAGAAGCTGGGCGAGTTCGCACAGGCGGCCGGCACCCAGATCACGGTCGCCGGCACGGGCCTCGCCTCGGTCCGCAACTCCCTTCCGCCGCGCGACACCCGGCTGGTCCGCAGGATTCCCGAGGAGATCGAAGCCCCGAAGCGGGTCGAGGGCAACCCGGAGTACGAGGCGGCGCTGAAGGTCGAGAAGCACCGTCAGGAGGCCATCAACCAGGCGAACCGACTGGCTTCGTACTACGCCGTCTCGGAGGAGACGCTGGCGGCTCAGGAACCGCCGCGGTTCGAGAAGAAGCTTGATGTCGCCATGCCCCGGCCGCAGGGTTACGGACGCGAGGGTGAGGAGTCGGGCTCCTCGCCTTACAGGAATTCGGGGTCGTCGGGCAGCGATGCCTCCGGAGGCGTGTCGAGGCACACGGTGTCCGGCAGCCGGAGCTCCGCAGGAGACGGCCAGGGCTACGAGGCGCCGGTTGCCGTGGCACAGGTGCCGGACAAGAGCGTGTCCACCGAGATCAACACCGTTGCCGCTCCGCCCGCCCCGGTGACCACCACAGGGGCCCCGCCGCAGCCGACCCCGAGCCCCGCGGTGTCGGGCGGAGTCCCGAATCCGCCTGTGCCGACCGGTCTCGTGAATCCGGTGAAGTCCAGCTCGAAGGGGGCTCAAGGGCCAGTGGGCGGGCCACGGCCGGTGGGCGGGAGCCGGGCGACCGGCCCTGCCGGGAGTGGTCCGGTTGCGAACGGTCGCTCCGGACCTCCGGTGGGTCGCCCGTCGCCCGTGAACGGTGGCACGGCCTCGGGGAACGCCGGACGAGCGGGAGCCGGAGCGCAGTCTCCCGCCGCCGGCCGGTCGGGCGTCACCGGTGGCAGACCCATGGCCGCGGGTCATGGCGGTGCGTCCGGAAGCACCGGTCCGCGGGCCGGCCGGGCCGGGATCGTGGGCGGGACTCCGCAGCGCGCCACGGGTACGCCGGGGCAGGCCCGGGGGGTCCCGCGAGGCACGGTCATCGGAGCCGGCGGAACGGCCGGTGCCGCCAAGCCTGGCGGCCGGGGCACTCCCAGTACCAGAGGCGTCGTCGGCACACCGCGCGGTGGTTCGGGTCCTGCTTCAGGCACCAAGGGCTTCACGGCGGGTGGCGCGGGTCTTGTGCGCGGCCCGGCCGGCCGCAAGGACTCCCGGGACGAGGAACAGGACGACGGCACGCCGCGTCCGGACTACCTCGTGGAAGACAGGGAGACGTGGGAGGCCGGCCGGCGTGGAACCGCACCACCGGTGATCGAGTAGGTACAGGGAAGGTTCGGAAGTCAGGATGACAGCAGGAATGAGCCAGACCCGAAAGCGCCGCACCCCTCTCGGAGCGAGAGGGCGCCTGCTCGGCACGATGGCTGTGGCTGCCGCCTGGAGTGTGGGATTCGTGGGGGCCGCTCCCCCCGCAGGTGCCGTGGATGCGCAATCCAAGCAGTGGTACCTCGAACCCATGCATGCCGAAGAGATGTGGAAGACGACCACGGGTGAAGGCGTCACGGTCGCTGTCATCGATACGGGCGTCAACCCCGACACCCCTTCGCTGAAGGGGCAGGTGGTGAAAGGGCTCGACGCCACGGGAGCTGAAGGCGAGGAGACCGACGACTACAGCGGCCATGGCACGACCATGGCCGAGCTGATTGCTGGTACCGGCCAGGGCGGAGGACTGAAAGGCCTGGCACCAGGGGCGAAGATCATGCCGATGCGTGTCGCCGACGCCGAGTGGCAGACCAAGGAATCCCTGAATTCCCTGGATACGACGGACGCCATCAGGGCGGCGGCTGACAGCGACGCGAAGATCATCAGTATGTCGTTCGGCAACGATTTCAAGCTGGACCAGGAAATCGAAGCGGTCAAGTACGCCCAGAGCAAGGGAAAGCTCTTCTTTGCCGCTGTCGGGAATGAAGCCAAGAAGGGAAACAAGCCGGTGTATCCGGCTGCCTACCCGGAAGTCGTCGGTGTTGGTGCCACGGACCGGAACGGCGAGGCATCCGACACTTCCCAGCACGGGGATTTCGTGGATATCGCAGGTCCGGGTGAGGACCTCCCGCGCTGGTGCGACGAGAACTTCGAACGTTACTGTCAGGGCAACGGCGGAACCAGCGCCGCCACGGCCATCACGTCAGCCGCCGCCGCCCTGATCTGGTCCGCTCACCCGGACTGGACCGCCAACCAGGTCCTGAACGTCCTCTTCGACACCGCCGGCCGGGGTGACTGGGAAAAGGGCACGCTCAGCAACTACCTCGGGCACGGCATCATCCGCCCCGCCGTCAACATCCTCAAGGGCACGGGTGATCCCGGCGCCCCGGACGTCAGTCCTCTCACCCAGGAGAAGACGGCCGGCTCCACCGCCTCGCCCGCCGCGTCCGCATCAGCTTCGTCACAGCCCGAGAAGAAGGACAAGGCCGAGGACGCAGCCATGGCAGGCTCCAGCACGGAGAAGAGCGACGGCAGCCAACTGGGCCTGATCCTCGGCGGGGTGGCAGTGGTGCTCGTACTCGGTGGTGGCGCTTTCGCTCTCGTCCGCAAGCGCCGCACCGCCTGACCGACCGCAGTTCCTCACACGCACCTCCCGGCGGGAACGCCGGACCGAACAAGAGCACCAGGAAGGAAGCCAGCACCATGGCAGATCAGAAGCTTTCAGATGAGATGCTCCTCAAGCTCGAGGGCGAACTCACCAAGCGATTCGACTCCGTGAGGGGGCAGCTGAAGACGCTGCAGGGGACGATCGACAGCCTGGAAGGCGCGTGGAAGGGTATCGGCGCCAGCGCCTTCAACACCAAGCAGGCCGACATCAACCTGAAGATGGGCAACATCGCCACGCGGTTGGCCAACTTCCAGGAAGCGATCAAGGCGGCCCGGACCATTTCGGGCAACACCGAGGACGAGATCCGGCAGGCCCTGCAGGGCGTCGACGTCGTTCCCGGTCACTCGGCCGGCGCGGAGGCCAAGACCTCCGCCATCAACGCCCTCTGAGACCGAGCCGCCACCCGTACCAGGTACGGGCTCATCACACCGAACCAGACTGAACTGGAGGACCGTATGCCGACCAACGACGGCACGATGGTTGTCACTTACTCGAGCCTGGAGCAGGCCGCCGGTGACATCGACCGGCAGAGCAGGCAGCTTCAGGAAGACCTCGCGGCCATCAAGCGGATGGTCGCCAGCGCGTCCGAGCTGTGGGTGGGCGAGGCCAAGTCGGCCTACGACGCCGCACAGGCCGGCTGGGACCGTGACGCCACGGGCATCCACACGGCCCTGTCCGAGATCTCCCGCAAGGTGCGCGACGCCGGTACGTCCTACCACGCCGGTGACAAGCGCGCACGGGCCAACTTCGAGTAGGCCTCGGCGGACGGCCGACAGGTCAGGGTGGACACGCACGGGAGGTGCCCACCCTGACCTCTGTCGTGGGGCGGTCCGGGACCGTCCCACGACACCTGGCGCCGGGTTCGGCCCGGACGCCGCAACCGTTGCGCGGAGCACGTGACATGAGCCGGCGGCCGCGCGGTCGCCCCGCCCCCGCTGCCACCCGCGCGTGGACGGGTCCCGGCCCGGGCGGAGGACGGCCGGGGCCGCCACCGCACGTCAGTCCTTCAGCAGGGTCCACCACCAGGCGATGCTGGCGATCGGCAGCGGCTCGTCCGCTTCCCGCTCCTGGAAGGGGGCGGCGGCGCTGCCGGCGGGGAGGTCGGCCGGATTGTCCGGGTTGACGTAGCGGTGAGTGGTGAGGGACCAGTCGTAGTCGGCGCGGATCCAGGTGTCGCCGTCCGCGATCCAGCGGCTCAGTTCGGGGCCGGCGTCGTGCAGGATCTGGTCGCGGAGGCGGAGATAGAGGGCCATGGCGCGGGTGTGCATCATGGCGGTCTCGTTCACGGCCTCTTCGAGTGAGCAGCCCCGCTCGTACGCGATCAGGTCGACGATGTTGCCGTACCCGTCCTGACTGCGCTGGCGCTCCTTGTGGTACGAGACCAGGTCGTTGGACCAGCCGATGATCGCCGCGAAGACCTCGACGAAGGCCCGGACGTCGTGCCGCTCGTAGTCGGCCGCGGGGAGGTCGTATCCATGGATGATCTCGCTGAGGGTCGAGAAGATCTTGACCCCGGAGGAGTCCAGCCGGATGGCCAGGTGGTCGGAGAGGCTGGGGATCCGGTCGTGCGCGCTGTTGGCCGCCATCCAGATCTGGCCCTGGAGGTAGGCGCGGAAGCTGGCGGCCCAGCGGGCGGTCTGCACCGGGGTCGTCAGGTCGTCGAGGCGCAGGCGTAACTCCCGCAGTGCGGCACTGTAGTTGTCGTCGGCGGGAGCGGCCCACGGGACTTCGACGATGCGCTGAAGTCTGGTGATGATGAGCAGGGTCGCGTCCGGAGAGGCGGCCGCCGGCCCCTCGTCGCAGAATTCGTCGTCGAACGCGAAGAGCCACATCAGGAAGTCCGAGGTCCACTGCAGGCCTGCCAGGCGACCGGAGGGGGCGCCGCGGCTGGTGATCTCACCCACGGAGATGTGCGTCAGACGTTCGCGTTGCGCGCGGTCGGTGTAGAGGCCGAACCGATCGAGCCAGGCGGCCGAGCGTTCGTCGACCTCGCGCCAACTCGGGTGGATCCCCGAGGGGAGCGGAACCCACAGCTGAGGGATCTTCGGCGCTGGAGCTGCGGAGGTCATGTACCACCCTTTCGCATGTACTTTTCAATCCCCTGAGTCCCGGAAGTTAGCAAGGTGTAGGGGGAACGGGTACAGCCGATTCAAGCCGCGTTGACCTACGTGCCGGTATCCGTTCCAGCGTTGGCACCGGGGGTCTCTCCACGTCTCCGGCGCCCGTGAGGGGCACGATAGTGGTTGATCACACCGTTTTTGCGGTTGATCGCCCTCGGGGCGTGGTTGGCCCGAAAGTGCCTCTTGTCAGTTCAGGATTCACCAATTTCGCGGTGGAGGGCCCGGGTTCCGCCGATGCTGACCCACGGAAGGGATCGGTCCGCCGTTCCCGGCGGGTTGACGCCGGCGCGGCCGTCCGCGCCCGGTCGGCGGCGCCGGACCGGAGGCCCGCTCCCTCACACAGTTCCGGCCATAGGCCCCCCGCACGCGACCAGGCGTACGACCGGCGCCCCGCACACGCTCCAGGGCGCACGACCGGCGTCCGCGCGCGACCAGGTGGTGCACGACCGGCGCCCCCGCCCTCGTGCACACCCGGCGCCCCCGCACGCGGAAGCGGGCGGGCGGCGGAGTCCTCCGCCGTCACCGCCCGCCCCAGGACCAACCCCGTGACTCCTACCGGTCGCCGTCCACGAGCCCCGTCTGCACCAGCGGGTTGCCGCGTCGCCGGGTGACGAAGACACCGCGCCCCGGCGGCATCGGGCGCGGACGCACGTTGCCGAGGATGTCCCCCTCGATGGGGTCGCCGGAGAGCATCACGCCCTGCGCGCCCAGCTCCAGGATGCGCTGCATGAAGGGCTCGTACAGTGCGCGGCCCGCTCCCGCCGTGCTGCGGGCGATGATGAACCGCACGCCCACGTCGCGGGAGAACGGCAGCATCTCGGTGAGCTTGGACAGCGGGTTGCCGCTGGACGTCGAGACCAGGTCGTAGTCGTCGACGACCACGAACACCGTCGGGCCGCTCCACCAGCTGCGCTCGCGCAGTTCCTGCGCCGTGACCTCGGGCGAGGGCGTACGGCGCTTCATCAGGTTGTACAGCGCGTCCGCGTGGTGCTCCATGTTGTTGGACATGGGCACGTACTCCGCCAGGTGCGACGCGGGCGTGACGTCCAGGAGCGCCCGCCGGTTGTCGATGACGAAGAACTTGGCCGCGTTCCCGTCGTACCGCTCGGTCACCTGCTTGATGAGCAGGCGCAGCAGGTTCGACTTGCCGGACTCGCTCTCGCCGAACACCAGGAAGAACGGGTCCCGCTCGAAGTCGAGGAAGACCGGCTCCAGGTTGTTCTCGTCGATGCCGAAGGCGACCCCCCGCTCGGGCCGCGCGTGGCCCGCGGGCAGGTCGTGGACCGGGAGTTCCCTGGGCAGCAGCCGGACCGCGGGGGCGGGAGCCGCGGTCCAGTGCCGGGTGGCCTCCTGGTTCATGGCTGCCGTGGCCTCCGACAGGTCGCTGTCGGAGTTGATGCCGTCGATCCGCGGGACCGCCGCCATGAAGTGCAGTTTCTCGGGTGTGAGACCCCGCCCGGGCACGCCGGCCGGCACGTTGACCGCCGCCTTGCGGTCGAGTTCGGAGTCCATGACGTCACCGAGCCGCAGTTCGAGCCGGTTCATCAGGTGGTCCTTCAGGTTCGCCCGGACCTCCATCGAGCGCGACGCCGTGACGATCAGGTGGATGCCGTAGCCGAGGCCGCGCTGCGCGATGTCCACGGCCGCCGCTTCCAGCGCCTCGTAGTCCGTGCGGAAGTTGCCCCAGCCGTCGATGACCAGGAAGACGTCCCCCCACGGCTGGTCGGTCGCCGAGATGTCGCCGCGCGCCCGGAGCCTGCGGAAGGTGGCGATGGAGTCGATGCCCGCACTGCGGAAGTACTCCTCACGGCGCGCCATGATCCCGTACACCTCGGCGACCGTGCGCCGTACCCGCTCGGGGTCGAGCCGGGAGGCGACGCCTCCGACATGGGGCAGACCGGAGACCGAGGCCATGCCGCCGCCGCCGAAGTCCAGTCCGTAGAACTGGACCTCCTGGGGCGTGTGGGTGAGGGCGAACCCCGCGATGAGCGTGCGCAGCAGCGTCGACTTGCCCGACTGCGGGCCGCCGGTGATCTGCATGTGGCCGGCCGCGCCGGAGAAGTCCCGGTAGAGGGTGTCGCGGCGCTGCTCGTACGGCTTGTCGACCACGCCCAGCGGTACGACCAGGCGCCCCGAGCCCTCGAAACCGGGCTGGGTCAGCCCGCGGCCCTCGACGGCCGAGAGCCCCGGCAGGAGCTCGTCCAGCGACGGCGGGTTGTCCAGCGGAGGCAGCCACACCTGGTGCGCGGAGGCCCCACGGCCCTCCAGCCGGCGCACGATCACGTCGAGCACCGTGTCGGCCAGGGCGTCGTCCTCGGCCTTGCGCGCCTCGGGCACGCCGGCCTGCGCCGTCGGCTGCACGTAGCGCACCGGCACCGGGGCCGCGGTGAACACCACGGGCCTGCGGTCCACGGGCAGCGGACCGGAGGACGCGGCGGGCTGCGAGCCCGTGCGGTACACCCCGGAGACGTACGCCGCCTTGAAGCGCACCATCTCGTCCGTGCCGTACTTCAGATAGCCCGAGCCGGGAACGTTGGGCAGGTGGTAGGCGTCGGGTACGCCCAGCGCGGCGCGGGACTCGCCCGCGGAGAAGGTGCGCAGACCGATCCGGTACGACAGATAGGTCTCCAGGCCGCGCAGGCGGCCCTCCTCCAGGCGCTGCGAGGCCAGCAGCAGGTGGACGCCCAGCGAACGGCCGATACGGCCGATCTGGACGAACATCTCGATGAAGTCGGGCTTGGCCGTGAGCAGTTCGCTGAACTCGTCGATGACCAGGACGAGGGAGGGGATGGGCTGCAACGCGGCGCCCGCCGCACGCGCCTTCTCGTAGTCGTGGATGTTGGCGTAGTTGCCCGCGTCGCGCAGCATCTCCTGGCGGCGGTTGAGCTCACCGCTGATGGAGTCGCCCATGCGGTCCACGAGGGTCAGGTCGTCGGCGAGGTTCGTGATCACCGCCGCGACGTGGGGCATCTGCGCCATACCGGCGAAGGTCGCACCGCCCTTGAAGTCCGCGAGGACGAAGTTCAGCGTCTCCGAGGTGTGGGTGACGGCGAGGCCCAGCACGAGCGTGCGGAGCAGCTCGGACTTGCCGGAACCGGTGGCGCCGACACAGAGGCCGTGCGGCCCCATGCCCTCCTGCGCCGCCTCCTTCAGGTCCAGCATCACGGGGCTGCCGTCCTCGCCCACACCGATGGGGACCCGGAGCCGCTCCGCCTGGGAGCGGGCCCGCCAGGTCCGGCTCACGTCGACCGACGCGGCGTCACCGAGGTTCAGCAGGTCGGTGAACTCCAGGTTGGCGAGCAGCGGTTCGTCGTCGTCCCCGCCCGAGGCCACGTGGAGCGGGGCCAGCTGCCGCGCCAGTGCCTCCGCGGCCTCGTGGCTCAGCAGGTCGGGTACACCGTCGTACACGAGGCCGTGCCCGGACTCCAGTTGCAGCGAGTGCGGGTCCACCACGATGGAGAGACCGCCGCGCGCTCCGTTGACCTGGCCCGTGACGATCTCGACGACGGTGACGCCCTGCAGGCCCTCGGCCGACGCGAGCGCCGACGTCGCCGGCACGGACTCGCCGTCGAGCACGACGACGACGTGCGGCTGGTCGAGGACCGGCTGTCCGCCCGGCTGGAAGCGGGGGCGGCCCTCGAGGCGGCCCGCGAGCATCTCCTCCAGCTCCGCGACCCCCGTGGTGATCAGACGCCGGCTGCCCGCGCCGTCGGTGGAACCGTGCACCTGGACGTGCGGGAGCCACTTCGTCCACTCCCAGCGCGGAGCGGCGTCCCGGCCGGCCGCGACGGCGATGACCAGGTCCTCGGGGGAGTGCAGCGAGGCGAGCGCCCCCACCATCGCGCGGGCCGTGGCCCGCGCGGACTCCGCCTCACCACTGATCGTCAGGTGGTAGAAGGCACGGAGCGAGACCGCCATCGGCAGCCCGTCCAGCGTGCTGTGGGTCGTCAGGAACTGCTGCATCGCCCCGGCGGTCAGCGGCTCCAGCTCGTCGACCGGTGCCGTGTCGGGCGCGACGAGCGGGGTGGCCAGCTCCTGGCTGCCCAGGCCGATGCGCACGTGCGCGAAGTCCGCGTCCCCGACACGGCGCTCCCACACCCGGCTGCCCTCGGCGACGAGCGCCCACAGCTGCTCCGGGGAGGGGTGGAGGTAGAACTGCGCGTCACGCTGCTGCCGTGCGGTCCTCAGCACGGCGCGCCTGGTCTGCGTCAGGTACTTCAGGTAGTCGCGCCGCATGTCCGCGAGCTGGCCCTGCGTGCCGCGCCGGAAGCGGATGATCATCGAGATGGCCATGGCGACCGTCGACGCGATCATGACCATGCCCATGATCCGCATGATGGGGTTCGGCGTCATGAAGAAGAAGACGACGGAGCCACCCATACCGAGCATCGGCAGCAGCTGCATCATCACCCCCTCCTGCTGTCCGCGAGGCAGCTCGGGCGGAGGTTGCAACTGCACCTGCTCGCCCGGAACTTCGGAGGGCAGGGCCCGCGGTGGGCGCTTGACGACGATCTGGCTCACAGCTCACCAATTCCCTTGCCGGACGGAACTGTTCCTATCGGCGCCCCCGTGGCGACGGGTTCCGTACGCGGGAGGATCCTACTGGCGTACCCGGTCACCCGAGGGCGGTAGGGTGTCGCGACGCGTGTACGCATCCGCTAACTACCGCAAAAAACGGGTCATTCAGGACGCTTGTGAAGCCCGTGGTCCAGGGGTGCGTTCCAGGAGGCGGAGGAGAACACATGAGGGGGAGCAGCACGTGAGTATGACGGCCCGCACCGCGGCCACCGGATCCGGCAGGCCGGGTCCCGGAGTACCGGCCGGCAACGGAACCGGCTTCTGCCGGGTCACGGTCGTCGCGCCCGACAGCCGCGTCGACGTGGCGCTGCCCGAGGACATCCCGGTCGCCGACCTCTACCCCGAGATCCTCCGGCTGTCGGGGCAGAGCCCCGCCCAGGACGCCCCGGTCGGCTACCACCTCGTACGCCGCGACGGCACCGTCCTGGACAGCGGCCGCACACTGGCCGGCCAGCGCATCCTCGACGGCGAACTGCTCTCCCTGCGCCCCTTCTCGGAATCGCTGCCCCCCGCGGTCTTCGACGACGTCTCCGACGCCGTCGCCACGGCCGTCGCCCGGGACCGCACCCTGTGGGGCGACGGCCTCATGCGCTCCGCCGGGCTCTTCGGCGGCTCCGTCCTCCTGGTCCTGCTCGGCTTCGTGCTCTGGACCTCCGACGTCCGGCACGACATGCACGGCCTGCCGGGCGTCCTGGCCGCCGTCAGCGCCGTACTCCTCCTCGCGCTGGCCTGCGTGCGCGCGCGCGTCTACGCGGACCGCGGCTCGTCCATCGCGCTCGGGATCGGCGTCCTCACCCACTCCGCCGTCGCCGGTGCCGGACTCCTGCCGCTCAGCCAGGGCCAGGGCATCGGCAGGCTCCAGTTCCTGCTCGCCTGCGCGGCCGTGCTGGTGGCGTCGGTGATCCTCATGATCGCCGCCCCCGAGGGCGACGGGACCTTCGTCGCGTTCGTCTTCGCCTCCGCCATCGGCGTGCTGGTGACCTTCGTCGCGATCCTGACCGGCATGGCACCGGCCGAGACCGCGGCCGTCTGCGCCCCCCTCTCCGTGGGGCTCCTCGCCTTCCTGCCCGGACTCTCCACCCGCTTCGCCCGCCTCCCCATCGGCTTCGACCCGCCCCGCACCACCGTCGGTGACTACGGAACGTCCGAGCCGGCCCCGCAGGGTCCCGTCGACGCCGACCGCATCACCGCCCAGGCGCGACGCGGGCACGAGCTGCTCCTCGGCCTCGTCGGAGGGTGCGCGCTGGTGGCCGTGGGAGCGGCCGCCGTGCTCGGCTTCTCCGACAGCGTCTGGGGCCAGCTCCTCGCACTCGCCACCGGCGTCGCGATGCTGATGCGCGCCCACCTGTTCCGCTACACCGCCCAGGTCGGCTGCGCCTTGGGCGCCGGCCTCGCCGCCCTCGTGCTCCTCGGCCTCGGGCTGTCCCTCAACCCGCCGGCCGATCTGATCCGCGAGGCGCTCAGGGGGGACAGCGGGGGACTGGACATCCGTACGATCTGGCTCACCGCCGCGGTCGCCGGCGTCGCCGCCCTGATCACCGCCATCGGACTGATCGTGCCGCGCAAGGGGGTCACCCCGTTCTGGGGGCGCTTCCTGGAGGTCGCCGAGGCCTTCGTGCTGCTGACGCTGCTGCCCCTGTGCCTGGCCGTCTTCGACGTCTACCACTCGATCCGGGCGCTCACCAGCTGACCCGGCCCCCACGGCGTACGGACGGGTCCGCGGCGACTGGTACGCTGTGTGACGGCCGTTTGTGTACGCGCTTCCGGGATCACCCTGGGAGCTGCGCTCATCGGACCTTCGCCTCCGAGTCACGGAAGCTCCCCTGAGATCAAGACCAGGGGCACTCGTGGGCGCATCGAACACCAAGAGGAGTACGCGTGCCGCTCGACGCCGCTACGAAGAAGCAGATCATGTCCGAGTTCGCCCAGAAGGAGGGTGACACCGGATCCCCCGAGGTCCAGGTCGCCATGCTCTCCCGCCGGATCTCGGACCTGACGGAGCACCTCAAGACGCACAAGCACGACCACCATTCCCGCCGGGGTCTGCTGATCCTCGTCGGCCAGCGTCGCCGTCTTCTGCAGTACCTGGCCAAGAAGGACATCCAGCGCTTCCGTGCCCTCGTCGACCGCCTCGGCATCCGCCGCGGTGCGGCCGGCGGCGCCAAGTAAGGACGCTGTGAGAGGGAGCGGTACCCCGGTTCCAGGGGGCCGCTCCCTTTGCTGTACGTGCGTGACCGGGGTCAGGCTCAGTAACCTGGACGTACGACAACAGAACGAGGAGAGGCGCGCCACGGCCGCCGCCGGTCCTCGGTAGTGGCCCCCGGGACAACGCCCGGGAGCTTCGATCGAAGACCGGCCCGCACACACGGCGCGCTTCTCCGCACCGTCCTGGGCCACACGGGCGCCAGGACGAAAGACGACGAGTATGGAGAAAACACTAGTGGAGAACGAGACCCACTACGCCGAAGCCGTGATCGACAACGGCACCTTCGGCACCCGCACCATCCGCTTCGAGACGGGCCGCCTGGCCAAGCAGGCCGCCGGCTCCGCCGTCGCGTACCTGGACGACGACACCATGGTGCTGTCGGCCACCACCGCTTCCAAGCGGCCCAAGGACCAGCTCGACTTCTTCCCCCTCACGGTGGACGTCGAGGAGCGGCAGTACGCGGCCGGCAAGATCCCCGGCTCCTTCTTCCGCCGTGAGGGCCGGCCCTCCGAGGACGCGATCCTCACCTGCCGCCTGATCGACCGCCCGCTGCGCCCCTCCTTCAAGAAGGGCCTGCGCAACGAGATCCAGATCGTCGAGACGATCATGGCGCTCAACCCCGACCACCTGTACGACGTGGTCGCCATCAACGCCGCCTCCGCCTCCACGATCCTGGCGGGCCTGCCCTTCTCCGGCCCGATCGGCGCCACCCGCGTCGCCCTGATCAAGGGCCAGTGGGTCGCCTTCCCGACGCACACCGAGCTCGAGGACGCCGTCTTCGACATGGTCGTCGCCGGGCGCGTCCTGGAGGACGGCGACGTCGCGATCATGATGGTCGAGGCCGAGGCCACCGAGAAGACCATCCAGCTCGTCAAGGACGGCGCCGAGGCCCCGACCGAAGAGGTCGTCGCCGCCGGTCTGGAAGCCGCGAAGCCCTTCATCAAGACGCTCTGCAAGGCCCAGTCGGACCTCGCCGCCAAGGCCGCCAAGCCCACCGGTGAGTTCCCGGTCTTCCTCGACTACCAGGACGACGTCCTGGAGGCGCTGACCAAGGCCGTCAGCACCGAGCTCGCCAAGGCGCTCACCATCGCCGGCAAGCAGGAGCGCGAGGCGGAGCTCGACCGCATCAAGGACATCGCGGGCGAGAAGCTCCTCCCGGCCTTCGAGGGCCGCGAGAAGGAGATCTCGGGTGCCTACCGCGCGCTGACCAAGAAGCTGGTCCGCGAGCGCGTCATCAAGGACAAGGTCCGCATCGACGGCCGCGGCGTCACGGACATCCGTACGCTCGCCGCCGAGGTCGAGGCCATCCCGCGCGTGCACGGCTCGGCGCTGTTCGAGCGTGGCGAGACGCAGATCCTGGGCGTCACCACCCTCAACATGCTCCGCATGGAGCAGCAGCTGGACACCCTCTCCCCGGTGACCCGCAAGCGCTACATGCACAACTACAACTTCCCGCCGTACTCGGTCGGCGAGACCGGCCGTGTGGGCTCGCCCAAGCGCCGCGAGATCGGCCACGGCGCGCTCGCCGAGCGCGCCATCGTGCCGGTGCTGCCCTCGCGCGAGGAGTTCCCCTACGCGATCCGCCAGGTCTCCGAGGCGCTGGGCTCCAACGGCTCGACGTCCATGGGCTCGGTCTGCGCCTCCACCATGTCGCTGCTGAACGCCGGTGTGCCCCTCAAGGCCGCCGTCGCCGGTATCGCCATGGGCCTGATCTCGCAGGAGATCGACGGCAAGACCCACTACGTCGCCCTCACCGACATCCTCGGTGCGGAGGACGCCTTCGGCGACATGGACTTCAAGGTCGCCGGCACGAAGCAGTTCGTGACCGCGCTCCAGCTCGACACCAAGCTCGACGGCATCCCCGCCTCGGTCCTGGCCGCCGCGCTGAAGCAGGCCCGTGACGCGCGTCTGCACATCCTGGACGTCATGAACGAGGCCATCGACGTCCCGGACGAGATGTCCCCGAACGCCCCGCGGATCATCACCGTCAAGATCCCGGTGGACAAGATCGGTGAGGTCATCGGCCCCAAGGGCAAGATGATCAACCAGATCCAGGAGGACACCGGCGCCGACATCACGATCGAGGACGACGGCACCATCTACATCGGTGCCCAGCAGGGCTCGCAGGCCGAGGCCGCCCGCGCCACGATCAACGCCATCGCCAACCCGACCATGCCGGAGGTCGGCGAGCGGTACCTGGGCACGGTCGTCAAGACCACCACCTTCGGTGCCTTCGTCTCCCTGATGCCCGGCAAGGACGGCCTGCTGCACATCTCGCAGATCCGCAAGCTCGCCGGTGGCAAGCGCGTGGAGAACGTCGAGGACGTGCTCGGCGTCGGCGCCAAGGTCCAGGTCGAGATCGCGGAGATCGACTCCCGCGGCAAGCTCTCCCTCATCCCCGTGATCGAGGGCGAAGAGGACGAGAAGAAGGACGACACCGACAAGTGACGTCCCGTAGTTCCGTGACGACGGCCCGCCCCTCCTCGGAGGGGCGGGCCGTCGCCCGTACCCAAACGCTTCTCAAGGGCACAGGCGGCATCGGCACCGTCCGCCGCACGGTCCTCCCCGGCGGCCTGCGGGTCGTCACCGAGACCCTGCCCTCCGTCCGCTCCGCCACCTTCGGGATCTGGGCCAACGTCGGATCACGCGACGAGACGCCCACCCTGAACGGCGCGACGCACTACCTCGAACACCTCCTCTTCAAGGGCACCGCCAAGCGCAGCGCCCTCGACATCTCGTCCGCGATCGACGCGGTCGGCGGCGAGATGAACGCCTTCACGGCGAAGGAGTACACCTGCTACTACGCGCGGGTCCTGGACACCGACCTGCCGCTGGCCATCGACGTCGTCTGCGACATGCTGACCGGCTCGCTGATCGCCCCCGAGGACGTCGACGCCGAGCGCGGCGTCATCCTCGAGGAGATCGCGATGACGGAGGACGACCCGGGCGACTGCGTGCACGACCTGTTCGCGCACACGATGCTCGGCGACACCCCGCTGGGCCGCCCGGTCCTCGGCACCGTCGACACGATCAACGCGCTGAACCGCGGCCAGATCGCCCGCTTCTACAAGAAGCACTACGACCCCACGCACCTGGTGGTGGCCGCGGCGGGCAACGTGGACCACGCCACCGTCGTGCGCCAGGTCCGCAGGGCCTTCGAGCGCGCCGGAGCCCTCACCCGCACCGACGCCGTCCCCACGGCGCCGCGCGAGGGGTCCCGCACCCTGCGCACCGCCGGCAAGGTCGAGCTCCTGAACCGCAGGACCGAGCAGGCGCACGTCGTCCTCGGCATGCCCGGCCTGGCCAGGACCGACGAACGCCGCTGGGCGCTCGGCGTCCTGAACACCGCGCTCGGCGGCGGCATGAGCTCCCGCCTCTTCCAGGAGGTGCGCGAGAAGCGCGGCCTGGCCTACAGCGTGTACTCGTACACCTCCGGCTTCGCCGACTGCGGGCTCTTCGGCGTGTACGCGGGCTGCCGGCCCAGCCAGGTGCACGACGTCCTCGCGATCTGCCGCGACGAACTCGACCGGGTGGCGACGGACGGCCTCGGTGACGAGGAGATCGGCCGCGCCGTCGGCCAGCTCGCCGGTTCCACCGTCCTCGGCCTGGAGGACACGGGCGCGCTCATGAACCGCATCGGCAAGAGCGAACTCTGCTGGGGCGAACAGATGTCCGTCGATGACATGCTGGCCAGGATCGCGGCGGTCACCCCCGACGAGGTCCGGGCCGTGGCGGCCGACGTCCTCGGACAGCGGCCCTCGCTCTCGGTCATCGGCCCGCTGAAGGACAAGCAGGCCGACCGCCTCCAGGAAGCGGTCTCCTAACCACCCGTAAGGAAAAGAGCACATGAGCAAGCTGCGCGTGGCCGTTCTCGGCGCCAAGGGCCGCATCGGATCCGAGGCCGTACGGGCCGTGGAGGCCGCCGACGACATGGAACTGGTCGCGGCGCTCGGCCGCGGCGACCGGCTGGAGACCCTTACGGAGACCGGCGCCCAGGCCGTCGTCGAGCTCACCACACCCGCGTCGGTGATGGAGAACCTCGACTTCTGCGTCCGGCACGGCATCCACGCGGTGGTCGGCACCACGGGCTGGACCGACGAACGGCTCGCGCAGCTGAACACCTGGCTCTCCGGCTCCCCGGAGACCGGTGTGCTCATCGCGCCGAACTTCTCCATCGGCGCCGTCCTCACCATGAAGTTCGCGGAGCGCGCCGCCCGCTACTTCGAGTCCGTCGAGGTCATCGAGCTCCACCACCCCCGCAAGGCGGACGCCCCCTCCGGCACCGCCACCCGCACCGCCCAGCTCATCGCAGCCGCCCGCGAGAAGGCCGGCGCGGCCCCGCAGCCGGACGCCACGGTCACGGCGCTGGACGGAGCGCGGGGCGCGGACGTCGACGGCGTCCCGGTCCACTCGGTCCGGCTCCGCGGCCTCCTCGCCCACCAGGAGGTCCTGCTGGGCGGCGAGGGCGAGACCCTCACCCTGCGGCACGACTCCCTCCACCACAGCAGCTTCATGCCGGGCATCCTGCTCGGCACCCGCCGCGTGGTGACCACTCCCGGCCTCACCTTCGGCCTGGAACACTTCCTCGACCTGAACTGACTGGGCCCAACCCCATGCGCGCAAAGCTCACCTACGTCGTCACGGCCGCCGTCCTGGTCTTCTACTTCGTCCTGGCCGGCAGCCGCGGCGTCCTGCTCATCCGGCACGGCACGCTGCTCACGGTGACCTTCGGCGTGGCGGTGCTGATCCTGCCGGTGATCGGTGTCTGGTTCCTCTGGAAGAACACCCAGTTCGTGCGCAGGGCCAACGCCCTGGCGGCCGAACTGGACGCGGAGGGAGGACTCCCCGTGGACGAGCTGACGCGTACCCCGTCGGGGCGCATCGACCGCGACTCCGCCGACGCCGTCTTCGCGCGGCGCCGGGAGGAGACCGAGGACAGCCCGGACGACTGGCGCTGCTGGTTCCGGCTGGCGGTCGCCTACCAGGACGCGAGGGACACCCCGCGCGCCCGCAAGGCGATGCAGCGCGCCATCGCCCTGCACGCACACAAGCCGGTACGCGCCTGAGCGGCGCCGTACCGGCTTGTGAGGTGTTCCCGCGGCCCCCTGGGGGACCCAGGCCTTCAGGAGGTGCGGTATTCGTCCCCCCAGGCCTCGATCGAGTCGGTGGCCCGCTCGAAGGCCTCGGCGCGGGCCAGGAAGTCCGCGTTGTGGTCGGTGAACAGCGGCGCCAGCGGCCCGCCGCTCCTGCGCACCACCACCAGGGCCTGGCCCTGGACGGTGCGCGGGAAACCGAGCCACTTCACCGGCTGCTGGACCGTACGGACCGCCGCGGTGTTCTGCCACCGCACCGTGGTCGTACGGAAGAAGCCCACCCGGCGCACGCCGTGCAGGCTCACCCAGGCACCGACCCGCAGGAGCCGCAGCGCGCAGGCGATCACCACGGCAGCGAGCACGAAACACGCGATGGCACCGGAGAAGGACCCGGCGAACGTGATGATCATCGCGGCGAGCAGTACGAAGGACGACAGCAGCAGCAGCGTGGCCGCCGCCGCGACCCGCCAGGGGCCGGGGCGGTAGGGCCGTCGCCAGCTGTCGTGGTCGTCGAACGGCAGCGCGATGTCCTCTGCGCCCGCGTCGAATGCGCGGTCGGCCGTCAGGAAGGGCAGGGGCACGACTGATCCTCACTCACAAGCACGCTCGATTGCTGTGCCCGGTGAGGCTACCGAGCAGCCCCCCGGCCGACCACCCCAGGGGGCCCGTACGGGTCAGCGCTGCTGGGAGGCCTCGGACGTCTGACTGTGGGACGGGGTCCGCTCGGTGTCGAGGGCGGGCAGACCGAAGAGCAGCGATCCGGCGAAGCCGGCGACCAGCGTCAGCCCTACGAGGGAACGGGCCGCCAGCTGGGAACGACTGGCGCGCTGGCGGGGAGGCGGAGTGACATTACTGCGGAACCGGTCGGCCTCGGCGACGAACGAGAACGGAACGGATTCACGCCGGCGGAACATGAGGAAACTCTCCTTGAACTCTGTGACGGGTGCTGCTAATGAGTCAGACGTACGAGAGGCCTGATCGGTGCCCCGAATCGCCGAACCCGTCGAAAATTTCCCGCTGACGGATGCCGCCCCCGGGGCCCGTAGAGTGGACGCCGCCCGAGCGACGCCATTGGAAGGACCCCCGCCGGTGACCGACACCCCCGAGCCCACGAAGGCCCACTTCCGCAGCGACGTCACCGTTGACCTGGTGAAATCCGCTGCCGGTGACTCCGACGTGCTGTTCGCAGCCCGCGTCTCCACGGCCGGCGAGCAGTCGCTGGAAGAGGTCACCAAGGACCCCGAGCGCTCGAAGGGGCTCATCAACTACCTGATGCGGGACCGGCACGGCAGCCCGTTCGAGCACAACTCGATGACCTTCTTCATCAGCGCCCCGATCTTCGTGTTCCGCGAGTTCATGCGGCACCGCGTGGGCTGGTCGTACAACGAGGAATCGGGCCGCTACAGGGAGCTCGAACCGGTCTTCTACGTTCCGGGGGAGTCCCGCAAGCTCATCCAGCAGGGCCGCCCCGGCAAGTACGAGTTCGTCGAGGGCACCCCGGAGCAGCACGAGCTCACGAGCCGCGCCATGGAGGAGTCCTACCGCCAGGCGTACGACGCCTACCAGGAGATGCTCGCCGCCGGTGTCGCCCGCGAGGTCGCCCGGGCCGTCCTCCCCGTCGGCCTCTTCTCCTCGATGTACGCCACCTGCAACGCGCGCTCGCTCATGCACTTCCTCGGCCTGCGCACCCAGCACGAACTGGCCAAGGTGCCGTCCTTCCCGCAGCGCGAGATCGAAATGGTCGGGGAACAGATGGAACAGCACTGGCGGAGCCTGATGCCGCTCACTCATGCCGCCTTCAACAAAAACGGACGGGTCGCCCCGTAAGCGGTGTCCGTATTGCGACGTTTCGTGAAGTTCATCTAGGCTGATCAAACGGACCCGGCACTGCTTGAACCCCCGAGCAGGCAGTGCCGGGCTCCTCTTCCCCGTCCCCCCGAGGGGGCGCGACGCTCCGAGCAACGAGTAGCGTGTTACCCATGGCTCCGATCTCCACTCCGCAGACCCCCTTCGGGCGGGTCCTCACCGCTATGGTCACGCCCTTCACGGCGGACGGCGCACTCGACCTCGACGGCGCCCAGCGGCTCGCCACCCATCTGGTGGACGCAGGCAACGACGGCCTGGTCATCAACGGCACCACGGGCGAGTCCCCGACCACCAGCGACGCGGAGAAAGACCAGCTCGTACGGGCTGTGCTGGAAGCCGTGGGAGACCGGGCCCACGTCATCGCGGGCGTCGGCACCAACGACACCCGGCACAGCATCGAGCTGGCCCGCACGGCCGAGCGCACCGGCGCCCACGGCCTCCTCGCGGTCACGCCGTACTACAACAAGCCGCCGCAGGAGGGCCTCCTCCGCCACTTCGGCGCCATCGCGGACTCCACGGGCCTGCCCGTGATGCTGTACGACATCCCCGGCCGCAGCGGTGTGCCGATCGACACGGAGACGCTCGTACGCCTCGCCGAGCACCCCCGGATCGTCGCCAACAAGGACGCCAAGGGAGACCTGGGCCGGTCCAGCTGGGCCATCGCCCAGTCCGGACTCGCCTGGTACTCCGGCGACGACATGCTCAACCTCCCGCTCCTCTCGGTCGGCGCGGTCGGCTTCGTCTCCGTCGTCGGCCATGTCGCCACCCCCGAGCTGCGCGCCCTCATCGAGGCGCACCTCGGCGGAGACGTGCAGAAGGCCACGGAGATCCACCAGAAGCTGCTCCCGGTGTTCACCGGGATGTTCCGCACCCAGGGCGTGATCACCACCAAGGCCGCGCTCACCCTCCAGGGCCTGCCCGCCGGCCCGCTGCGCCTCCCCCTGGTGGAACTGACCGCCCAGGAGACGGCCCAGCTCAAGATCGATCTGGCCGCCGGCGGGGTACAGCTCTGACCACGGACTTCACAACTGAATACGCGAGGACACTCGCGGCGGAAACACCACCCTGACAACAGCAAGTGCACGAAATGACACGCGCGCCACGTGCCCTCAGCGGTACGTGGCGCGCGTGGTAAGGAGAGTCTTTTGAGTCATCCGCATCCTGAACTCGGTACCCCGCCGAAGCTTCCCAAGGGCGGCCTGCGGGTCACCCCGCTGGGCGGCCTGGGCGAGATCGGCCGCAACATGACGGTCTTCGAGTACGGCGGCCGCCTGCTCATCGTCGACTGCGGTGTGCTCTTCCCCGAGGAGGAGCAGCCCGGCATCGACCTGATCCTGCCGGACTTCACCACTATCCGGGACCGCCTGGACGACATCGAGGGCATCGTCCTCACGCACGGCCACGAGGACCACATCGGCGGTGTCCCGTATCTGCTCCGCCTGAAGCCGGACATCCCGCTGATCGGCTCCAAGCTGACCCTCGCGCTCATCGAGGCCAAGCTGCAGGAGCACCGGATCCGTCCCTACACCCTCGAGGTGGCGGAGGGGCAGCGCGAGCGCATCGGCGTGTTCGACTGCGAGTTCATCGCGGTCAACCACTCCATCCCGGACGCCCTCGCGGTCGCCATCCGCACCCCCGCGGGCCTGGCCGTCGCGACCGGTGACTTCAAGATGGACCAGCTCCCGCTGGACGGCCGTCTCACCGACCTGCACGCCTTCGCCCGGCTGAGCGAGGAGGGCATCGACCTTCTCCTCTCCGACTCGACGAACGCCGAGGTCCCCGGATTCGTTCCGCCGGAGCGGGACATCTCCAACGTCCTGCGCACGGTCTTCGCGAACGCGCAGAAGCGCATCATCGTGGCCAGCTTCGCCAGCCACGTGCACCGCATCCAGCAGATCCTGGACGCCGCCCACGAGTACGGCCGCAGGGTCGCCTTCGTCGGGCGTTCCATGGTCCGCAACATGGGGATCGCCCGTGACCTGGGCTATCTGAAGGTGCCCGCCGGACTGGTCGTCGACGTCAAGACACTCGACGACCTGCCCGACGACGAGGTCGTGCTGGTCTGCACGGGCTCCCAGGGCGAGCCGATGGCCGCTCTCTCGCGCATGGCCAACCGGGACCACCAGATCCGGATCGTCCCGGGCGACACGGTGATCCTGGCGTCGTCCCTGATCCCCGGCAACGAGAACGCGGTCTACCGCGTGATCAACGGGCTGACCCGCTGGGGCGCGAACGTCGTCCACAAGGGCAACGCGAAGGTCCACGTCTCGGGCCACGCCTCGGCCGGCGAGCTGCTGTACTTCTACAACATCTGCAAGCCGAAGAACCTGATGCCGGTCCACGGCGAATGGCGCCACCTGCGGGCCAACGCCGAACTCGGTGCGCTCACCGGTGTGCCGAAGGACCACATCGTCATCGCCGAGGACGGCGTGGTCGTCGACCTCGTCGACGGCAAGGCGAAGATCGTCGGCAAGGTGCAGGCCGGCTACGTCTACGTCGACGGCCTCTCGGTCGGCGACGTCACGGAGACCTCCCTCAAGGACCGCCGCATCCTCGGTGACGAGGGGATCATCTCGGTCTTCATCGTGGTCGACAGCTCGTCCGGCAAGATCGTGGGCGGTCCGCACATCCAGGCGCGCGGTTCCGGCATCGACGACGGTGCGTTCACCGCGGTCGTGCCCAAGGTCGAGGACGCGCTCAACAAGTCCGCCCAGGACGGGGTGATGGAGCCGCACCAGCTCCAGCAGCTGGTCCGCCGCACGGTGGGCAAGTGGGTGTCGGACACCTACCGCCGTCGCCCGATGATCCTTCCGGTCGTCGTCGAGGTGTGACCTGACGGCCGTCCCAGGCCGCCAACCAGGAGCGGGGGGGGGGGGCGGGGCGCGGGGGGCGGCGCCGCCCCCCGGGGAGGACACCACCACAAAAGCCCCCGCCACCCCCCCCCCCC